>JBAXED010000136.1:0-9281 GCA_037140615.1 Prolixibacteraceae bacterium
TCAAACCTTTATTTCCAAGTACACCCTGGTCGCCGACTATTCCCTTATCCCCTGTCACTCCGACAGCACCTTGATTTCCTACTATGCCCTGATCACCTGCTGCACCTTTCGTCCCAACGGAGCCTTGATCTCCGGTCACCCCTTTATTCCCAAGTACACCCTGGTCGCCGACTATTCCCTTATCCCCTGTCACTCCGACAGCTCCCTGATTTCCTACTATGCCCTGATCACCGGTTACTCCTTTCGTCCCAACGGATCCTTGATCACCAGTCAACCCTTTATTCCCAACAGAGCCTTTATCTCCGGATTCTCCTTTATTGCCGGTTTCGCCAGTCTCACCTTTTTCACCTACCTCACCTTTTTCACCAGCCTCCCCATCGATTCCTTGACTGCCAGCTCCTACTTTTAGCGCAAACAAGGCATATGGAACACTAAGCAATTCACTGATGCCTATGATTGAGTAATTGGTTCCGCCGGTTGGATCCGTTTCAATTTTAATATAATAGGGCCCATTTTCCCAATCGATTGATTCGAAAATGCCTTCCAGAATCTGTCCTGTACCTATTTGGATGCTCACCAATCCATTGGTATTTGTGGTGCCGTTTTGTCTTTCTGAATAAACCGGTTTCCCCGCAGAGGCCCCTTGTAATACACTGATCCTCATTCCAATTGGCGTCAAGCTTATCAGCGAATTATTTTGATTACGAATGACTGCCTGATAGCTCATTTTTTGAGGTGCCTGCGCATATAGCAGCGTGGGAAATAAAATGAGGAATATTACCGAAGCAATTTTTAACATGGGTCAGAGTTTAATAATTTTAAAAGGAATTGCTTTTTGGCTTAAATGGGTAATCATCAAAATATAGGCCCCCTGGGAAAAATTGGCCAGACTAATATTTAGAAAATTGGTTTTGTTTTTTTTGCTGTCTAACAGCCTGCCATTCATGCTGAATATCTGGTAATCCAAACCTTCTCCGATATCGTCAGTAATCTTGATGCTCAGCATATCTAATGCAGGATTGGGCCAGATAGAAATGCTTATCGTGGAAGTTACAACAACTTCCAACTTATCAAATGATTGCTGTATCCCTTGAGAAACAGAAATAGATGTTCCTGAGTTGATGTAGTCAATTTGTCCTATTGTATAACTAATTGATCCTGAATTGCTTATTATATCAAGGCCTGTCGTCACAACTGTTTGTTGAGCCTGAGCTCCTAAGTAGCTTTGCCCAAACAGCATGAAGGCGGAAACTATTATTTTGAAACTTTTCAAGGGTAATTTTTTTCTTAACTCCTACATAAATTGCTCTTTTTTTGTTTAAAGAGTTTATAAATCTCAAACCAAACAATGGTTGTCATTCCAGCCAAACTACAAATGATCATATTGATCAAAGATAGCTTTTGGAATTGGAATAAGCTCAGGAAGAAGGGAACATTTAGTACCAGCAGCAAAAAGAATATAGCACCTCCTGGAACCCAGAGAACAGCTTTATTTGGCGTGGCAATAATCCTGAATATGTTATTGGACCATGAACGGTTCGTAAGTATTACCGGGATATTTGAAATTATTATAGTGGTAAATGTCATGGTCCGTACTTCTTCTGACGAGTACCCAAGGCGGAGACCAATGAAATAGACGATAAGGGTAATCATGACGACGCGGATACCTGCTTGATAGCAATCAGCGACTGCTTGCTTCACGTTTATACGAATCGGGTCTGAGAGTCCGATCAGACCGATGAATTCAAAAGTAAAGTCGTGCTGAATTTTCGGCAGACCTTTCGCCATTGCTTTTTCCATGGGATCAAAAGGATTTGTCTGACTGGATAGTATGCCAAACTCCATTATCTTATGAAATTTGGGAAGCAATTCTGCAGATTTTTCAATGGCATCGAAATCGCTTCCATTGTAAAGCTTGGTAACGGTCATATTATTCTCGGTAAGCGTACCAGTTTTATCTGCACAAAGCACGGTTGCCGAACCATGTGTTTCAATGGTGAGGGGATCGCTTGTCAAGACTTTCTTTTTCTGACAGACACTGCTTCTCCGGTGAGCAAGGATTCATAGGCCAATAAATTTACTGATTGTACGACTGTTGCATCAGCCGGAACTCTGTCGCCTTCTTGTAACAAAATTAAATCGTCAGCAACCACCTCAATTCCAGGGATACGTATTTCCACTCCATCTCTGATAACCAGAGCCCTTGTACTTGCCATATCTTTTAATGCATTGAGGGCTTTTTCGGTCTTCTTTTGCTGAAAGAATTCAATCCCCATAATGACAAAGAGAAAACCAAGTAACATTAATCCTTCCTGTAAATCCCCCAATACCAGATACAAGGAACCACAGGCGACTAAAAGTATAAACATGGGTTCTTTGACAACTCCAAGTGCAATGGTAAAAAAATTTCTTGGTTTTAAAGAAGGCAGAGAGTTATATCCCTCTTTCCTTAATTTTTCAGTTGCCCGAAAGGAGGTTAATCCTTTGAATTGTTCCAATATGTTTCTGTTTTCAAGGATTCAGTATATTCTTTTGTTCATCCGCCAGGGCGGACGCTTAGAGAGCAAAGATGAAAATGGAAGCCAAAACCATTGTCGACAAGCATTCAGGCATCGTTAGTCAGGCAGTTAAAAATAGTTTTCATGCCGAATTCGGAGCTCAGTCAAATATTCATTGGGACCAGACTGAGAATTTTGATGTTGCATCCTTCGATGAGGAAGGACAAAGCGTGAATGCATATTTCACCAAAGATGCTGTGTTTGAAGGCAGGACATTCCTTAAAAAATGGACGGATCTTCCTTTTCAGGCTCAATTGTATATCGTCCAACGTTACAAGGACTATGATGTAGACCGCGTGTTTGTGTATTACGGAAAATCGCTCAACAACATGGGCAACTATTTTGTGAGTCTGTCAAAAGACAACCGTACTATACTGGTCCAGGTCAATGAACAAGGCAACACAACTTTTTACAAGGAGCTCTAAGATTGGTAATTTGATAAGCACAGGAGGGCGTTTTTTTTTGAAACGCCCTTTCTTTTTTAATAGAATCTTACAACTTATTCAACATTTTCAATTCTATTTTTGAATTTTGACCTTCCCTTTGAATGGATGAGCAGACTTCATCTCTCGCGATTTCTTCCAAAAATTTATTGGCGATAAATATGAGAATTGTTGTTAGCATTTTATAAATTCGCAATAGTTTTTCGCCTATTTTACTCCTAATTTAAAAAATTCAAAAATTGATGAATTCAAAACTATTGATCTATGTTTTTTGTCTTTTATTCTTCACTCTAATGGGATGCAAGAAAGATGATTCTAATGATAAGATTGTTCCTGAAACAACCAAATTTATGATCATTTCGGATATTCATTATTTTGATCCATCCTTGTTTACAATTCCCCTTAACGCCTATTTTCAGGGTTACCTTGTTGCAGATCGTAAATTAATTGTGGAAAGCAGCGCAATTTTGCAGAATGTGCTAACCTCCGTAAAGGCTGAAAAACCAGATTTCTTGTTGATAACCGGAGATTTAACCAAAGATGGTGAAAAATTCGATCACCAGACCTTGGCAACTTTATTTAAAACTCTATCTGATCAGGGGATAAAAGTTTTGGTTATTCCTGGGAACCATGATATTAATAATCCGGCCTCCTATAATTTTCTTCAATCATCTCAGACAAAAATTGATAATATTTCTCCTGCTGATTTCTCCTCAATTTATGCAAACTGCGGATATGGGAATGCGGTTGAACGCGATCCTAATTCGTTGAGCTATGTCTCTGAACCGGTTAATGGGGTTTGGGTAATGGGAATAGATGCTTGTAAATATAATCCATCAAGTGTGACCGAGGGAAGCTTATCTGCAAGTACCATAAGTTGGATTAAATCGGTCATCGATAAGTCGAAGCTACAAAAGAAGATTCTGCTTTCGATGATGCATCATGGCTTGATCGAGCATTTTGCGGGCCAAAGTAGCGTTTTCCCTGAGTACGTGATTTCTGATTGGCAAAATGTTTCAACAACTCTGGCCGATTATGGTTTGAATGTAGTTTTTACCGGGCATTTTCATGCACAGGATATCACTAAAAAAACCAGCGGAAATGGATTTGTATATGACATTGAAACAGGAAGCACTGTAACCTCCCCATGTCCATACAGGATCATAACCCTGAACACAATTACTAAATCGTTACAAATAACTTCCAGAAAAATTGAAGGGGTAACTTACAACACAATCCCAGCCGGAAGCAATTTTCAACAATATGCAAAGGATGATTTAATTAGCGGTACTAAAACCATCTCTTATTATATGCTAAGTGCACCACCCTATAATATTCCCGGTGCTTCGATCTCAGCGTTACAACTCGACCGGATTATGGCAAACTCTATCGTAGCGCACTATGCAGGGGATGAATCTACATCATCATCTGATAATACCGACATCCAAACGGTTAAAACGATGATTCCTTCGTTGGGATTGGCCTTGCAAGGAGTGTGGACAGATCTTGCCCCCTCGGATAACAATGTGACCATTAATCTGACAACAGGAACTTCAACATCTAATTGAATTCCTGTTTTTTGATTCACCTTAAGCTATCTCCAGGCTCCCAAAATCATGCCGGCAATTCCCAAGCCGGTAAGCACATAAAAACCATCAATAAGCCATAAAATCACAGACCGGCGCTGGTAAAGATAATTGATTCCCATGGTCAGCATGGAGAAGAAAAAGCCGGTAAAAGCACCATAGAGCAATCCTCTTAACATATTGACTTCCTCGGGCTTATGAGAGTTGATAACGAAATTCAATGCCCATACCATGAAAAGCATTAAAAGGAAACTAAGGCCAAATACCAGCGCCATGTTTCCTTTGGTAATTTCCTCTTCTTTGAAATTAACCTCTTTTTGCCAGATTTTTCCGAACAATACCGGACTATACCACAGGGCGCCAAGCACCCAAAAAGCAAGCGTGCCTGTCAGCACTGCCCACATATTGATAAAAGGATAAACCATAAGTATAAGATTTTAAGATTTATATTTACTAACTTCTATACGGATTCTTTCAAATAAGGTTATTTCAGCTCATTGCCGAGGAATCTGTTTAGCATTCAAAACCATTCTTTTTGGATATAGTTTTCCTTGTCTTTGCCCCATAATCTCTTTTCTTCTGCGGCCCATTTTAGAGATTGGTAACGGTCCACTTCAGAAGCTAATTTCTACAAACATTAAATTTTATATACTGTTGGCATGATTATTTAAGCATTTTTTCTTGTTTGTTGAGGCATTAAATCATAATTTTAGCGAAACTAGGAGCTAAAGGAAAGATGGAACCCAGGAATAAAATACCCAAAAAATTGCAGACGCTGATCTCGGAGATTGAACAATCTGATATTCTTATCAATGATGACCTGACACGTATTCTGCCGACGCTTCAACTGAAGGCAGAGGATTTCTGGCATCTTGCTGATTTTAGTCATGCACCACAATACAGCTACGGACGTTCAAAAATTTATACAGGCAGGAATTTTGAAATATTTCTGATGTCATGGGCTCAAAACGACTATACAGCCATTCATAATCATGGTAGATCTGATTGGGGTGCGGTTTGTTTTTTGAGCGAGGTACATCACCGTCTCTACCAATATGACGGACAATCAATCGTGCTGGCAGACAAAAGTATCATACCCACAGGTGCCGTGGTACCTGTCCAGGGCAATCTGGTTCATGCCATGGGAAACCTAACGGAACAGCCAAGTTTGTCTCTTCACATTTACGGATCAAATTTTTCAATAGAAGAACCGGATCAAACAACTCGCATTTTCGAGCTCGAAAAGAAGCGTATTCGTTTTACATCTGGCGAGGCCTTTTTAGATGGCATTGAATGTTTTGGAAAACCTTCTATTGATGTAACAACCAATGAAGAAACCCTTCTGGACTACTTAGGGATTATTTCACCATTCTATGAAAAAGGCGGGAATGCAGGTATATCAGCATACATTAAATCTGTCATTCAAGATCCTTCAGTGTATTTTAATCTTTAGAATATAGGGTATTGCATTCAGATTCCCGGAAGGCGCAAGGATTTTTGGGAAACCCGGTTGCTAATAACTGGCTATTTTTTGGTGCCACTTCCGAACAGGATGTCAACGACAGGCCACATCTGAGTACGATTCCCAAATGGATATCCTCCCCATGAAAGTACGTAACCAACTTTGAACCTAAGAGATCCATGGGTTGCCCATAAGATCGTACCGTAGTTTTCAACAAATAGATTATCGCTGCTACGGGTGATCAGGAATATCCGCACATTTTCTTCAAAAAAGAGCTTTTTGGCAATTTTGCCCTTGTAGGTAACTCCAGCCTTTATCGTTGCTCCTTTGTAGTAGTGCGCCATCCGTGGATACAACAATGGCAAGTCGATGGTTGCAGCATAATCCGGTTTGCCGCCTCTGATGGCAAATGCCAGCCCAAGATCGGCGGCCAATAAAGCCGAGGGTCCGACGGGTTTGGAGATGATCAGCGAATTGGTAACAGAAAGGATGAAGGGGAAACTAAATTGCGGGGAAATCAGTCCGCCAACCCCTTTGGCACTGACAAATTTGAGGAAAAGGTTTGGGTAACTCAGGTCATGCTCACTGGCTAAATTAAACCCCAATAATTTCCCATGTGAAAGTTTTAATCCCACATTCGGCATTAACGGAAATATAATTGCATTGGATCTGATTTCCATTTTGCTGTTCAGTCCATAACGGAAAGGCTGAAAAATACCGCTCTCCCATTTCCCTGCAGGCATAAGTGTAGCACTGTTGCTGCTCCAGCTGTTGTAAACTGTTTTTTCCTGCGAATAGCTAAAACCGGAATAGCAGAGAAACAAGATGGTCAAAGTGATCCTGAACATTGAAAATAATTTTTCATGTCCGGATGCACTGAAACTATAGCTGTAAGTTCTCATTAATTGTTTTTGGTTAAATATAGCTTTCCGCTTAATGGTGCATGATCAGATTCAGGAAGGAACTCCTGATGGACCATAGATTGACCACTTTTCCAACTGCTATTAGTAAAAAGGTAATCAAGGGTTCTGTCCCAAAATTGGGTGGGGCGGGTAGTATGGGTAAAATACTGAGCCGGATTATTCTGAAACTGACTAAGTGATATCGCACTCTTGTAGGTTGTAAACATAGGCACCAGCCATTGTGTCTCAGTGGTATAGTCACTGCCTTCCTTGTGCATCGGGTTATCACCGGGATTGTGATAGGACTCCCAGTCACATTTGTCTTCCATACAGTAATCGGTTTTTGTGCTGCCGGGAGGGAGTGTATTCAGATCACCTCCTGCAACGAACTTGAATCCGGCAGAGGCGATTCTGTCGAGTTCAGTCTTGAACTCAATCATGTGTTTTTGCTTCGTATCATCGGTCGCAAATGCCGAAGCATGTGCATTAACGACATAAAAACTTTTAAACCCCGGAATCTCCACTCTGGCTTCTACCATGCAGCTACGAACGTAAAAATATTTTTCAATGGAGCTCTGGTCCGACCTTAGTGAAAGCTGAATCCTTTTGGAATCTTTTAACGGCCATCTTGAAAAAATGGCAACGGTTTCGTCCATCTTTCCCAGTCCGTCGCTCGGAATAAACTGCGCCTTCCACTCTGAGCCATAAACGCAGTAATTAAAATAGGTATTATCCAATAGCCATTGGATTTCATTTACATACGCTGATCGTGTTGAATTAATATCTCCTTCCTGAATAAACAGGATATCCGGTTTTACCAGATTAATCTTTTCGGCTAACATGCGCAGGTTAACCATAATCTCTTCCTTGCTGTAGATGACCTTGCTGCTACATGCATCACCAAACCAGGGACCGCGTCCAATGCCAAAACGTATGTTCCAGGTCATTACCGATACTGTTGAATCAGGAGTAGATACAGCCACTTTCTGCTCCTTTTCATACTGAACTGCATCCTCCTCATTGTCAAAGGCGGTCGCCAGCTTCTCGCACGAAAAACAGAGAAGAAGTACAATTGTGAAGAGGAAAAATAAGGTAAAGAATTTAGGTCTGATCATGCATCTGATGCAAAATGATTATAGCTAATACGAATATCGGAATAATAATTGAAAAACTCATGATTCCTTATTCATATTAAACAAGGAGTTCATTTAAAAGTTCATTGCTTCTGCGATGAATTAGATTTTGAGTTTTTTGTTATTATTTGCAAAATCAGAAGGGCTAATTTCAAATTGCTTTGAAAATGAACGACTGAAATATGATTGTGAGCTGAACCCAACTTTTTCTGATATTTCACAAAGGCTCAGCTTGCCATTTATGATCAGTTCTGCAGCTTTCTTCAAACGACAAATTCTAATTAACTCGTTGGGTGCCAGATTCGATATTGCTTTTATTTTGCGATAAAGTGTTGGCCTGCTCATATGCATTTGTTCTGCAATCATCTCTACGTCAAAATTGGCATTTGAAATATTTTTAATGATGATTTCATTTAAACTTTCCAAAAAGATTTCATCTGCCTTTGTGTGGGCCATTGATTTGAGGTTCGCAATAGGAGAATTAAAATAATAGCTGCGGATGCTGTTGCGGTTATTCAGCAGGTTCGTTATTTGTGCAAGTAAAATATCTACCGTAAATGGTTTTTCAATGTATGCATCGGCACCTAATTCCAAGCCTTCCAGACGGGATTGTAAAGTGTTTTTTGCGGTAAGTAGGATGACTGGCACATGACTATAGTCTAAATCAGTTTTTACTTTCTTAAGAAGGCTAAAACCATCCATTACTGGCATCATAACATCACTCACGATTAATTGAACACTGAATTCGTACAAAATGCTCATTGCTTTTTCTCCATTCACAGCAGTCAAAACATTGTAAACAGAGTTGATTTCGTGACCAACAAAATTTTTCATTTCCTCATTGTCCTCAACAATCAGGATCGTTGGTTTAGAAATGTCAAATGAATAATTTTCGTGAATGGCTGATTCTGTAATAGTTTTTTCATTCACTTCTTCATGTAAGTTGATTGAATTAACCAGGTTGACTGGTAAACGCAATCGAAAAGTAATTGGTTCCGTATCAGAATTAAGTAAGGTTAGAGTCCCTGAATGCATTTCAGCCAAGGATCTTGCCAGTGGAAGTCCCAAGCCAGTACCTGGTTTGAATTCTGCATTTTCACCTCTGAAAAAAGGCTCAAATATTTTATCTTTTATCGCCTTTTGTATAGGTTGCCCATCATTAATTACATCAATCGCACAATAGTCTTCACATTCTAT
>JBAXED010000137.1:0-9255 GCA_037140615.1 Prolixibacteraceae bacterium
AGCTATTGGCTGTTAGCTATTGGCTGTTAGCTGTTAGCTTTTAGCTTTTCTGAATTTGCATTTTTATCGGTAACTTTATTAAGATAGGATCATCATTTATTCCTAAATAAACCAATAAAAATGAGAAATTTTAGAACTTTGCAAATCTGGCAAAAGTCTATGGAAATTGCCACAGATGTTTATCGGTTCGCAGCAAATCTGCCTATAGAAGAAAAATTCGGAATTCGGTCTCAAATTACGCGTGCAGCTGTATCGATGCCGTCAAATATAGCCGAAGGATGTAGCAGGAAAAGTGACAAAGAACTTGCACATTTTCTTGAAATTGCCTTAGGTTCTTCATTTGAACTTGAAACGCAATTATTAATATGCAGAAATTTAGCCTTTGGAAATCATGCAATTGACGAGTCAATTGTTTCAAACCTGTCATCTTTTCAAAAAATGTTGAACGTATATTATACAAAAGTCAATTTGAATGGTTCAAAAAGCTAACAGCCAACAGCTAACAGCCAACAGCCAAATAAATACCAAACAATGTATATCGAACTAAAGCAACGTGTATTCGAAGCCAATCTGAATCTGGTAAAACATGGTCTGGTCATCTTTACCTGGGGAAATGTATCAGAAATTGACAGGGAAAGGGGAATCATGGCCATCAAGCCAAGCGGATTGTCTTACGACACCATGACCTGGCAAGACATGGTACTGGTAGATCTGGAAGGAAAAGTGGTGGATTCCAAATGGAAACCCTCATCCGATACGCCCACTCATCTCCTGCTCTACAAGGAATTTGGCCTGATCGGCGGAATCGTGCATACCCATTCGGAATGGGCGACTTCCTGGGCGCAGATGGGCTTGCCAATTCCCGCACTAGGCACCACACACGCCGACTATTTTTACGGAGAAATTCCCTGCACCAGAAAGTTGACCGAGCATGAAGTAAAAGGAGATTATGAACTGGCTACCGGCCTTGTCATTTCGGAGACATTCAAAAAACGCAACATTGATCCTTTGGCAGTTCCGGCGGTGCTTGTAGAAGGTCACGGTCCGTTTGCCTGGGGCAAAGATGCAACAGATGCAGTGCACAATGCCGTGGTTCTGGAGCAGGTCGCGAAGATGGCTCACCATGCCCTTACCATGAATAAAGTGACAGGCATTGACCAGTTTTTACTCGACAAACATTATCTGCGCAAACATGGAAAAGATGCCTATTATGGTCAAAAATAGTGTCAGAGGGTTCAACATCATATACATTTCCCCCTCGGCTCCGCTCGGGGACCGTTAATTTGATAAACATTTCTAATATCATAAACATTTCAAACATTTTCAAACAATGTCCAAATATACTTTAGGCGTAGACTACGGAACAGACTCAGTTCGTACAGTTCTAGTAGATGCTTCCAATGGCAAAGAGATATCTTACAGTGTTTTTTACTATCCCCGATGGAAATCAGGAAAATATTGTAACCCGGCCAGCAACCGGTTTCGGCAGCACCCCCTGGATTACCTCGAAGGCATTGAAAAAACAATCACTGAAGCCATTGCCAATGCTCCACGGGGAATTGCGGAAAACATTGTAGCTATTTCGGTGGATACGACAGGATCCACACCAGTTTCAGTTGATAAGAACGGAACGCCACTTGCCTTACTTCAGGAATTTGCAGAAAATCCAAACGCCATGTTTGTGCTGTGGAAAGACCATACAGCCACCTCAGAAGCCGAAGAGATCAATGCGCTTGCAAGATCCTGGGGAGGTGTTGATTACACCAAATTCGAAGGAGGGATTTATTCCTCCGAATGGTTCTGGGCAAAAGTTCTTCATGTTTTACGCGAAGATGCTGCTGTGCGTAAGGCTGCCTTTTCCTGGGTGGAACATTGCGATTGGATACCTGCTTTGCTAACTGGCATCAGCAATCCGATAGTGATGAAGCGCAGCCGTTGTGCGGCCGGTCACAAGGCAATGTGGCATGAGCAGTTCGGCGGACTTCCTTCCGAAGATTTTTTAGAAAAACTGGATCCTGTTCTTGCGGGTCTGCGAGCACGTTTGTACACAGATACTTATACCTGCGAAGTCAAAGCAGGAAACTTGAGTACTGAATGGGCCAAACGCCTCGGATTGAGCGAAAATGTGTCGGTAGGTGTAGGCTCTTTTGATGCGCACATTGGGGCTCTTGGCGGTGAGATCAAGCCATATTTCCTGAGTAAGATTATGGGAACCTCAACTTGCGATATACTGGTAGCACCGTTTGAAGAAGTTGGCGATAAATTTGTTAAGGGAATTTGCGGACAGGTCGACGGCTCCGTCCTTCCGGGGATGTTGGGACTGGAAGCTGGTCAGTCGGCCTTTGGCGATGTCTATGCCTGGTTCAAGTCACTCTTGCTCGGACCGACGGAAGCATTGATCAATCGCACTTCAAAACTGGATGATGCAGGGAAAGCAGAGCTTATTGCAGAAATTTCTGAAAATATGATTTCCTGGTTAACAGCAGAAGCCGAAAAAATTGAAATAGGGACCACAGGGATAATAGCGCTCGACTGGCTTAACGGACGCAGAACACCCGATGCCAACCAACTTTTGAGAGGAGCAATTCTTGGATTGAATCTTGCTTCTGATGCACCAGGGATTTTTCGGGCTTTGGTTGAAGCAACAGCCTTCGGATCAAAAAAGATTATCGATCGGTTTACCGAAGAAGGAATCCCCATTGAAGGCATCATCGCGCTTGGCGGCGTGGCGAAAAAATCTCCGTTTGTTATGCAGGTAGTTGCCGATGTTATCAACAAACCCATACTTGTAGCCCGCAGCGAACAGGCTTGCGCACTAGGGTCAGCGATGGCTGCAGCTGTTGTCGGTGGCATTTATCCAACTATCACTGCTGCGCAAAAGGCTATGGGCAGTGGATTTGAAACGGAATACAAACCAATAGCATCCAATGCGAAGAAATATCATAGCTTGTATGCTCGCTATTCGGATCTTGGAGAGCTGATTGAAAAGGAGACCAAGAAAAAATAAAAAGGATTACAAAGTTTTTATTAAAACTATACCAATCATGAAAAAAAAATTATCTTTACACTCTATTTTAACTTAGTTTAAGTATGAATAGCATACAGAAAAATAAAGAGACAGTCAAGAATATCTTCACAGAGTACCTTGAAAGAAACGGGCATCGCAAGACGCCTGAGCGATATGCCATCCTTGATGAAATATATTCACGAGATGGACATTTTGACATTGAGACGTTATACATCTCGATGAAAAACAAAAACTACCGTGTTAGCAGGGCTACCTTGTACAACACGATTGAAATTCTGCTGGACTGCAAATTGGTTGTTAAGCATCAATTTGGCAAAAATATTGCTCAATTTGAGAAGACATTGGCCACAACCCAGCACGATCATCTTATCGACATCCGGACCGGAAAAGTATCTGAATTTCACGACGAACGTATCCGCCAGATTATTGAAGATGCTTGCGCGCTGCACAATTTCAAATTGTCGCACCACTCGCTTTACCTTTATGGTGAATCGGAAGATTCCAAATAAAAAATTGAATACCTCAATAAAAAACCTTCCATTCGGGAGGTTTTTTATTTTTAAGGAATAGCTAGTTCACATTATGCCTCCGATCGATTGCCCCCAAAGTGATCAAAAAACCAGGGAAACAGGAAAGTAATGAACCATCAATTGTGAATTATTCCTCTCTACAAATAGTAAAATCATGCTCTTTTCTGCCAAAATTGGCTTAATTTTGCATGTTTTTGTCTAATAAGTAAATAAATACCAGATGCAAGTTGATGTACTGTTGGGTCTTCAGTGGGGAGACGAAGGAAAAGGAAAAGTTGTGGACGTATTAACACCACGTTACGATGTGATTACCCGCTTTCAAGGAGGTCCCAATGCCGGACACACATTAGAATTTAACAACATCAAACATGTATTGCATACGATACCATCCGGGATCTTTCGGGGAGACAAGATAAATATCATAGGGAATGGAGTTGTAATTGATCCTTCTATTTTCAAAAAAGAGATTCAATCGCTTAAGAATATTGGATTTGACCTGACCAAAACACTGTACATCTCTAAAAAAGCTCACCTAATATTACCGACCCACAGATTGCTCGACGCTGCTTCAGAGTCGGCCAAAGGGGCTTCCAAAATCGGATCTACGCTAAAAGGCATCGGTCCAACCTACCGGGATAAAATAGGCAGAGATGGCTTGCGCATTGGGGATATCCTGCATAATTTCAAGGAAAAATACGATGTCAGGGTAGAGCAGCACATCGAACTGCTCACCAAATTCTATCATTTCGACTACAAGCAGGCACTTCAGGATTACGAAAAAGAGTGGTTCGAGGGAATTGAGGTCATCAAGCAATTTCAGCTAATTGACAGTGAGCATTTTATCAACGACCAATTGCTGGCCGGAAAAAGCATTATCGCAGAAGGCGCACAGGGCACGATGCTGGACATCGATTTCGGCTCCTACCCTTTCGTAACTTCATCCAATACCATTGCCGCCGGAGCCTGCACGGGTCTCGGCATCGCGCCCAACAAAATCGGGAAAGTGTATGGCATTTTCAAAGCCTATTGCACCAGGGTTGGCAGTGGTCCTTTCCCAACAGAACTTCTGGACGAAACAGGAGAAACTCTTCGTAAAATTGGCAATGAGTTCGGATCCACTACCGGAAGGCCCCGCAGATGCGGATGGCTGGACCTTGTGGCTCTTCGCTATGCGATCATGATCAATGGCGTAACGGATCTGATCATGATGAAAGCGGATGTGATGGACAAGTTCGAAACGATCAAAATATGTACTTCTTACTCCATAGACGGTGTCCTGACAAAGGATTTTCCAAATGAGATAGATGAAAATGTTGTTCCTGTATATGAAGTACTTTCCGGTTGGAAGTCAGATCTGACAGAAGTTGACAGCACTTCAAAATTCCCGGTGGCACTATCCGGTTACATAAAATTCATTGAGGGTTACCTGAAGGTGCCCATCACCATCGTTTCTGTTGGTCCAAACAGGTCGCAAACGATAGAAAGATAATATGCCTGCCCAACCAGTTCGAATAAGTGGCTTATATACAGATTTCTATGAGCTCTCCATGGCTCAGGGGTATTTTTATTCCGGGAAACAACAAGAGAAAGCTGTCTTTGACTATTTCTTCCGGACCAATCCTTTCCAAGGCGGTTTTCTTGCATTTGCCGGTCTGGCAGATTTTCTGGAACAATTGCAATCCTTTAAATACGACGCAGAGGCCATTGAATACCTCCGGAAACTAGGTCTAAAACCCGAATTTCTTGACTATTTGAGTCACTTTAGTTTTAAAGGAAAGATTCTCTCCGTTAGGGAGGGCGAACTCGTGTTTCCCAATGAGCCGATCGTACGGATTGAAGCCGACCTCATTGAAGCCCAACTGATTGAAACTTTACTACTCAACATCCTCAATTTCCAGTCGCTTATCGCTACCAAAGCATTCAGGGTGAAGCTGGCCGCCAACGGCAAAATCTTCTCCGACTTCGGACTGAGAAGGTCTCATGGGTTTGGCGGACTGCAAGCCAGCAGGGCAGCTATCATCGGTGGTGCTGCAACTACCTCGAACGTGCTAGCCGGCTTTATGTACGACCTTCCGGTATCGGGAACCATGGCCCATAGTTGGGTACAAAGTTTCGAAAGTGAGTTGGCAGCCTTTCGCACCTACGCTCAAATAAATCCCAAAAATTCGATCCTTCTGGTCGACACCTATGAAACACTTCGAAGTGGTGTGCCGAATGCCATTTTGGTTGCAAAAGAGATGGCCTTGCATGGTGATTCTCTCATTGGTATCCGCCTTGACAGTGGCGACCTGGCCTATCTAAGCAAAAAAGCCCGAAAATTGTTGGACAAAGAGGGGCTATCCAATGTTAAAATATTTGTTTCCAATCAGCTTAACGAGCACGTTATCAAGAGTCTAGAAGATCAAGGGGCACCTATTGACGGATTTGGGATTGGCACTGAACTTGTTACCGGCAAGCCGGATGCCTCGTTGGACGGTGTATACAAGTTGTGTTCCAGCGCCGGAATACCGAGTATGAAAATCTCAGAAAATATTGAAAAAAACACCCTCCCCGGGAAAAAGATGGTTTGGCGGTTTTTCGATGAGGAAGGGAATATCTATCGTGATGGTATTCTGCTGGATGGCGAAACTCCGGGAAACTGTGAATGGCTCTATCATCCCACCCAGTCAGACAAGAAAACACAGGTATGCAAACTAAAAAGGGAGCAATTACTTCAGCCTGTTTACGAAAATGGTCAACTTTGTCATCCTATGCCCACTCCATCCGAATGTCATGAATATCTCACCATCCGTGCTGCACAACTTCCTGAAGAGCACAAGCGATTCGTGATGCCACATATTTTCAAAGTAGGGATCTCTGAGCAACTGCTAAATTTACGTAATGATTTGGTTAAGCGGTACAAGGAGAGTTATGAGAGATGAGAGATGAGAGATGAGACATGAGGCATGAGAGATGAGACATGAGATTTACGTTCGAAGTTCATTACTTAATGGACTGGTTTTGAAGGAGATTATTTAACAAGAAGATTCCAATCCATAGTGTAAACAGCAAATTTAAATTATTGCTTCTGATATACCCTCACATAATCGACCACCATCGCCTTGGGAAAGATGCTTTCGTCGATTCCATTTTTCCCTCCCCAGTTACCTCCTACGGCCACATTGAGAATCAAATGAAATTTTTGGTCAAAAGGCCAGGCTTTGAAGCCGGTGCCTTCATTTTTGAAGGTGAAATAGAGTTGATCATCGACAAAGACCCTGTATTCAGAAGCTTCCCATTCCAAAGCGTATACATGAAAATTGGTATAGCAATCAGCAATAGTCAATTTGCTGTTTTTCTGGGTACCCTGAACGTGGTTGTAGGACCTGGTATGGGCTGACGCCACAATAACATAAGGGTCATACCCAACATTCTCCATGATATCAATTTCGCCGGAGGCCGGCCATCCGCCATATTTCCAATCGGTTGGAAGCATCCAGATGGCAGGCCACATGCCACGACCGTCGGGAAGCTTTGCCCTGATCTCCATCCGTCCGTAAAGCCAGTCACCCTTGGAGGCTGTTCTTAGCCTTGCGGAAGTGTATTTTTTTTCCTGAAAATCCTCTTTGATGGCAGTAATGGTCAGGAATCCTCCCTTTACTTCGGCATTTTCGATGCGGTCTTTGGTGTAGAACTGTGCCTCGTTGTTTCCCCATCCAGAGGCATTTCCTTCCACATCGAAACTCCATCTTTTTGCATCCGGCAGACCGGAGTAATCAAACTCGTCGCTCCAAACCAATTTGTATTTCGGGTCAGTTTTCTCTTTGGAATGATCTAGTTGCTGGGCATTGGCACTTGCTGTGAGGCCAAGGATGAGGATTAGAAAATTTAATAAATACATTGGTGGTCGCTATTAAAAATATTTGAACTAATAATTGTTCACACAAAAAATATTTAGGCCCGTAGAGACGCAATAAATCAGGACATTAGACCAAATAATGCGTATTTAACTGAACACCCATGATCCATATCAATGAATGGTAAATTCTCCATGCAGCCCTTCATCTGAGCTGGGTCCAATCCATACATCAAATTCTCCAGGCTCGATCACGTTCTGCTTGCCGTTGAAAAATTCCAGGTCTTTTGCGTCAAGTTTGAAAGCTACTTCGGCACTCTTCCCCTGTGGAATGGAAATTCTTTTGTATCCCTTCAGCTCTTTCACCGGACGGGTAATCGACCCTACCCTATCGCGAATATACAATTGAACTATTTCATCGGCATCCATCTCTCCCGTATTCGATACAGTGGCTTTTACATCAATTGATCCTGAAGTAGACATAGACATCTCGGAAAGTTTCAAATCTGAGTATTTAAATGTTGTGTAGCTCAATCCAAAACCAAATGGCAGCAGTGGGGTAAATCCATAATCTAGCTGGAACGATTTGTAGCCAAGTGAGGTTTGCGGATTAACTACCGGAATGCTGTCCATGGGAGTCCAGTTCTTTGCGGATGCCGGTCGGCCGGTATTGTTGTGGTAATAATAGAACGGTATCTGGCCGGAACCTTTCACAAAGGTGACAGGCAACTTCCCGGAAGGTGATTCTTTGCCAAAGATCAGGTCGGCCAGTGCCGGACCAGCCATTGATCCTCCATGCCAGCCATACAAAACAGCATTGGCCTTTTCAAGTACATTTCCAATGGCCAAAGGTCGGCCTGCCATGACAACCACCACCAAAGGTTTGCCCGTTTTGGCCAATTCCGAAATAAACTCATCCTGTGCTCCCGGAAGATTGATCTCCCCACGGCACTGACCTTCACCCGAAAGAATCCACTCTTCCCCACCAAAATAGAGGATGGCGTCTGATTGTTTTGCCATTGCAATAGCTTTGGCAAACTCGCTTTTATTCTTGTCGCGGCTATATTGCAATCCTATGATGAAATTCACTTTCTCTGCACCAAGAAGCTCTCTAATAGCAGTTAGCGGCGTGACCGAATTCTCAGCTTTGCCGTCGAACACCCAGGTTCCCAACTGGTCACGCGGGGAATCTGCCAGCGGGCCGATCACTGCAACGGAGCGAATTTTTGTCGACAGAGGTAAAGTTTTGTCGCTGTTTTTCAGCAAAACAGCACTTTCCCTGGCAACTGTTCGGGCATGCTCCAGAAATTCAGGATTGAGCATTTGCTTTTGTGCTTCAGACTTTGTGTAGGGATTTTCAAAAAGTCCGAGTTTGAATTTTACCCTCAGAATATTTTTAACGGCATCATCCACCACTTTTTGGTCAATTTTTCCTTCACTCAAAAGCGTCTTGATGTTACCGGCATAGGTAAGGCTGGACATTTCCATGTCAACTCCGGCAGTGAGCCCTTTGAAGGCAGCTTCCTTCTCATTGGCGCAGTACCCATGAGAGATCATCTCTGAGATGGACGACCAGTCGCTGACAACCATCCCATCGTAACCCCACTCCTTCCGAAGTATCTGTTTCAATGTAAATTCATTACCGGAAGCAGGAACCCCGTTCAGGTCATTGAATCCGGACATAAAAGTCAAAGCGCCAGCCTCTTTGGCCGCTTTAAAAGGTTTCAACACAACATTTCTTAAGACAGACTCAGAAATATAGGTGGTATTGTAGTCGCGGCCACCTTCGGAAAAGCCGTATCCCACGAAGTGTTTGGCACAAGCCGCAACAGAGGTAGGATCTGTCAAATTATCCCCCTGAA
>JBAXED010000138.1:0-8965 GCA_037140615.1 Prolixibacteraceae bacterium
AGTCCGGTGAAAACACCCATTTGCAACGGTTTGAAGTTGATTTGATCGTTGCTGCTCATAGAATGTAAATATTGTTTCAATCTTGGCTCTACTGTCAGGACCAGATTTTTACCCAGGCTATAGCCAAATTCTATTCCGGCGGAACCTGAATAAAGGACATCCCTGAGATTATTGGTATTGCCTTTGGATAGCAAAATACCATTCTCTACGATTGAGGCCTTATTTCCTATCAGAATATTTGTGCTTATTCCACCTGTCAGACCAACAGAGATAGCATTATCTATCAGTTTATAAGTAGCTTGAATGGGTATTTCAAGATATTTAAAGTCTTGTGAAACATCCGAGCCGAAAACATTTGATGCCGCAGACTGGATGCCGTTGGAGGCGACAGCCTGCATCCCATTGGAATACACGATGCTAGAAGCAGAAGGCAGATAAAGAACAACTTCATTAGAGATGTTGGCCTTTTTCTCAACGGGTTCAAGATAAGTAATGCCTGACTTGGCACTTAGGGTATAATCTGTATGGGTTCCTTGCTTTATCTGAGAATACCTGACTCCAGTACTAATACTGATTTTATCATTTAATTTGTAAGAAGCCATCATTCCACCACTAACGGTTCCCATGGATTTTGTTCCAGAATTTGCTCCCTGAATTTGTGGAGCGAACATCGGAGAAACTTCTGCCTTAACCTTCCAGGCGCCTTTGACAGATCTGCCTGAAGAGGAGGAAGGGGTTAGATCTGAATTTGCAAAATAGAGTGGTTCGGCATTTTTCTGTCTGGTTTTTGATCCCTGTTCTGATTTCTTATCCTCCTTGGTTGCATTGACATTCTCTTGCAGAACTGTCTTCCCCTGCTCTTTATCAGCCTTCGGAGGGACCATAGCAGTCTTTGTATCTGATGCAGCGGAACCTTTATTTTTGTATAAGGAAAGGATATGTGATTTTTTTGCATGAATGCTTCCATTCATCACTACTTGTTTACTTTGATCAGCAAGGAGTTGTTTTTCAGGTACAGGCAAAATAGCACTCTTTTTACTTGAAACAGTATTCTCAGGGGAGATTACCTGATTCATTTGTGCAGGAATTTTGTTGTCTGAGAATTGTTTCTGATCAGTGCTGTACCATCCGGCAACTACTGCAATCAATAAAGCTGCTGCAATACCGATAACAGTCTTTACCTGATTGAGCCGTCGTACTTTGCTTTTGAATACCATCTGTTCATTGATCTGCCCCAAAAGGCCAACCGGAGGATTCTCTTCGAAATTCCCCAGCTTTTCTTTAAAAAGTTGATCAATAGTATTCTTATCCATTCTCATATTGCTTTTACCCGAACTTTTTTTTCTGAACCGAATTCTTCAGTTACCTTTTTTTGTAAAATCATCCTTGCCCTGGACAAATTTGATTTCGAAGTACCTTCAGAAATATTCATCATTTCTCCGATTTCCAGATGTGAATAACCTTCTATCGCATAGAGGTTAAAAACCATTCTGTACCGGGGTGGTAATTCTTGTATGATCTTCATTAATTCGCCTGCGGAAATTGAAGAGATGGTTTCCTCAACCCATTCGGTTGATTCATAAATACTCATCTCCTCTACCGGATACAAGCGATCATGCTTTCTGAACTTTTCCAGGGCAGTGTTGACCATGATTCGTCGCATCCACCCTTCAAAAGATCCTTTAAATTCGAACTGCCTGATTTTGGTAAAGACCCTTACAAAACCTTCCTGTAAAATGTCTTCAGCGTCCGCAGAATCTTTCGCATATCTTAGACAGACCCCATACATTCTTGGTGAGAATTGACGGTACAACTCGGTTTGAGCCTTGCTGTTACCCTCCCAACATTTATATATGATCTCTTCTAACTGGGTCACTTTTAACAAACTGATAAAAGATTTGGAACGATGTACTGTTGATACAATTTATCCCTGCAAATGTCTTCAAAAGTTGTTAAAGAACGAAAATAAAAACCACATAAAGTGTGGTTTGAACATATTTTCAGAACTAGTGACTAGTCTTAAGACGTAACTCGGGATTGAAATGGTTGCGTGATGATTACAACTATTTATGAACAAAAATCAACGAAATGTTAAAATCCATCAATGAAAAATAAAAAGCGAGCAATTAAAATTTCAGTGCACCTATCAATTAGTTCTAAAATTCATTGTTCACTTTTTCTTTTCGTTATTCATTATTTGCCCATCAGCTCAGCCAATTTATTGGCCAACTCTTCCCCACGCAGGTTTTTTCCAATGATTTTACCTTCTTTGTTAAGTAAAAAAGTGCATGGGATTGCTGTAACGCCATATTTTTGAGCGATTTCGCTCTGCCAGAATTTTAGTTCAGAGACTTGATGCCAAACCAGTTTGTCATCGGAAATTGCCTTAACCCAGGCCTCTTTTTCTCTATCGAGGGATACACCAACAACATCAAATCCCCGATCTTTGTATTTTCCGTAAAGGGCCACAACATTTGGATTTTCCTTGCGACAGGGTTGACACCATGCGGCCCAGAAATCAATCATCACATATTTTCCTCTGGTTGAGGAGAGGGTGAAAGTACCTCCATCAGGTGTTGGCAGTGTAAAGTCGGGAGCCAATGCACCTGCATCGGTGATCCTTTTCTTATCTGCAATTTTTTTCAGTTCACCAATATAAATCGAGGGCTGAACAGCCGGATCCAGAAAAGCAATTAAAGTATCAATTTCAGCAGCGGAGATGGTTTGCCCGAACTGCATCATGGCAACAAGAGGTGAGACGGTGGATTTTTTATGCTCACGAATAAAATTCTTGGCATATACGTTAAGATTCTGTACCATTGCTTCGTAATCGATTTGGGCTTTTTTCATTCCTTCCTGATCTCCTGATTGTTGAGCCGTGGCATATCTTTGCTGCATTCCTTGTGCCTCTTTGGATAAATTCGTCAATTCTGTTTGGTAGATATTAAATTCTTCGTTAGAATTGGATCCGGTTACAACAGTTTTAGTAAGGCTATCGGCATATGCCTGTATTGTAATTGAACCGTTTTCTGCAAAAAATTGTGCAACCATTTCCTGTGGACCCATGGCCACAAAACGAAGCTCAGGCAGATCCGTTTTTCCGGTAAGCTGGAATTTGCCTTTGTTGATTGATGAAGAGTCTTCTGCAACCCATTTCCCATCAGCAAATTTCATCAACAGAATCTTGCCGCTATCTTTGCCTTTTATCTCCCCTTTGATTACAAATTTATCTGGTTTTGCACAGGAGATAATGCTACATGTGATCAATCCCAAAAACAACATTCTTTTTATCATCTGCTTTTCTTTGTTTTAGGGTTGAACAACAACCCGGGTTTAAAATGAATAGTTCAAAAATAGAAAACATTTTGAGAACAGTGCTCTCAGTGTTTACCAATGGTGCTGTAATATTTTTTAAGCAACTGCTGGGCAGCTACAAATGGACTGATTTTCTCTTCTGAAACATCTTTTTCAAGTGCAGTAATGTTACTACGAACTAGTTTGTTCTGGTAAAAGCTATCTTTCAGGTTTGCATCAATGGTTTCAAACATCCAGAATCTGGACTGCGAAGAACGTCGTTCCTCAAAAAAACCATTTTCTTTAACCATTTCGAAGTATTCTTCTATACTCCCGGCAATTTCGCTCATACCGGTTTTCCTGATAGAAGAGCAAACTTTGACCTGAGGTATCCAACCAGAAAGTGATGGAGGGAATAGATGCAGTGCATTGCGGTAAAGTGTTGCTGCCGCACTGGCGCGATGCAGGTTGTCGCCATCTGCTTTGTTGATAACTATGGCATCCGCCATTTCCATGATGCCTCTTTTAATCCCTTGTAAATCATCTCCAGCTCCTGAAATTTGCAGGAGAAGAAAGAAATCAACCATAGAATGAACGGCCGTTTCAGATTGACCTACTCCCACAGTTTCGATCAGAATGGTATCGTAGCCGGCTGCTTCGCACAACAATATTGTTTCGCGGGTTTTTCTGGCCACTCCACCCAAAGACCCCGAGGAAGGGCTTGGCCGGATATATGCATTGGGATCAGCTGAAAGTTCTTCCATTCTGGTTTTGTCACCAAGAATAGATCCTTTTGATCGCTCAGAGCTTGGATCAATAGCAAGGACTGCCAGTTTTTTCCCGGTAGAAGTTAGATAAGTTCCAAATGATTCTATAAATGTACTCTTGCCGGATCCAGGCACACCGGTAATGCCAATTCGAATTGATTTTCCTGAGAAAGGTAAACAGTGTCCGATAATTTTCTGGGCAATGACTTGATGTTCAGGCTTATTACTTTCAATCAAGGTTACAGCTCTGCTCAGAATCGTTCTATTGCCCTGAAGAATACCTTCACAATATTGTTCGGAGGTTAACTCTTTTTTCTTATTTTTTTTCAGAAAACGATTGACCGAATCCGTATTCACTGCTTCAGGATGTTCAATCCCTTTGTTGACACTGAGTCCGATAAAGGAAGTATCATTTTCAGGATGATTAACATTTCCGGATTTTGCCATCTCTGTTTGATAATATATGCGTAGAGACGAGGCATGCCCCGTCTCTCTCTTATGTATAAATGTCGAATAAGGCGTGGCTTGCCACGTCTCTACACAGTTATTGCGCCTTTGCTACATTACCGGAGATCCGCAAAATGGTCGTAGCTGAGTTCGGATCGTTGGATATGACAGTGATGGTTTTATTCTGCAAACCTAATTTCCCGGTGGAATCAAAAATCACTTTAAGATCGGTATCAGATCCTGGTTTAATAACATTTGAAGTTGGGTTTGCTGCAGTACAACCGCATGATGCTTTGACGCTGCGGATCTGAAGATCACTTTTCCCTTTGTTCAGAATTTTAAAGGTGTACTCAACTTTCTTTCCTTCCTTGATCTCTCCAAAATCATATACGCGTTCGTTAAAATCAATGATGGGTGCATTCTGAATCTCTTTTTGTGACAGTTTTGAGAAATCTTCCTCTACTGTTGCAGTTATATTGACCCCAAAATTGTAATTCTCTTCTCCATTGTAGGTAAGATAAACTCTGGCCATTTGAAATCCAAGTTCCGGAATTTTAGCTCCATCAAAAGTGACAACAACAAAACCGGTGGCATTGGGCTCAACAACAGCAGGCACAGCATTTACAATAAGATGCGCAGGAACACCTTTTAGTCCGATGGTTACTTTACTACCCGAAGTGTTGATGAATTTCAAAGAGTCGGTTTTCTTCTCATTGTTTTTGATTCTTACAAAGGAAAGATTGTTATTCAGCATCCTGATTTTACCCAGGTCAATGGGGTATTGCTCAGCTACAGAAAGCGTCTTTGGAACAACCTCTCCGGCAATTTTCAACACAAGTGCCCCATTGGGGATATTTGCCATGACAGTGATGGTCTTGTTGAAACTTCCCGGACGATTTAAAGGATTGTAGGAAACTTTGATAAATCCGGATTTTCCAGGTAAGATCGGTTCTTTGCTCCATTCTGGTGTCGTGCAACCACAAGAGGCATTGACTGTTGACACCACCAATGGAACTTTCCCATTGTTTTTAAAATTAAAGTTAAAGTTAGCAGGACCGGCGTCTTCCTTGATCTTGCCAAAATCGTGGTCCATGGTTTCGAAAGCCATCTCGGCAGTCGTTTGAGCCCCGGCATTCAACCCAATGATGAGCAGAAGGGCAACAGTGAAAAAGCGAATTGAATATAGCATAGGTTTTAACTTAAAATTTAAAATTTATTGAAATAAATTGAAGTCAATTGCGTTATGGAAAAAATTACTCTTGATTCAGGTTACAAAACTAAAAAAATGATTTAATAATTTATTCATCACCAAAATAGACACCCATCTTTCTTGCTTTCTCAACCAGCGTATCATTTGGATTGACCAAACTTAGCTTGCCACCTACTTTTTCAAGAGAAACAGACCCGATTTTGCCATTTTGCACAGCAACCATCTGACCATATTGGCCTTTGGCGATTAATTCGGTTGCATATGCGCCGTAACGGGTAGCCAGAATCCGGTCCATGGCAGAGGGACTACCTCCCCGCTGAATATAGCCCAACCTGGTATCCCTGGTTTCAATGCCGGTTAAGGTTTGTATTCTTTCAGCGATGTATGCCGAAGCTGAAGTATGGGGTGGATGATCAATACCTTCAGCTACCACGACGATAGAGTAAGGCTTTTTCATGGAAAACCTGTTCTCTATGGCTTTGCATACACTATTAATATTGTATTTTATTTCTGGTATCAGGATGATGTCGCCGCCACCTGCCAATCCTGCATAAAGTGCTATCCAGCCTGCATCGTGTCCCATCACTTCAATGACCATGGCCCGCTGATGAGAGTTGGCAGTGGTATGCAACCTGTCAATGGCTTCTGTGGCAATCGTAACTGCTGAATCAAAACCAAAAGTCAGCTCTGTGCCGAAAACATCATTGTCAATCGTTTTAGGAATACCGATTACATTGATACCCATCTTCTGTAATTGTGCAGCAGTCTTCATTGTTCCATTTCCGCCTATGCAAACAACACAATCAAGCCCCAGATCATTGTAATTCTTCTTAATGAGTGCCGGTTTCTCGTTTGTCTCTTCACCCTTTTCCATCTTAAATGGCTTTTCCCGTGATGTACCCAGGATTGTCCCTCCAACAGTAAGAATCCCTGATAACTTAGACTCATCCAGTTCAACATATTCCTTCCATATCAAGCCGCTGTAGCCTGCAGTAAAACCAATCACCTCCATCCCATGATTAAGTATGGCAGTTTTGCCGACACCGCGGATGGCTGCATTTAAGCCAGGACAATCACCACCTGCTGTCAATATCCCAATTTTCTTTGTCATAGACACAATCATTAACACTATCTCAAAATACGTTTGAAGTGCTATCAAAGTTACAACGAATAGTCAACCCAAATGTTCTTTATTGAATTATAATTTGTATTTTTTATAAAATTTGTACTTTAGCACTTATGTAAATCCAACTTCAAAACCTGTAAAATATGAAAAGAAACCTTTTGATTTTTTTTGCTGCAATTTTGATTGCCGCAGGCTGCAATACACAACCTAAAAAAAGTGCTGATACAGCTAAAAGCACAGCCCCACAGAAAAGTGCCGCGGTTGAGGAATTCAACAAGCTATCTGACGCTGAAGCAGCACAAGGTTGGATACTGCTGTTTAATGGTAAAAATGGAGAAGGCTGGAGAGGAATAAATAAGACTGATTTTCCTGCTGGTTGGATCATTGAAGATGGAACTCTCAAATGTATCGGTTCGGGCAATGGAGAGGCAGGCGCTGCAAATGGCGGAGATATTCTGTTTGCAACCAGACAATTTTCAAATTTCGACCTGAAGATTGAGTGGAAAATCTCAAAAGGGGGAAACTCCGGAATCTTCTACCTCGGGAAGGAAGTAAAGGGGAAGGAGATATGGAGAACAGCACCTGAATTTCAGGTTCTTGACAATGAAAATCACCCTGATGCCTTGCTAGGCAAAGAAGGCAACAGAATGGCCGGATCGTTGTATGACCTGATCCCTGCCAAACCGCAAAATACCAAACCTTTTGGCGAGTGGAACAGTGCCGAAATTTTGTGCTATCAGGGTACTGTTGTTCACAAGCAAAATGGAGCAACAATTTTGGAATACCATCTCTGGACACCTGAATGGAACGAATTGGTTAAGAACTCAAAATTCCCTTCATACAATCCCGACTGGGCAAAAGTTCCCAAAGAGGGTTGCATTGCACTGCAAGACCATGGCAATGATGTGTGGTACCGTAACATCAAAATACGTCCCCTGTAGAAATAAAAAAAGTTCCTGACCGGAACTTTTTTTATTTCTTATTCAGGCGAATATCCTGAATCATTCAAAATTTTGTGGTAGTCATTCTCTTTCATTAAATCCTGCAGTTTGGTTTGCGGATTCTTTTTCATGTAGTATTTTACTATTTGCCAACCTAGCCAAATGCCAGTTCTTCCTGGCGATTTTTGCCCAAAGGGAGTGGTGAAAGGAGCAGAATTGATAAACCTTACCAACTCCATCCGGTCGCCTGAGAAAAGCATTTTCTTCTCGACCAGGTAACTCCAGATCTCTGCTTCATTGGCTTTGCACCAATCCAGTTCAACACTTCTATACCCTATTTTAAGCGTATCAGGTCCATCAGGGACCAGCGCATCCAATAAGTAGAGCAGTTTCCCCTGGTGTATCATATTGGATATTAGGTTCTCAGTGTTACCTCTATACTCAAATTGTTGTGATACAAAGCCGTATATTGCATCGTAAACCAATTTCTTAGGTTCCATATTCTGCCTTTTGTAGGCAGGAATCCCCAATTGTTGATAAAATTTGCAATTTGAACCCAAGTAATTGTCCAGACTTATACCAACAGCTTGAGGCATGGTAACAACTGATTGGTTAAAACCGGATAAATAGGTATAGACTGAAGGAACAGGATACCCCGGAAAATAATATCTGTAATGCCTGAAGGCCAATTCAAGTTGTTTGGCATACGGTTCAAAATCATGAAAGAGAGAATCGGATTTCTGCCGGGCTTTTGTTACTGTTGAGTCACCTATGAAGGTAATCAGATAATCCGCGTAAAGGGAGTCTGTTGAATTTCCAATGGCTAAAATTTCCTTGTTGTAAAGGGAGAAAAAAGCACCATATTTTTCTTGCAATGCAGGAATCGCCTGTTTGATGTTCCCTCGTGTTACTGTGAATAGATCCTGATCCAACCTCCCGATTTTCATTGTTAAATTTATGTTGGAAACATCTACTTTCAATGGATTCCGATGGCAGGCAGTCAGCGCGAACAGCAAGGATATGAGGAACATGAATTGTCTCATCGAGGTCATTTAAGCACTTTAAAACATTTATGTATAGCAGAGGAAGAGCAAAATGCTTCGAATCCTCATTGTTTACGGGTGTGAATTTATCTATTTTTGTCGTTAAGATTGACAAAATAAATCGATCAGTCTTTTAA
>JBAXED010000139.1:0-8936 GCA_037140615.1 Prolixibacteraceae bacterium
TTTTGCATCATCTTGCAACAAGTATGCGGATGATTTCAAACAATTGAACACCAAACTGGATGCACTTGCAACCCAGGTTGCTGGAGTTACTACTTTGTCAGCTGACATTACATCGTTGAAAGCTTCTGTAGCTTCTCTTGCAACTGCAATTTCCGGTTTACCAACAACTGCAAGTATTACATCATTGAGCACAAGCTTGGCTGGAATTACAACAAAGATCGACGGTATCACAACCACATTGAATGGTGTTGCTACTGTTGGTTCTGCAACCAAAGGGGTTGTTGACGGTTTGAAAACAGACTTAGCAGGTTTGATTTCCAAAATAACTCTTGACAATGCAGCAATGAAAACTCAGTTAACTAATCTTGGAACATCTAATGATGCTCAGACAGTTCAGTTAACTAAAGCGCTTGCTGACAATGTTACTTTGCTTGCTGCCATTACAACTCTTCAAACTTCTTTGAACGGTCTTGCTGTTACTGGTTCAGGTCCAGATGCAACTGCTGTTACAATCCAAGGTTTGCAGTTGTTATTGAATGCTCAGAAACTTCAGTTAGAGCAAATTTTACTTAACACTTCCATGTATAATGGTGATGTTACTTTGACTACTGATGCTGAGGTTACTTTTTACATGGGTAAACTTGGTCAGTTGGGTATCGTAAATGGTAACGTTTATATTGACAAAACTAATATCACTTCTGCTCAACTTGCAAATGTAGCTGTTGTTACAAACAAAATTACTGCCGTAATTGGTACAGGTAATGTTACTGTTATCTTCAAACAAGGTGATGCAATTAATCTTTCTAAGCTTGTTTCTATTAAAGGAGCTTTGACCGTTACTGGTTCAGCTAAAGGTGCTGGTGCTGATGTTGACCTTTCAACGTTGGATAATGTTGGTAGTACAGTAACTTTGAGTTATGATGGTCCTTATGCTTCTTCAACTTTGAAGAAAGTTGGTGGTGATCTTATCTTAGTTAATAAAGCCGTAGTAGCTGCTACTACTCCTCTTGGAACTACCAAGATTGACCTTCCTAACGTAGTTTTAGCTTCTGGAAAGATGGTTGATGATGGCGTTGTATCTGCTGGTGTACTTGTATATCCTTTGGCTTCAGATGTTATCTTGTCTGGTGGCGTAACTTCTCTGACAGCAGCAACCGCGCTTAATATTAAATTGGGTTCAACTGATTATGCTTCTGGTTTAGGCATTTCTGCTCCAACCGCAGCTGCAGTTGTTGATCTTTCTGCTGCTACTGCTGCAACTGGTGCTATTTCTGTTGCCACAGGAAACGGTGGTACAGTTAAGTTTGCCAATTTGGCTACTGCAGCTGTTGGTGTTGTTGTTAATACAGGAACCAGTGGTACAGTTGATTTCAGCAAATTAGGCACTGCTGTTGGTGGTGTTTCTTTAACCGGACCTGCAACAATTACTTTCCCATTATTGGTTTCTGGTGCTTTGACTTCCGATGCTACTACAGTTACTCTTGCTAAACATGAGTGGGCAATACCTGCTACATTAAGCAAAGTTGTTACTTTGACTTTAGGAAACGTTAATGCTTCTGTTAATCTTGATACATGGAATGCTAATCTTGTTACAGCTAGTATTTCAGGTAAAGCACAAACTACTTGGGCTGCTACAACGGGTGCTGTAGCTGCAACTTCAAGTGCAAAATTGACCACATTGACATTGGGTGGTAATTTGGCTTCAGCTAGTCTTGTTGGTTTGACCAAATTGGTATCACTTACAACTTCAGGTAATGTTAACTCATTGACTGTTGATGGAGCCTCTTTATTGGTTTCTATGGCTCTTGGACATACTTACTATCAGCCAGGAAATATTGCTTATGGTGGTCCAGGTTCTGACCTTGTAATCAAGAACAATCCACTTTTGACAGCTCTGAAATCTTCAGGAGATTATCCAGCTAGCATTGTTATCACAGGAAATGCTACTTTGGCTTCTGTTGACCTTTCATCTTATCAAACCAAATTGTTGTCTGCTACAGGTGCTAATACAACCATTACCATTAACACCAATGCACTTGTTGGAGACTATACCAATGCAGTTGCTATTACACCAACAACTCCTTATGCTGAAACAGTTATCAAATCTGCTGATTTGGCTAAGTTGAAAACGTTTATTGCATCTTATCCTGCAACTGGCGTACCAACACTTACCATGGCTATTAATATCGACAAGGTAACTCTTGGTGGTGTTGCTGGTAATGCATTACTTTCTGCAAGAATGGTTACCGACGCAACTGGTGCTTCACCTGCTGGAGCTCATAATCTTGCAAGCGGTGGTGCATTTGCTTTTGGTACTCCTGCATCAGGTATTACCATCCAGAAGGAATTCACTATTGTTCAATAATCGACATCATATCAAATCGATAGTTTTCTTTTTAAGAGCCTCCCTTCGGGGAGGCTTTTTTTTTGAAAAAGAATGGGCAAATTTTTCTAATTTTGAGGCATGGGTAAGAAAATTGTAATTGCGATCACTGGTGCCAGCGGTTCTATCTACGCCAAGCGGTTTATAGAGAAGCTGAGAGTTTCCTCTTCGGAGATAGAAAGTGGTGCAGTTGTCTTTTCCAAGAACGCCAGAGATATTTGGGCGTATGAATTGAAGGAGACCGTCGATTCGAATGTGATTCCTTTTCCAATTTTTGGTACGAATGATTTCTACGCACCGTTCGCATCAGGTTCGGCTGGATACGATACCATGGTCATTATCCCTTGCTCCATGGGAACGCTTGGTAGAATTGCCGCAGGAATTTCTGATGATCTTATTACCAGGGCAGCTGATGTGATTTTGAAGGAACGAGGTAAGCTGATTATAGTTCCCAGGGAGACTCCATACAATCTGATTCATTTACGCAACATGGTCACACTAACCGAAGCTGGTGCCATTATCATGCCTGCCACCCCCTCTTTTTACAGTTTACCGACAACTATAGACGAATTAGTAGATACAGTTGTTAACCGTGTTATGGATTTAGTTGGCTTAGATAATAGTGGTTATAAATGGGGGACAAAGTAACAGCTATTTAACAGCAAATATTACACAGAGAGACACAGAGAAGCACAGAGTTACACAGAGATTAAAAACGATATCGTTTGATTCCATTTTTTAGTACAGTGACGTTGAAGTTCATTAATAATCCTATTTTTTTTTCTGAAAGCTTTAAATAGGTTAGGATTTGAGCTTCATGTATAGGAGCAAGTTCATCAACTGATTTAAGTTCTAAGATCACCGTATTTTCAACTAAAATATCGATTCGGTACCCACATTCTAGTTTTATTTCTTTAAAAATAATCGGAACGGCTTTTTGTCTTTCGATTAGAAATCCTGTTTTTTTTAGTTCATAGGCCAGGCATTCTTCATATACAGATTCAAGTAGTCCAGGCCCTAAGATTCTGTGAACATTTATTGCACACCCGATTATTTCTGAGGTTATTAGATTTGAATACATAATTTTTGTGATTTAGTTTCTAGCTTTTATTTTTCTCTGTGTAACTCTGTGCTTCTCTGTGTCTCTCTGTGTCATATTGTCCTACGCATATGCTAAAGTCGCAATACTAACTGTTGTCCCCGGGATTTTTAGCAGTGCTTGGGCGCAAGCCTCAAGGGTTGAGCCTGTGGTCACAACATCATCAACCAAGAGAAGATGTTTTCCTTCCAGGAGTTCTGGTTTTCTAACACCAAACAACTCTTTTACATTTTCCCATCGCTCAAATCTTCCTTTGTTGGTCTGGCTGTTTGAATAGTGGTTACGAATCAGGATGCCAGTCAGAAGAGGAATTCCCATCGAATTGGAGATTCCTTTGCCAATAACAGCACTCTGGTTGTAACCTCTGCTGCGTTCCCTTTTCGGATGCAAGGGAACAGGTAGTATGAGTTCAACATCCCGATAGGGTTCAGACTTGACTAAATCTATTCCCAAAAGCATTCCGAGTTTTTCTCCTACCTCAGTCGAACCTTTGTATTTGAGCTGGTGCATCAGTTGTTGCATAATCCCTCCTTTATCGAAACTACAGAAGGAGGTGGCCAGGCGAATTTCTGCTCTGCCCCAAAAGAGCTGTGCCACCGGATTATCTGATGCTTTTTCGAACCCGGTCTTGGGCAGATCAGCCAGGCATCCCAGGCAAAGAATATCTTCTCCACGCACCAGGGCAGTATGGCATCCTGCACAGAGTCGGGGATAGAAGAGCGCAATGAAGTCGTAGAGTAGCATGTTAAGTTTAAAATGTTTAGGTTGTTTGATATGTTTAAAAAGTTAAAGGTTCTTATGCAAGCGCTTATTCGTTAAAGGCAAAGGGTATATATCTGTTTGCTCATCTGTTGATATCACATTTTGTGATATCAAACAGATGAAGAAAAAAGTTCGATGCTATAAGTTACGGCATTCTATAAAGAATAAAGAACAGTAATGAAAAAATCCCTTCAGCTTTTAACCTGAAGGGATTTAATTATTATTTATCAAGATTGACATCTCTCATGTCTTATCTCTCATGTCTCATGTCTCATGTCTAATGTTTTACTTTCCAAAAGCTGCCTTGATTTTATCAACATAGTCCAGTTTTTCCCAGGTAAAGAGTTCAACCTCAATTTCGATGTTGCCAAAGTAGGCCGATTCGAATTTTTTGGTGACAGTTCTTGGGGTACGGCCCATATGACCGTAAGATGCGCTCTCTTCGTAAATTGGATTGCGCAGTTTCAAACGCTGCTCAATAGCATATGGACGAAGGTCAAACAAGGCGGCAATTTTGTCTGCTATTTCATTGTCGTGCAGGTTAACTTTCGCCGATCCATATGTGTTGACATAGATATTGACCGGTTGAGCTACACCAATGGCATAAGCAAGCTGCACAAGAATCTCTCCTGCCACACCTGCTGCTACGATGTTTTTAGCAATGTGACGCGCTGCATATGCGGCAGAACGGTCAACTTTAGATGGGTCTTTGCCCGAAAATGCACCACCGCCGTGCGCACCACGTCCGCCGTAGGTATCAACAATAATTTTGCGTCCGGTAAGTCCGCTGTCTCCGTGAGGTCCTCCAATCACAAACTTCCCGGTTGGGTTGACGTGCAGAATGTATCCTGATTCGAAAAGCTTCTGAATGCGTACTGGAAGCACCGCCTTGGTGGCAGGAATCAGGATATTTTGGACATCTTCCTTGATCTTGGCAAGCATCCTGACATCATCTGCATCAAAGTCATCGTGCTGGGTAGAAATGACTATGGTATGAACTTTTACCGGCTGATTTTTATCGTCGTATTCAATGGTAACCTGCGATTTGGCATCCGGACGAAGGTATTTCATCTGCTTGCCTTCTTTGCGGATCTTAGCCAGTTCTTTGAGTAGAGCATGTGCCAATTCGAGGGGAAGAGGCATAAAGTTGTCGGTTTCGCTGCAGGCATAACCGAACATCATTCCCTGGTCGCCGGCGCCTTGATTTTCGAGTTCTGCGCGTTCTACACCACGGTTGATATCGGGTGATTGCTCATGTAATGCAGTGAGAACACCGCACGAATCGCCATCAAACTGGTATTCAGCTTTGGTATAGCCAATTCTGTTGATGACCTTTCTGGCCACTTCACGAACGTCGACATAAGTTTCTGATTTGATTTCGCCGGCCAGGATCACTTGTCCCGTAGTAACCATTGTTTCGCAAGCTACTTTTGATTTTGGATCGCGTGCAAGGAAAGCATCCAATACTGCATCCGAAATCTGATCGGCCACCTTGTCCGGATGACCTTCTGATACTGATTCTGAGGTAAATAGATATCCCATAGTTATAATTTTTAATGCCACCTTTTTAAAGTGACGGTTGTAAAACTAAGTGGGATGGATGATTGATGGGAAGTCAATACACTTTGTTTTAGCATTTTTTTCCGTGGTTGCAATCAATCAAATCCGTCCACGGCACAAATGTAAAATTAAATCTTTGAAAAAGCAAGTGACTAAAGTGACTAGAGTGAACTAAATTGACTAAAGTATTTCGCAACCATCAGAATTAGCGGAGAATGGCAAGTGCCTAAAGTATTTCGCCACAAATAGTTAAGGGTTCTAAAATTGGGAGTTCCAACTTTAGTCACTCTAGTCATTTTAGCTCACTTTAGTCACTCTTTCCTTCGGGGGTAAGGCTCTTTGCCCTTCGCGGCAAACCACAGAATCTTGTTAAAGAGCTCTTCATTGCCGTCGTCAATCCCATCGAACTGCGGCTCCATGCTTCTTTTGGCATAATGGAGTGCAGTACCTTTCAATGCTTTCAGGTCGGGGTTCATTTCATCCAAAGGTATTTCATTCTTCAAAGCATTATATGGAGTAACATCCGCCGATAGGGAGAAGCAATCGAACATTGGCATGGCTGTGGCATCCATTATATTCATAGGAGGCAAACCAAGAATTTGCTCGATTGTCCGTACCATTGACACCTGGTTGTAGTTCGTTTTTACGACAGTAGAAGTTTTGGTATATGGGCTAATGACCATTCCGACAGTCCGATATGCTGAAACGTGGTCCCATCCATCCTGGGAGTCATCCTCCGTGACAAAGATGGCCGTGTTTTTCCAGAATTTACTTTTTGAAAGTGCCTCGACAATTTGTCCGAGAGCAAGATCGTTGTCAGCTACCATGGCGCGTGGGGTTGGCAATCCTGGTCTGGTACCTGAGGTATGGTCATTGGAAAGTGCCATCACCATCAATTCCGGTAACTGATCCCCTGCCTGATTTTCGTATTCTTGCAACTCTTTAGCAAAAGCATCTGCCCTTTGCACATCAGAAACAAGATGGTTGTCGGACGAGGGGAAATTCTGACTTAGAATCGCCTCGACCGGCTGAATAGTGGTTTTGTTCTTGAATTCAAGTTTTTTGTTGTTGAGGAAATCCTTGTAAATGCTGCTCCAGGTTTGATTCGGTCCAAATTCAGTCAGGCAAGCTTCTCCATAAATTCTCACTTTCTTGCCATGTGCAAGAGCATTGTCCCAAATAAAACCGGTAGGAGAATAAACCAGGGCATCATATTGCACATGCGGATAACTCCTGATCCAGGCCCGGACAGATTTTTCAACATAATCGGTTACGATGGATGCATCAGTCCACTGATGACCTTCGGCCGAACATTTCCCGGAGGCATAATAGTTGTCAAGCAATAGATATTGACTGGTAAGCTGATGGGAATTTGGGGTCACCTTCCTGCCATAGACAGTTAGGGTAGAATCCCCATCGCCCTTTTTCATGTCGCCCAAAACCTGATCGTATGTTCTGTTCTCTTTGATGACATAAAGCACGTGCTTGATCACCGAAGGTTCGCCAACCCTTTCCGGAACCGGAACCGGCAAGGCCTTTTTTCGGGGCAATTTTGCAGTCAGGTCGAGTCGAAACTGCATGTTTGATGCCTCTACTCTTGCCGTGTAAGACTTTAGCAATTTTTTGTCAGGAACCTGAATGATGGATATAGATGCCATCTCCTTGTGGGAATTGTATTTGGGTTTTAAGGATCCTTCGGTAAAAAAAGGAATTGAAGAACCGGCAGCTTCGATGTTGGCGACATAAATTGTCCCGCCGTTGGAAACTATTGCCGCACCAGGATACGCGCCAGTAGGAATGAATCCTGAAACTTTACTGGTTGTCTCAGTTGCTCCAAAAGCAGATTTCTGCCCCAGCGCAATGACAGCCAACGCATTGTCCATCCCATTGCATACAAATAATGTAAGGTTATCTTTTGAAAGAGCCAAACCATTCGGTGAATCGCCCCAATAATTGTTCTCTTCTGCATTCAACCTGACGGATATTGTTTCGGTTACAAGATCAGATCCGGTTGAGATAACACTGATTTGGTCACTATTAGCATTGGAAATGTAAATAAATTTTTCGTCAGAGGAGGCGATCACATCGTTTGGATGCAAACCTACCATGATTTCTTTCAAAACAGCACCTGTTGCAGGATCAAGAACTGAGACTGTCCCTTCGCGCGTTGCTCCATTCACATCATTTACCTTCGCGCTTCCCCAGGGAACCCCGGCAACATTGGCATCCTTGGCATCAGGCTGACCTCCTGCCCAATTAGTAACATATATTTTCCCGTTGGCTTTGGTAATCCCGAAAGGAGCAACACCGACTTTGGATGTCCAGCTGATTTTCTTATTATCCGGATTTACTTTTACTACTTTGTTGTTGCCATTCAGAATAACATAGAGCATAGGAATGCCCGATTCGTCCTGGTACAGCACCTCGTTGACCAAGGCTGTTTCGGAGGGAGCCTCTTTGGCAAAAGGGATAATATCGGCATCAGTAAATTTCCCATTCCCCCAGGTAGCTATTACTACTACTGAATTTTCTTTGCCAACGGCCCCCCAGAAAAGCTGTGTTATTCCACCATCCTGTCTCCAGCAAATACCGGAAAAGGTATTCATCCGGATCTGATTTTTGAAATAGTCGTTCAGCTGAAAGGTGGAAACAATTTTGTTGGTGGCTACTGATACAACTGCTACTTCATAGCGTCCTTCTATTGCCAGCCATTTCCCGTCGGGAGATAAAGCCACATCGAGGGCATGGTTTTCCAATTCTTTGTTTCCGAAGAGCAATTGAGTGCCGGCCGGATCGATCCAACGGTTGTAAGGTAGCAATACCGGAGTTTGATCAGGCGCAAGCGTTTTACTTTCGTAAATGGTAAGAAATTTTTTTTGTCCCTTGCTTTTTGCCGGTTGCTGAGCATGAATCGAATCCGATCCAGACAAAAAAAGTAATAGTAGAAATAATAGTTGATATCTCATTTGTATCTAGTTAATTAAAATAAATGCAAAAAACCAATTGGACTATAAAAAAGCAAAGCTCGATGATGATTTTAGCCACACTGCTTTCTCATGTCTCATGTCTCATGTCTTATGTCTCATTTAACGATTTCCAGAAAACTATGTTCCATGCTAGATCCTTGTTCCT
>JBAXED010000140.1:0-8803 GCA_037140615.1 Prolixibacteraceae bacterium
ATGGTCTCCTATTTTGGGATGAGCGATAAAATTGGCAAAGTGAGCTACTACGATTCTTCCGGCCAATCAGACTATTCATTTACCAAACCTTACAGCGAAAAAACGGCAGAGGTCATTGATGCCGAAGTAAACGTGATCATCAACAAGGAATATGAACGGGCCAAGAAGATTTTGAGTTCTAATGCAGAAGGCCACAAGAAGCTTGCAGAACTACTTTTGGAGCGTGAGGTGATCTTTACGGAAGATTTGGAAGCCGTTTTTGGGCCAAGACCTTGGAATAAAACGAAGGAAGAAGAAAAAGTTGAAGCCATTGAAGTAGCCGCTGCTGAAGACAACGATACTGTTGCATAACAGCAAAACATAATGGAAAAAGGTTAGAAAAAGATCTATTTTTCGGAAGATATAACGACCATGTATTTGACGATGTTAAATTTCACATGGAAGGGAAAGGTGAAAAAGAGGCGTTGTTACTATTGAACTAACTAATAATGGGAGAAATTTGAAAGAACTTTACAAGAGGAGCATCTCCGGACTGCTCTTTGCAGCCGTGCTAATAGGAACCATCTGGTATGGCCCGTGGAGTTTCGCCCTGCTGTTTGGTCTGTTTTCCATTTTTATACTTAAAGAATTTTATCAATTATCAAAAGCGGCAGGAATTTCTCCTCAAAAAAACATTGGAATACTTTTTGGATTTTCTATTTTCCTGCTTACATTCCTTTATCACGTTGGGATTCTAACCATTGACCCTACCGGATTCTGCCTCTCTGTTCTGTTTGTCATTCCTGCTCTTGAACTTTACAGAAAGAAAAAAAATGCGCTGGAAAATATCTCGGTAACCCTTTTTGGGATTCTTTATATCATCCTTCCATTTTCTCTTTTCAACTATTTTGTTTTTCCAGCATTTCCTTTGGATAACAATTACGATCCGATACTGCTCATTTCACTATTTTTTCTCATCTGGTCTTTTGATTCAGGTGCATACTTATTTGGAGTAGCGTTTGGCAAGCATCGTCTTTTTGAGAGGATCTCACCAAAAAAAAGTTGGGAAGGATTCTTCGGAGGATGGTTTCTTTGCATCATTTTTGGCATCGCCCTTCAGCGTATTTTCCAGAAATATGACATAACCTTCATGATTTTGCTCGCAACCATTGTGACAATCAGTGGCACTTTTGGCGATCTTGTTGAGTCCATGATCAAACGCAACCTGGGCATAAAGGACTCTGGAAAATTCTTGCCCGGTCACGGCGGACTTCTCGACCGCTTCGACAGCATCCTCTTTGCGTCACCCTTCGTTTACCTGCTCATCCGCTTCTTCGGCTAACACACCCATTTAGAATTCAAGAAATAATCACTATTTTTGCCCTACTTAATGAAAGAAGAATGCGATTACACAAAGAAGGATATAAAATAGTCTTGATTTCAATTTTAATATGGCTTGCTATCAATTACTTAGTAAGCCTTACCGATGAAACCGTTTTTCGGGTTTTCATCCTCCTTGCCACCTTGCCTATCTTGGTATTGAGCATTCGATTCTTCCGTTATCCGCATAGAATAATCACAGAAGCTCCTAAATCAATTCTATCTCCTGCAGACGGCATGATCGTTGCCATTGAAGAAACCACAGAAACTGAATATTTTAAAGACAAACGGCTGCAAGTTTCTGTCTTTATGTCTGTCAACAATGTACATATAAACTGGAATCCTGTTCCCGGTGAAGTCGCCTATTTCAAACACCACAGTGGCCATTTTATGGCCGCATATTTGCCTAAATCGTCCACTTTAAACGAAAGGGCCACTACCGTGATCCGCATGGCCGACGGGACTGAAGTATTGGTCAGGCAGATCGCAGGTGCTGTCGCAAAACGCATTATCACTTACTCAACCGTTGGAAAACAAGTAACACAAAAAGATGAGTTGGGATTTATCCGCTTTGGATCAAGGGTGGATCTTTATTTGCCAATCGGAACCAAAGTCAATGTAGAACTTTGTCAGGAAGTAACAGGAAGTCAAACCATACTCGCCGAAATATAATCATGGTCAAATGATCAGAAAGCACATCCCAAATTTCATTACTTCACTCAACGTGCTTTGCGGCAGCATAGCCGTTGTCTATGTCATGAGGGGCTCATTAACCACCGCTGTTCTTCTGATCATTCTGGCTGCTGTTTTTGATTTTCTTGACGGCATGTCCGCCCGGATGCTGAAAGCCTATTCTCCAATGGGAAAAGAGCTTGATTCATTGGCCGACATGATCTCCTTCGGACTCGCTCCCGGACTGTTGATGTATAAACTACTTGAGACAAGCCTTTTTCACGAAAACATTGTTCCCGACCTTCAATCAAATTTGTCTCTGACAGAAATGCTGATTGTTGGATGCGCCTTCCTCATTCCGGTATTTTCTGCGCTGAGACTTGCCAAATTCAATGTCGACGAACGTCAGACGAGTTCTTTCATCGGTTTACCAACTCCGGCCAATGCCCTATTTATCTCTTCTCTGGCCTTGATCCAGGAACATGGCACCATTCCAGCAGTTGATGATTTGTTACTCTCCACTCCGGTTTTGCTGGGTATCACGTTCTTTTTCTCCTTTTTGCTTGTCGCTGAGATTCCTATGTTCTCCCTGAAATTCAAAAATCTCAGCTGGAAAAATAATCAGGTACAATACATTTTCCTTTTTTGCTCGGTATTACTTCTCTCAACTCTACAGCTTTACGGCATATCAACCATAGTTCTTTTGTTTATAGGGATCTCCGTTGTTGCCGAATTAACGAAAAAATAGAGGTTTACCTGATCTATGAAAATACTTCAAAAGAGAAATCTTCCGAGATTTATACTCCAATGGGGAGTCATTGCCTTTCTGTTATTTTTAGGAGCAAAAGCCTACTTTTTCAAGGAATTCACACCAAATTTCGAGGCATATTGTCCTTTCGGAGGATTGCAGGCCATCAGCAGTTATTTACTGAACAATTCGCTGGCCTGTTCAATGACCACCATTCAGATTGCCATGGGAATCATGCTAATCATTGGGATCATCCTGTTCAGCAAACTGTTCTGCGCATATATTTGTCCGATAGGTACCATCAGTGAATGGCTGGGTAGCATAGGGGATAAATTCAAAATCAGGGTTAAAATCACAGGATTAACAGATAAAATTCTGCGTTCATTAAAATACATTCTGCTCTTCATCACGTTCTATTTTACGCTGGATTCCAACGAATTATTTTGCAAAAAATTTGATCCCTATTATGCCATCGCATCCGGCTTTAGCATAGATGTGGTCTGGTTTTATGCGGTATTGTCAATTACCATTGTGGTGATTGGGTCAATCATTTTCAGACTCTTCTGGTGCAAATACCTCTGTCCGCTTGGAGCAATTTCGAATATCATCAAGTTCACCTGGTTCTTTGCAGCTGTAGTACTTATATATGTCATCCTTTTAAAAGCAGGCATTCAACTGTCTTATGTATGGCCTCTTGGTATCGCTGCCATAGGTGGATACATCCTGGAGATTTGGGGCGAGAAATTAAACTTCTTCCCGGTAGCTAAAATTACCCGCAACGAATCGACCTGCACAAACTGTCAGCTTTGCAGCAGGAAATGCCCTCAAGTCATTGATGTGGCAAAAATGAGAGTCGTCACAGCTGCAGATTGTAATTTATGCGGCGAATGTCTGGAAGTGTGTCCTGAAAAAGAGACTCTGCTTATCAACAATAAAAGTGGCATGAAATGGTTGCCGCCAAAAGCCGCCATTGTTCTTTTCATATTGGGACTTACACTGAGTTCAAATTGGGAACTGCCCACCATTGACCAAAGATGGGGAACAGCAGAGGAAATCGAAAAAGGTGCAGTATTTACCCAATCCGGCATTTCTGCCATCAAGTGCTTTGGCAGTTCCATGGCTTTTGCAGCTCAGATGAAACAAGTTAAGGGAGTTTATGGTGTTGCCACCTTTGTTTCGACACATAAAGTCAAAGTTTACTATGACCCTGCCATATTGAATGATGTAAAAATACAGGCAGAACTCTTCACTCCGCAAAAATCAGAGATCCAGGCACTAACGGATGGACTCCAATCTGTCAAAATGGTTTCTGGCCTGCTGGATAACTTTTTTGATCCTTCCGATTTTGCTAATCTAACCTTGCTACTGAAAGAAAAATCAGATGCCCTGGGTGTCGAAAGTGAGTTTAGCTGTCCGGTGACAGTGAGAATCTACCTGCCTGGAAATTCAACATTAAGCGAAAACAGCTTAAAGGATATTCTTGAAACAAAAGTTCTCGCCGTTACCACTGTAGGTCAGTCATCCAAACTGTCGCTTTCCTTTAAACTGGCAAGTCCGCTAACATTCAAATCGATTGCCCTCAAGGATTACAAATACAAAATGTTTGATGCATACGAAAACTCTTTTAACGGGAAATCGAACTACCGTGAAGCCATTCTAGACACATTGGTGGTTCCTTCAGAACACAAAACATACAACCTAAATGCTGTTTCCTATTTTGTGAGCCATCTTTCCAACGACAATGGAATAGTCGGTTTTAAATCCTCCATGGATAGTACCTCGCAGATATATTTCAATATTATTTACGTTGACTCCCTTACAAACAGGGATAAAATCTTTAAAAGCATGAAAAGTGACACTCTAACCATCAATTATGAGGGGGGTGAAGTCGGAAAAGTAGTAAACAAGTTCAAATTTTAGAAATTTTCTCCACTATACCCATCAATCAAATAAACCAATTTTAAAACTTTATTCTGACATTTTGTATTGATATTTGTTGTATTCATAGATATATGTATATTTGCGGCTGAATATTATATCAAATTGTATTCTATTATAAAATTATTGAACCAACAAAATTAGTACAACATGTGTGGAATAGTAGGAATATTTGACATCAACGGTCCAAGCGAGCAATTACGGATCAAAGCACTCGAAATGTCAAAGCGAATCAGGCACCGTGGTCCGGACTGGTCCGGAATTTTCGTAGATGATCGTGCCATCATTGCCCACGAACGTTTGGCGATAGTCGACCCCACTTCCGGAGGTCAGCCGCTTTACAGCAAAGACAGAAACCTTGTCCTGGGTGTCAATGGTGAGATCTACAACCACAGGGAACTCCGAAATCCGCTCGAATCCAAATACGAATTCCAAACACAATCCGACTGCGAAGTAATTCTGGCCTTGTACCAGGAAAAAGGGATAGATTTCCTTGAAGATCTCAGCGGAATATTTGCTTTCGCCCTTTACGACAGGGAAAAAGATTGTTACCTGATTGCCCGTGACCATATTGGTATTATTCCTCTCTATATGGGATGGGATGATTGCGGACAATTTTACATTGCCTCAGAGCTAAAGGCACTGGAGGGCGTCTGCAAAAGAATCGAAGAGTTTCTTCCCGGACATTATTTATACAGCAAAGATGGAGGCGTACCGAAAAAATGGTACAGCCGCACCTGGGGAGAATATGAAAATGTAAAAAACAATATTTCAAATATTGATGTACTCCGCAACGCACTCGAAGAGGCGGTTCATCGTCAGCTGATGTCGGATGTGCCTTATGGAGTGCTTCTTTCCGGCGGACTCGACTCCTCAGTCATCTCAGCCATTGCCAAGAAATATGCCGCCAAACGCGTTGAATCCGTGGATGATACACAGGAAGCCTGGTGGCCTCAGCTGCACTCTTTTGCCGTTGGCCTGATCGGATCTCCTGACCTGGCGGCTGCCAGAAAAGTGGCAGATCATATTGGCACAGTTCACCACGAAGTGCACTTCACCGTCCAGGAAGGATTGGATGCCCTCCGCGATGTGGTCTATCACCTCGAAACCTACGACGTTACCACCATCAGGGCATCTACCCCAATGTATCTTCTGTCCAGGGTCATTAAATCCATGGGCGTTAAAATGGTCCTGTCGGGGGAAGGTGCAGACGAAATTTTCGGTGGATACCTATATTTCCACAAGGCGCCCAACGCACAGGCTTTCCATGAGGAGACCATCCGCAAACTGGGCAAATTACACCTCTATGACTGTCTGCGCGCCAACAAATCACTAGCCGCATGGGGCGTGGAAGGCAGAGTCCCATTCCTCGACAAAGAGTTTATGGATGTAGCCATGACGTTGAACCCCGAAGACAAGATGGCCAAAGACGGTAAAATGGAGAAATGGATCCTGCGCAAAGCTTTCGAAGACTATTTACCGGCAAGTGTGGCTTGGCGCCAGAAAGAGCAGTTCTCCGACGGCGTTGGCTACAACTGGATCGATTCATTGAAGTTGATGGTGGCCGATAAGGTTTCCGATGATCAGATGAAGAATGCCAAATTCCGATACCCCATCAATACGCCAATGTCAAAAGAGGAGTATTTCTACCGTTCCATTTTCGCCGAGCATTTTCCGTCGGACACAGCAGCTTCTTGCGTACCGTCCGTCCCTTCTATCGCCTGCAGCACGCCTGAGGCACTTGCCTGGGATCCTTCGTTCAGGAACAATGCGGATCCTTCGGGAAGGGCGGTGAAGTCGGTGCACCTTGATAGCAACTAAAGAAGGCTAAAGGCTAAAGGCTAAAGTATTGGACTCCGGAAATTTAGAGTATTTCATATAATTTCCATGCCTGAATATGCCTGATACCTTTATTGGAAGGCAGTGAAATGTCATCGAGTGAAACAACAGCTTTTTCATAATTATCCGATATTGCTTCCAGCGGAGCATATTCACGTTGTATTGTTTGCTCGTCAACCAAAAGATAGGTGCTTTGAAGGTAGATAAGCCGATCCCCTTTTTTAGCGACAAAGTCCACCTCTTTATCACGCATCGCGCCAACATAAACCTCGTATCCTGCCCTGCGGAGTTCCAAATAAACAAGATTTTCCAGCTTATAACCCACCCCATAACCGAATCCGGGATAAAGATAATTTTTGAATGACAAGTCGTTTATATAATATTTACAGTTGCCAGAGATTGTTTCCTTTCCTCTGATGTCATAGCGTTCAACTTTGTGTATCAAGAATGTATCTTCAATATAACCGATGTAATTAGCAACCGTATCATAGGTGGTTTTTCTCCCGTTACTTTTGAAATAGTTCGCAATATTGGCTATTGAGACCAGGTTGGAAGCATTATTGACCAGGTAAATAAAAATATCTTCCAGCAACCTTGGGTCTTTTATACTGTGCCGTTGTATAATATCGCGAAGCAATACGGTGTCTTTTATAGCAGATACATAATTGCGCTTTGTTTGGTCATTTGGTAATACGAACAACTCAGGCAATGCACCGCTCTCCATATAGTCGATGTAACTTTGCTTATTTAATTCTATTCGGGTTATTCCAGTGTATTCCGCATAACTAAATGGGAATACCTCAAAATTGACATAACCACCGGAAAGTAGTGTAGCCAATTCCATTGAAAGCATTTTGGAATTGGAGCCACTGATGAATATTTCATAGCTGTCAACGAAATTCTGCGAATGAGAGTTCACAAAATGTTCCCATCCGCTGATATTTTGTACTTCGTCTATAAAAAGCCAGACTTTACCTTCGGGCTTAAGTTTTTCCCGATATATCTTCAGCAGTACCTCAAGTTCTTTATAATCGCTGATAAAATCGAAATCAGTAAATTCTTTGTTGATATAAAAGATATTCCGGGGATTTACACCACCCTCGATCAGCCGTTGGGCTATCTGACGGAGAATATAGCTTTTACCCGTACGGCGCTGGCCTACAAGCACTTTGACAAGCCTACTGCCCGTATAGTCAAATATTTTGTCAGTATAATCTTTGCGGTAATATCCCAGTTCAGGAACGTTGCCTTCCCAAAAATTATACTTCTTTAAGGCTGTGAAATTTTCTTCCATACTCGAATTTATTTACGCAAATGCATAAATATTCTTTCACACTCGAATATTTTATAAAAACAAAAAGGTGAATAAACTGCATGAGGAGGCTGTCCCATTTTATGTTTCGAGACGGCCTTAATTTATGGTAATCCATTTAGTGCCTTTTGTATGGGCCGGCCAAAAAGAAGTTTTCTGGTTTGCATTTGCAGCAGATACCATGGGGGCCTTGATTTTCTCTGTAACGGCAATCCATATTTATTTGCCGCTATTTCTGAATTTACAAATAAGGAAGGATAAAGGGTTTTATCCTTTATCCTTTACTTCCCTATCCTTATCCCCAAAAATTTATTCGTCATTGGAGAGAACAGATTTTTGTTGACGAAGCGCACATCCGCAAAAGAGTAGAATGCTTCAGGATCGTGTTCTTTGACAATGGCGGTGACTTTATCCAGGTCACTGCGTTTGACAATGCTATAAATGATGCTCACAATTTTACCGGTAGCACCTCCTTCTGCCGGATGGTAAGTGGCACCATATCCTGCCGTTTTAAGTGCCTGAATTAAATGATTGGCAGATTTCCCGGTGATGATTTGAATCTGCGAAATGCCAACTGCCAACCGTTCTTCGAGTAACATACCGATGTAATTCCCCGTTGCAAAACCTGCGGCATAAAAGATGTAGCAGACCCAATTGTCTAAGTGTTGCATGATTTTTCCAATGGCGATCAGCCAAATGAGTACCTCAAAGAAACCCAGAAAGGGTGCCAATCTTTTCTGACCCTTGGAAATCATCACAATCCGAAGTGTGCCGATGGTGACATCGCAGATCCTGGCCAGAAAAATCATAAAAGGCAAAATGAGATAATCGAAATAGTTAAAAGATTCAAAGATGCTCATTGTAGTTATGAGATATGAGAGATGAGAGATGAGAGATGAGAGATGAGAGATGAGAGATGAGAGATGAGAGATGAG
>JBAXED010000141.1:0-8741 GCA_037140615.1 Prolixibacteraceae bacterium
AAAACAGATGAAGAAATTATAAAACGTATAAATGACTCGGATTGCATCTTAGTAAGTTCGCGAACAAAAATAAATGCGAACGTCTTAAAAGCTTCCAAATCACTTAAATTCATTGCAATGTGTTGTAGTTTATACGATGCAAATTCTGCTAACGTTGATATTGTTACGGCAAGAAAATTTGGAATAGAAGTCAAGGGAGTCAAAGATTATGGAGACGAAGGAACAGTAGAGTTTATTTTTGCTGAACTGATATGCTTATTCAAAGGGCTGGGAAGGCATAAATGGCGTAACGATACGACAGAATTAAAAAACAAAACGATCGGTATCATCGGACTTGGAACATTGGGACAAATGGTCGCAAAAACTGGCATACATTTCGGAATGCAAGTTTATTATTTCAGTAGAACTAGAAAATACCTCTTTGAAAATGAAGGCATTGTTTACTTGCCTTTAGAAGAACTCCTTGAAACCTGCGATATAGTTACAACTCATTTACCAAGAAATACAGTTCTCATTTCAGAAAATGAATTCAAATTAAAAAAAAGAAATTCAATTTTGGTGAATACTTCGCTTGGGTTAACTTGTGAAAAAAATGCTCTTATAAACTGGTTAACTGAAGATAAAACATCCTTTGCAATTTTTGATTCTGATGGAGCTGGAAGTAATATGGATGAACTCCGAAATTTGGAGAATGTAATTGTAGCAGAACAATCTTCTGGTTTTACAATCGAAGCGAAAGAAAGACTTTCTGAAAAAGTGTTTCAAAACTTGAAAGCATTTTTATCGAAGAACTGACAGCCGGAGGAAAATCACCCTACTACGGGGATTTTTGAACCATTTGAGCCCAGTAGGGCAAACTCCCACGACCCCCTGATTATGAGGGGGAGGTCTGTGCCTATCCAGATAAATCCGTCATTGGTTTGGGTAAAACATAAGACTGAATTATAGCCAAATATACACCAATTCAAATGGCTGCTATACTATCAATTTGAGGCCCAGATAAAAAATGGAAGGGCATAACAGGCAACCCAGTCCAGTATAAAAAGTAGCTGTTAAAGCGCCATAGGGAACCAGCTTCGGATCTGTTGCAGCCAGTCCGGCCACAACTCCACTCGTAGTTCCCAATAATCCACCAAACACAATTGCAGAATGGGGATTATCCAGCTTGATTTTTTTTGCAAAGAGAGGAGTTCCAACAGTGACCAAAATGGCTTTAACAACTCCGGCGGCAACACTTATGGCGATCACATCTGTGCCGGCTCCTAAAGCAGAACCAGTCACTGGTCCGACAATGAAAGTACAGGCGCCAGCTCCAATGGTTGCCAGACTAACAGCATCTTTATACCCCATCACAGCTGCCAGTGCTACCCCAACAATAAATGACAGAAGTGTGCCCAAAAACAAAGAGACAATACCGGCCAGACCTGCTTGCTTCATTTTGTTAATGTCGGCACCCATAGCTGTCGCAACAACGGAGAAGTCCCTTAACATCGAGCCCCCAAGCAAAGCCATCCCCGAAAACAAGGATATGTCTGCCAAGCCCTTTTTATTACCTAGTGAAGCCAGTCCCAATCCGATGATGATAGCAATGGCAACCCCTGGAATTTTATTCCGGGTCACATATTTTGATATCCTAACGGAAAATAGCATAATTATGCCAACCAAAAGGAAAGCAAATACCAATCCATTTTGGTCTGCAATCGTTTTAATTATCTCCATTTTCTAGCTGTTAAGGTTTTGTGATTCATCTTTTCTTCCAATTTTGGAAATCACCGGAACCAGCATTATACAAACCAAAGTAGCGCCAGCTCCGGCAAGTATCGCCAGGAAACCTCCTGAGATGGCTGCTTTTACATTCAGAGTGGCTGCCATTGCAACAATTATTGGAATATACATCGAACTCCAGAACCATATTCCGTTTTCAGATTCCTCCACTAACCAGCCCTTTTTTTTCATGTATACACTGGATACCATTAACATGATCATTGCAAAACCAACCCCTCCAATATCTCCATCAAAATGAATAAGAACCCCCAGTATATTTCCCATTAGTTTCCCCAAAAGAAAACAACTGGCGAGCAGAGCTACTCCGTAAATTTTCATACCCTATAAAATATTTGTGAATGCATCTTTTAATTCATTCTTGATTACTTTTCCCATGGTATTTCTCGGCAAATCATCTTGAATTATGTATTTTTTGGGAGTTTTGTATCCCGGAAGTTTCTCTTTTACCCACTCTGTTAACTGCTCAAGATTAAAATCATTTGTTCTCAAAATTAAGCAGGCACCGATAATTTCGCCCCATCCTTCATCAGGAATACCAACTACGCCACAATCCTTAATTTTTGGATGAGCGCGCAAAACCTCTTCAATTTCCAGGGCCGAAATTTTATACCCTCCTGATTTAATAATGTCCACCGAATTTCTACCCAATATTTTATAACTACTATCCTCAAATATGGAAATATCACCCGATTTAAACCACCCATCCCCGGTGAATGAATCAATTGTTTCTTTCGTTTTATTCCAGTATTCCTTGAAAACATTTGCCCCCTTTATTTGAATTTCACCCGGAGTTCCTTCTTCAACCGGTAGGTTATTATCATCAGTTAACCTGATACTTACCCCTGGCAATGCCTGTCCGATATATCCCGGTTTCCGCTCTCCGCGATAGGGATTGCTAATGGCCATACCGATCTCTGTCATTCCATAACGCTCCAGCAAAGTATGGCCACTAATTTGCTTCCATTGTTCAAGAACACTAATTGGAAGTGCTGCAGAACCTGAGACCATGAGCCGGAAGCCTTTCAGATGTTCGGAAATTCGTTCTTGCTCTGTAACCTGAAGCTGATTCCAGTGAGTTATCAGCTTAAAATAGATGGTTGGAACAGCCATAAAAACATTGACTTCGTCTTTACAAAAGACATTAAAAATATCACCTGTATTGAATTTTGGAAGGAATTCGCAACAGGCTCCGCTCCACAAAGCACAGCATAGTAGATTAATAATACCGTGAACATGATGCAGTGGGAGCACGTTTAATACATGATCATCTTTTTCCCATTCCCATGAAGTTGTCAAAGATGTTATCTGGCACTCTATATTGTTATGGGTAGTTACAACACCCTTGGGTGAGCCTGTGGTTCCACTGGTATATAAAATCATGGCTCTTCGTTCAGGATCAATATCGGGCAAACTGCCGGTTTGTTTACCCAATTGTTCCCATGGAATTAAGCGCATTTCTGTTGTATTTGATAAAGGAGACAGTAACAATTCAAATTCTTTTGAAAATATTATTGCAGAAGCCTTTGTGTCGTCAATCACATATTGGATTGAAGGAAGCGGGTGTTTCTCACAAAGTGGTACGGCTATTCCCCCGGCCCGCCAAATTCCCCATTGAATGCAAACGTATTCAAAACCAGAGGGGACAAGGAAAGCTATCCGTGCTTCTTGAAGGTCATCGGCCCCGTTTAATAATTCCAAAGCTATATTTTCAGAAGCATCCAGAAGCTGCGTGTAGGTGTAACTCCTATCCTCACTTTTAACTGCAATTCTAGCCTGAAAATTTCTGGCCTGCTCTATAAGTCTTATCATGATTTATAATAAATTGTCTGATTTATAAAGATCCCTTTGCAATGGTACCACTTGCGCTGGTCTACCTGGAATGTATAAAATCGGATGCGTTAGTTTTGTGCAACGGTAAAAATAGCAAAATATATGTTTTACCTGGAATTGATTCTTCTAATTGGACACGCCGGAGTAATTAATCACCCTACTCCGGGGATTATTGAACCTTAATCGCCGCGCATATGTATTTAAAATTCAAATAATTAAGAGCTAACCTAGCCAAACGGCGCAGATTGGTCAATTTAACCGGTGTATCCAATAATAGTTATTCTCGGTCTCTCAGTATTTTTCCAATACCTTCACCAATAATCCGGCAATGATATCGTATCCCTGATCTGAAGGATGAAGTCCGTCGTAAGTTATATCAATGGCTTCCGCCGGATATGGATATTCATCTGTTTCCGGGTTAAAGGGCACCCCAATAAATTTTGGATAGGGATAATTTTTATAGGAATTCGTCTGCGGGTCTTTTAGGCGCTTAAACTTCACAAGGTTCTTCATTTCCATTTTGCTGTTGTTGAACAAATCTACTACTGCAAAATTTTCTGACTTTCCAATAGCACTGATGGCCTCTGCAAACTGTGCAAGTGATTGTCCGTTCTTGTCTTTGTAAGAGCCCCACGCATTGTTTTTATAATCTGCAATATAAACGAAATCAACACGTTGCATTGGAGTGATGAAAATTATCTTTGCGTCTGGATTCAGATTCCTGAGCTTATTCACAATGATCCGAAAAGAACCATAAAGCGACGTATTTCCTGTATTGTTTTGATAATCTGCCATCGTGCCAACTTTTCTGCCTTGCCACCAGTCGTTCGTTCCAAGAAAAATGGAATAAACATCGGCTTTCTCCAACCCAAGCTTTTCAAGGTTGGCTGCTATTTTTTCTGAGGTCCAGCCATTATGTCCCTGATTGGTGTAAGTGATATTTGGTAGTTTTTCAACCACCCTGGTCATGTAACCTCTCTCTATTCTATTTCCTGTTTCCTCTTTGTGCTCATTCAGGTAGGTGATGGAATCACCAATTGCAATCCAGGATATTCTTTTAGGAGAGAAGGAGACTGCAACGCAGACAATCAACAGCAGGAATAATAATTTAATTTTCTTATACATAGAATATGTTGGTTTTTCTCTCAACGAAGTTAATAATACCTTAAACTATTTGAGAAGAACATATATCCCACTAACAACATCAACTGAGTGGGTGACTCTGAGTGAACGCGCCGGAGTAAAAATCACACCTACTTTTTAGACTCAATACTGAAGGTAAATCCTGCTTTTACCCGTTCAATCAATTCAGGCAAAATGTCCTGATATTCACCAATGATACCAAAGTCGGCATGATGGAAGATGCTGGCTTTTGGATTGTGGTCAATGGCGACAATTTTTTCGGCTTCTTTCATCCCGGCAATGTGCTGAATTGCACCGGAAATACCCACTGCAACATATACTTTTGGCCGGACGGTTTTGCCGGTTTGCCCCACTTGCCGTGCATACTCAGCAACACCTTCATCGACTACCGGACGGCTGCATGACCATTCAGCATTTACTCCCTGACTTTTCAAGGCTTCGGCAAGTGCCTTGATCAAGCCTAAACCATCACTGGTCGTACCTCTTCCCCCGGAAATAATAATGTCTGCCTCGAAAAGATTTTGTAATCCGCCTCCGCCTCTAACGGTTTTAAGAATTTCAACAACGAAATCCTTGTCCTGTAATTTTGGTTTGAAGCTGGATACTTTTCCTTGTCTGCCTGCTACACATTCAGGAACTTCGAAAGTACCCGCCCGGGCTGTTGAAATTTGTGGACAGACAAAACCAAGAATGGTGGCCAGTTTACTCTCTCCGTAAGTAGGTCGTCTGGATTCAAGAATAGGCGTATAAATCACTTTTTCTTTTTTATCCACATATTCTCCGATTTCAAGTCCGGTACAGTCTGCGGTAACTCCACTGTCGGTTTTCATGCCTATTCTGGGAGCTAATTCACGTCCGGAAGTGGTTGCAGCAAATAGAGCAATTTCCGGCTTCCTGGCCTTAATGACCTGTTCGAAAATAGAAGAAAATGGCAGCACAAGGTATTCTTCAAGCTTGTCATCTTCAACAATAATAACTTCGTCTGATCCATGTTCAATCAGGGTTTGGGCCAAATGACGGACATTTTTACCTATGATTAGCGTAAGCACCTGGGTGTTATTCCCTAACTGATTGGCTAGATTTCTGGCTGGAGTCAACAATTCGAGCGAAGGTCGGGAGACATTTCCGTTGGTTATTTCGGCCCATGTAATAATTCCCCGCGCTCCTTCTCTGAAGTCCTTCTCAGGAAATTCCGGGCGCTCAGCGTCAATTTTTGCCACGCCTTCCTTTTTTTTCAATACATTTCCTCCCTTTTCCAGGTTCGCGATTAAGCTGTCAACCAGCGAAGCTTCATTGTGGCCTTCAGACATGGTAATTGGCGGACGATCGCTCACTATATTGATCACTTTAACAACGATGGTGGGTGATCCGTTAATCCCGATTTTCTCGGTTCCCAGACCGATATCGTCAATTCCAAATGTTGTAATATTCAGGTTACGGGCTTTAATGGCTCCACTTAAAGATGGCTTACGCGGAGGTATTCCGGTCGGAGTTAATGAAATCATGCATGGCATGGGCAATTTCATCATTTGAAATCCGCCTTCAATAATCCTTTTTGCAATGACATTACCAGTGCCGTCAGTATGCACACTCTCAACAAAAGTAGCCTGAGGAATTCCAATATTTTCGGCTACCTGTGATGGAACATGGGCAGTATCGCCATCACTTGTTTGCCGGCCGGCTACAATTATATAAGGTTGCTTTGAATCTTTGGTAAACCCCAAATGCTTCAACATAGTTGCAATGGCAAGGCCAGTAGCGTATGTGTCGCTGCCTCCAAGCTTTCGGTCCGACAGAAGGTATGCCTCATCATACCCCATTGAAATGGCTGTCCGAAGGGCAACTTGAAATGATCCAGGGCCCATCGAGCAAACAATCAACCGTGCTCCGGGATTCTGTTTCTTTAGTTGCAGCCCAGCTTCCAGTCCGAACTGACAATCGATATTAATGATGGATTTTGCTTTTGTCCGGTCCATCAACCCATCTTCACCCATTCTCATTTCAGTGGGAAGTGGAACTTGTTTGATTAAACTTATTATCGTTAGAGCCATTGTTACCTTTTCTTTTAAATGTTACATATTTTGAAAATCCGGACCATTGCCACCATTTGGCACCACCCATGAAATTCCGTCTCCGGGAGATTTGATATCGCAGGTTTTGCAGTGCATACAATTTTCGGCATGAATCCGGAGCTCTTTTTTTCCGTCCTTACCAATGTGAAGCTCATATACTTCTGAAGAGCAGAAAAATTGCTCGGGTGCTCCGTATTGTTCAATGTTAACGGCATTAAATGTGGCCGGATCTTTGATATGAAGATGCACAACCTGTTGCTCATCGTGGTACACTCCGGAATGGTATATATCAGTTGCCTTATCGAAAGTCAGCACTTTGTCGAATTCCAGTTTCCCCTTGAAGCGCTCCCTAAAAAGTTTCTTTTTATATTCGGTCAGTTTTTGTGTCGTCTGATAGTCGGGATGGGTTCTCAACCGGCCAAAGAAACCTGCTCCACCGGTGATTAATTGAGTTCCAAAATGAAATCCCCCTGCAATCAGACCATTTGTAAATCCTTGTCTGAAATTTCTGACAGGGTACATATCCTTATAAATCAGACTATTATTTACCAGGGTTTCATATTCTTGAAGGCTATTTTCTGATGTATCATTCTTTGACAATGCGTTTGCAGCAGTTTGTGCGGCCAACATGCCCGATTTTATTGCCAGATGCACTCCTTTTAGGGCAGGCATCGTAACCAAACCAGCACTATCTCCAACAATTAAAGCATTGTCGACATATAGTTTGGGAATTGCATAATAACCACCTTCGGGAAGTGTCTTGGCACCATATTCCACCAATCTGCCACCTTTCAAAATCTTTGAAACAAATGAAGTTGATTTCCAGACCTGCATGGCATCGTGAACATCAAACGACGGATCTTTGTAGTCGAGTCCGACAACAATACCTATTGCTACTTTATTATCGTTTAATCCGTAAATGAAGCCTCCTCCAAATTCATCATTATTGAGCGGATAACCCATGGTGTGGTAAATCTGACCAACCTCAATCTTACCCGGAGGGACAGACCATAATTCCTTACAGCCCAAAGAATAAATCTGCTCATTCCTGTCTTTGTCGAGGTTGAATTTTTTTATCAGCATTTTGGTCAGACTGCCTCGCGTCCCTTCGGCAAAAATGGTGATTTTTGCTTCAACACTTGTTCCTGCCTGAAAATTTTCCAACTGATTACCATGATGATCCAACCCTGTATCTTTGGTTTTAGCACCAAAAACTTTTCCGTCTTTGTACAAAATCTCATCTACAGCAAAACCGGAATATATTTCTACACCTTTCTCCTCTGCCTTTACGGCTAAATATTTACATATCTGGCCAAGAGAAGCGGTATAGTTGCCAACGTTATTCATATAGGGTATATGAAATGGCAATGTCAAGTGTCCATTTTCACTGAGCAATACCATTTTATCCTTAATAACTTTTGCATTAAAAGGAATCTCTGAAAAGTCGACTTCAGGCAATAATTCTTTAAAAACGGCCGGTTTGATTACTGCACCCGACAATATATGGGCACCGATAGAACTACCTTTTTCGATTAGCAAGATTCTATGGCTCTGACCTTTTTGCTTTAATATATCTGCCAGATGTATGGCTGTGGCTAATCCTGAGGGTCCGCCGCCGATGATTAAAACATCTGTTGTTATCGTATCAACACTACTCATCTTATGTCCTCCTGTATAAATTTTGATGATTTCAAAAAAACGATTCCTGAGAAATTCAAAAATACTTTAAATATTGAGCTTTCTATAAATTAATATATTTCACAGGAGCATGAAGCTAATCAGAATGTCTAAATCTGGATCAATTTGAAACTGATTAAGATATCAATAAACAAAATCTCAGCTTAAATCTTGAAAATAAACAACAAATATTAACTTAGCTCACCAACCCTTTTGGTTCAATATTGGGGAGTA
>JBAXED010000142.1:0-8671 GCA_037140615.1 Prolixibacteraceae bacterium
TTTTGAAGCTGAAATATCCGTGTAGATATTGGAAAAAGCCTGCTCAAATCCTTTTTTGTCGGCTTGATAAAGTATTTCAAGTTTCTCCGGTTTCTCCAAATTTTCTCTGATACTATTTTCTATCATGGCTAGAATATTTTAGTATTCGGTTGGAATATCGTTAAATTTTAACAGGACCTTTTTCCGTCTATATCTTTAAAATCGACCTCATATTCTTCGCCATTAAAGAGGGTAACCGAGGCTCCCAGTGCCGACCAATTGGAAGTCACTTCATTAATTTTCAACTCCCTGACGGGGGATAGTTCTTCTTCCGTCCATTCGCTGTCGTCCGTTTTGTGCAGGAGTACCGTGATGATTAACTCCATGGCCGGATTCTTGTCCATTCGTTTTTTGGAGGCATAAATGACGGTACTTTCATCCGCTTCTGCGTTGCAATTTTCATGAACAAGTGTATGCAGGCTGTCCCATCCGTGGTAGCTTAACAAAGCAACTCTCCTCCCAGGGATGGAGGCGGTAATGACCTTTTTATTTCCAACTTCAAACTGATGGACAACTGCTTTCTGCCCTTTGATGTGAGGCAATCCAAAATGGCCCAAAGTCAGTTCATGCTCAAAAGCCAAACGGGTACGATCAACGCGGATCACACCTCCCGGGATGGTTATTTCGGCCAGATCAATGATGTAACCGACTCCATTGTTTGGCGGTTTCCGCATGATGGCCTGCCGGTACAGGACATTCTTCCGCACACCATTGTAGAGCATGCTTTGCGAAGTGGTAAACGATAGGTTTTTGTCAGAGTCGTTGGTAACCGGCTGACCGGTCAGGTAGAAGTTAACATCATCGCCTCTCACATCCCTTGGATCCTGACTTCGAAAACTGTATTCCATCGAAGTGCCACCCTGTGGATTATGGTCTTCCCATGGGAAATGGGTATTGTAGACCAGTTTCGAATAATTGGGATCGTCGTAATAAACTTTCCCGGGGATGATCTCGGAAGTGCCTGTTTTCCCGTGGTTTACGAGCACAAGCCCGGGGTTTTCAAGAACTATTTTGTTCGAATTGCTTCCCAATTCTTCCCAAATTCCTTCGTTTTCCTTTGCAGTCCAGAACGGAGAATCGTCGGGCAAGGCAAGACAGATGAAAGGGAGGAACATCAGGAATGGACTGGCCGAACAGCTGTAATTCTGGATCATGTATTCCTTTTGTCCATAAAATCCCAGACTTGGGATATCATTGAAATAAAACTCTTCCCTTGTAACGAATTGCAGAAGTGAGCCCGAGCAAAGCCGTCTCGCCCAACCTGCATCAAGTTGCGTTTTCTCCTTCAGCATGAAAGCGACCGGGAATGCTCCGGATACCCAGGTCCGGTAGCAGATGCTTCTGGACCACATGTTGATGTACCCGTCGCGGGCAAAAAATCCGGTAACGGATTCCATTAATTTGACGGCCGATTTCTCAATGATTTCGGCAATCTCAGGGTAATATTCATCGCCAAAAGTCCGGTTCCAAATGGTGGTATAGACAATAAACAGACTGATGGAGTAGTAATTATAGGTTTGCTCCAGATACCATCCGTCGCCCGAATGATAGGACACCACCCACAAAAGATGACTCTTTAAAAGGTCATCGTCGATCTGGTATCCATACTTCTTCAGAAATGAAAGGGCACAAATATTGAAAATCCGCCAATTGTTCTGGGTGGTTCTATGATGAGCCCACTTTGAAATGGTGACAACCATCTCCTCTTTTTGTTTGTTGGAATAGTGTGTCCAGATCGTATCGGGCAGCAGGAGTAAAGTTTTGAACAATCCGCCAAACTCACAGGTAAACTGGTAATTGGAATCAGGCAAATCTTCGGGCAAAGGCAATGAATTGGCATGCCCCGGAGTGAAGGTGTTGTAAAATTGCCTACTGTAATAGTCCCGTAAATTGATATTGTTGATGGTCGTTTCCGGATCGATATGGATCAGTGGAGCGGCCAGGGTGAATGTTCGTTCCAGTGCTTCAAATTCGGCAGAGCGGAAACGCCATTCAGGTGCACCGGGCTGGGGATAGGTTTTTCCGTCAACTTTTGGAAAGACAAGGGGCGCATCAATGGTGGTGACGTGGGTAAAGGCTCTTTCCAAAAGATACTTTGCCAGTTCGATGTAATGATTTTTAGACATCCCGGTGAAGGGACTCAAATTTTGGTCGGGGTTTTTAACCTCAAAAGTCTTGTTCATGATCTCTTTATGGGACAGTTTATTTTTTGGATCTGGAATTTTCAGCCATTTTAATCATCTCCTCAACCACACTCTTGCGCTGGTTGTTGCGGTCAAAGAGTACAGGATAATCCTTCCGGCTACGGATCGGGAAATTGTTTAACCACGATACGTTATCGCTAAAACCCCAAACGGTTACGCGATCAACAACATCATTGTATTTCAGGAAGAGTCCGAACATATCCAGTATTCGTTTATTCCATTTTTGCTGAACGGAGTCGGGTATTACCTCACGATATGGATCCATTGCATTGGAATACCCGAAATTGGATGAAATGTTTGCCCCTTCATACGGACTTGGGAGAATGGAAATATCCCATTCAGTAATCAGAATTTTTACACCTGCAGCTTTAAGTTTTTTGAAACTGGTTTCTGCAGCGTCAAGCGTGGGTGAATTCATGTGCATGTGCGCCTGCGAGCCAACAGCATCTATTCTGCATCCTGAACTTCTGAGTTCTTTCACGAGTTCCACGATCGCGTCGCACTTTGAAGGATTCTCCACATTGTAATCGTTGTAATATAATTCTGCGTCCGGATCGGCCTCGTGAGCAAACTGGAAAGCATATTTAATGAAATCCTTACCCAGAATCTGGTAGAATTTGCTGTTCCGGTATTTGCCGTTGTCCTCAAAAGCTTCGTTGACAACATCCCAGCCTTTTACCCGGCCTTTGTAGCGGCCAACAACAGCCGAGATGTGTTGTCGCATACGTTCTTTCAAAACATCGGGTGATACATCTTTCCCTTCGGCATCCACAAACATCCATTTGCCAATTTGAGAATGCCAAATAAGACAGTGTCCTGTTACGACCTGTTTGTTTTTTTCGCCAAAAGCCACAAATTTATCTGCATTGTCCCAAAAGAATTTGTTTTCTTCGGGCTGGATTGGTTGGGGTTTCATCACATTTTCAGGAACGATGGCACTGAATTCCCTGGCAATTAGCTCTGATTCAATTGGATTAATGCCATTGACTTGTTGCATATTAACAGCTACGCCAAACAGGAATTTGCCTTTGGTAGCTTCAGCCAGAGTTCTTTGGGCAAATGTGTGTGCTGGTAAAAGAAAGACCATAGCCATGATGGCTGAAATAATTTTGATTTTCATTTTATGATGAGTTTGGTTGTATTTCGCCAGACTTAAAATACCAAATCTTAAAGATGTCTAAACAAATATTTCGTGATCCTATTAAACTGTTAAAATTACCATTTTTTTGACTAATTATTTTTTTCGCTACTTTTGATTTTCACTAATAACTTTAACTATCCACCAATGAACATTCTAAAAATCGTTGCAGTTTTTGCAATTCTCTTTTCTTTGCCCTTTTTGTCACTTGCGCAAAATGAAAATGTTGACCTTGGCATGGTCTATAAAATTAAGCAGGAAGGGCTGAAAAATTCCGGAATTGAAGAGATGGCTTTTTGGCTCACAGACTTCGTCGGACCGCGACTGACTGGTTCAACCGGAAATAACCGCGGCAATGAGTGGGCGAAGAAAAAAATGGAAGAGCTGGGATTGCAAAATGTTCGGATCGAATCTGCCAGGGAATTCACCCGTGGGGGATGGGATAACCTGAAAACATATGCGGCCATGACTTCACCCTATTATACAAGTTTCGCCAGCAATCCGGTTGCATGGACGGGTAGTACACCGGGATTGGTGAAGGGTGAAATTCTGCTTCTCGACGTAAAGACTGAAGCCGACCTTGAAAAATTCAAGGGAAAACTTTCAGGAAAAATCATCCTGATCCCTTCTGCTTCGACCTTTGCCATCAGCTTTGATCCTTTGGCAACCCGATTAACCAGTGATCAGCTTAAAGAGCTGGCCATGGCTACTTCCAGCGGAGGCGGACAATCAGGCAGGCCTACCTTTGATTTTGCTGCCTACCAGGCACAAAGGGCTTTGCGTGCGAAAATCAATGAAATGCTGATTGCTGAAAAGGCAGCGGTCATACTTAATAATTCTGGAATATATAACATTCCACGTTCCAATGGCGCAAATTATACTGCCGGGGGAAGTCAGCCGATTGCAGAATTAAATCTGCCAAACGAAGACTTTGCCAGGATGGAGCGACTTTTAAAGCACAATGTGCCGGTCGAAATGGAAGTAGAGATTCAGAACAGATTTTTTGATAGTCCGGTGGTTAACAATGTCATTGGAGAGATTCCGGGTACTGATAAAACGCTTAAATCGGAAGTGGTGATGCTTGGAGGGCATATCGACTCATGGCACGGAGGAACCGGCGCGGCCGACAATGCATCGGGATGTGTGGTGATGCTGGAGGCCATCAGGATTTTGAAAAGCCTGGATGTTGCACCCAAAAGGACCATCCGCATTGCGTTGTGGGGCGGTGAGGAGCAAGGATTGCATGGTTCACGCGGCTACGTGGAAAAGTACCTGGTGGATCCAAAAACAAAGGAGCACAAGCCAGACTATGATAAGTTTGCCGGATATTTCAATATGGACAACGGGAGCGGCAAATACCGCGGGATTTACCTGCAGGAGAATGAACTGGTGCGGCCCATCTTTGAAGAATGGCTCAAGCCTTTTGCCGACATGGGTGCATCCACAGTTACCATCCGGAACACTTCGGGCACTGACCACTTGTCTTTCGACGCTGTCGGACTGCCCGGTTTTCAATTTATCCAGGATGCCATTGAATATGGCCGGGGATATCATACCACCATGGATACTTACGAAAGGCTGGTTATGGACGATCTAAAACAAAACGCAGTCATGACGGCTTCTTTTGTGTACAATGCGGCCATGAGACCTGTAAAAATACCCGGAAAACCGGTTATGAAGGAGAGACCGGAAAATGAAAGGAGAAGGCCATAAGGCTGACTATATCAAGGTAACCATTGGGCTCTCTCTTGAACATTCCTGTTTGTATTTGACTTTTGGGTAGCCAATCAACAAGGCGGCATAGATCCTGTTTTTTGCAGGGATACCAAATTGGGAGTTTTGCTTTCCGTTTTTACCAAATGCTTTGACGATAAAACCGATGAAACAGGTTGCCAAACCCATGGCGTTGGCATGCAGGGAAGTGTAGGTAGCCCAGATATTTGCATCCGCTTCAAGCATTCCGGTCTCCATTACTGGTCCGTGAAAAAGCATGACAGCAGGGGCATGGTGGCAAATCATTGAGTTATTTGTCTTCTTCTTCTCTACAAAAGACTCTTTGTACCTTTTGAGCTTCTGAAGGTCCATCTTCGGTCCGAAAAGCTTGATAGACAGTCTGATGAGCGGGGAAGTAACAAAGGAAAACAGACGGATCAGGGAATCCTCTGTTAAATCATTTAGCAGTTGAATTTTATCTTTTGTGCGGACAATGGTAATCTGAAGAGGTCTTGAATTGCTGGCGGAGGGGTATTGCCTGATGTTGGAAACCAATTCCATCAGGAGCGTTTCAGGTACCTCCTTTGATTCATAGTTCCTGCAACTACGAATCCCGGCGGTAAACAATTTGAAATCAGTGGATGTCACTGAGTGCGGACACAAAGGTACAATCTTGCCATTTTCGGGGAAAACAGTCATCTCCGGACAAATGGCAATACAGTGACCACAGTGAATACAGGTGTCTGCAATTTTCCCTGATTCAATTGTTATTGCCATCGCCGGACAATCTTTGACGCACTTCAGGCATCTTGTGCACTTGCTTAAATCTATGATGGGCATGACTTTCAATTTAGAATTCCAAAGGTATAGTATGTTTTGAATATTTGAAGCCTGAAGACCTGACAGGTTTTCAAAACCTGTCAGGTGTTTTTACATCAGCATTTAAAAAAAGTTGTATATTGCTTTGAGGGTTCCAAACAGCAAACAAAAATCAAGATGAACGAAAAACAACCTCCAGGTAGGCTCAATATGGATGATCAGCAACAGCAGGCCGACTCCATTCGTGAAAGAGAAGAGAAGTACCGCTTCCTTGTTGAGCACATCCACGACATTGTTTATACCATGACCTCGGAGGGGATACTGACTTTTGTTTCACCGGTATGGACCGAATTACTAGGTCACACTGTCAACGAGGTTGTTGGGAAATCATTTCAGGTATTTGTTTATCCCGATGATTTGTCGGCCTGTTTTGCCTGGCTTCAGAAGGTGGTAGACAGCGGTACACGACAGGAAGGCATCGAGTACCGGGTGCAGCACAAAAATGGCAAATGGTTTTGGCACACTTCAAGTGCTGTTCCATTCAAGGATTCAAACAACAATGTTGCCGGGTATTATGGCCTTGCCACCGACATCACAGAACGCAAGCGTTTTTTAGAAGAGAAAATTGCCATTGAGCAGCAAGCCCTGTTGGCCGAACATACAGAAAAAGCAGTAAACAGCGAAAGAGAATCTATCTCAAGGGATCTTCACGACGAACTTGGTCAGGTGCTCTCGGCCATCAACATGCATCTGGGATTTATCAGGCAAAAAATTTCCGACAATGAAATAGTTCTGAAAATAAATAAAGTAAGCACTTTGGTTGGCGAGGCAATGTCGTCGGTTAAGCGAATCACTGGAAAGTTACGACCTGAGATTCTCAATGAGCTTGGCCTTGAGGAAGCCATAAGGTGGTATGCGAAAGAATTTGCCGAAAGAAACGGAGTCGGGATCAACCTCAGGATTCATATGGGCATTGCGCTTTCCATGGATATTTCTCATACCATTTTCAGGATCATTCAGGAATCCCTTACCAACATATCGAGACATGCCAAGGCTACAAAGATTTACATTGGGTTAAACATTTCGAAGGATACGATTGTTATCAGAGTATCCGACAATGGAATTGGCATCAAAAAGGATGAAATAGAATCAAAGACCTCCTGGGGCATCATAAGCATGAAAGAAAGAGCTCAATCTCTGGGTGGGACTTTTGATATCTACGGCATACCCGGAGACGGAACGGTTATAAAAATCGTCATCCCTGTTGTATCCAATTGAATGGATGCAACATGCGTAGAGAAGGCCAGCAAAGGGGGTGAGCCGTTGGCCGGCAGATGCAAATTCCATGTTTATGAACTGATATTCAGTAACATATTAATGATATTTGCACGTGAAAATTCTGATTTGTGATGATCATAAGATCGTTCGTGACGGACTCAAACAAATACTTCTGCAAATGGAAGGCCCAACTTTCATTGAGGAAGCCGGCGATGCGAAAGAGGCGTTTGGGTTTTTAAAAAAGGAGGCTTTCAACATTGTTTTACTCGACATTTCGCTCCCCGACAGGAATGGTTTGGAGGTTCTTCAATCGATAAAAGAAAAATGGCCATCCACAAATGTGCTGATTTTAAGTATGCACCCTCAGGAAGTTTTCGCTTTGCGTGCCCTCACGCTTGGAGCGTCGGGTTACCTCACAAAAGATACCGCGATGGAAGAGCTCCTGATTGCAGTTAAAAAAGTGTCGGAGGGTCAAAATTACATTTCAACCTCGTTGCAAAATTTGCTTGTTCACCACCTCGATGACGACAAAAGCCCTGTCAAACACAATGGACTTTCTCGCAGGGAGTTCGAAATATTGATCAAACTGGCCAATGGAAAGTCGCTTCTGGAAATTGGAAATGAACTTTCCATATCAAACAAAACCGTCGGCACCTACCGTACCCGGATCATGGAGAAAATGGAGCTGTCCAAAAACATCGAGCTCACCTGGTATTGCATGGAAAATGAATTGATATAGACACGGCACCCTGATCGGACGGCCACACAGTGCCGCCTCTGCCTTCCCGCTATTTCATCTATCAAATCTCCATTCTCAACTCTCATATCTCATGTCTCATCTCACATGTCTTTTTTCCTGTAAGACATTTCTTACAAATCTTTAAACCATTTCTTACAACCCGTCTGATGCCATGCAGGTACTTTTAGCTGTTAAAATATACGGCTATGAAAGTCCTATTGGCAGATGATTCAGAATTTATTCTTGAAACCCTCAGGGAAATGCTGGGTTCTTTCGCGCAAGTGGAAATTGTAAAGTCGTGCAGGAACGGGACAGATGCCCTTGAAGCACTGAAAATGCTGAAACCCGATCTGGCAATCGTCGATATCAAAATGCCCGGATTAACGGGCATTGAAGTTTTAAATGAGATCCGAAAACAGGACAAAACACTCAAATTCATCATTCTCACCCTATTTTCATCAAGTTATCACCAGCAGCTGGCCACTCAAGCCGGCGTCGATTATTTCTTTTCAAAAGCGGATGATTTTGAAAAAATACCGATGGTGGTGAAAGAATTACTGATCAGTGAAGCATTAAAAAATCAATTGCAATGAAAAATTTTCTATTGTTGCTCAGCGCACTGTTGATGACAGTGGGCACATACGCCCAGAGCGTGGGCATCAACTCCGATGGCTCAACTCCCCATGCCAGTGCCATTCTCGATGTAAGCTCAACCACCAAAGGTTTTCTCGCTCCGCGGAT
>JBAXED010000143.1:0-8670 GCA_037140615.1 Prolixibacteraceae bacterium
TCGAAAGCTTCTCCCCCACCATGGCGTTCATCAAAGTCGACTTGCCAACGTTTGGATTACCGATAATATTTACAAATCCTGATTTATGTCCCATTATTACTGCTGATTGTCTGAAAAATCTGCGCAAAGGTAACATTTTTTCGGGGATCTCACGGTAATTCGGTGTCTCAGCAATTTCTATCTGAAAATCACTCTTTTATCCGTCTCGGGGGATTGCGCTTATTCCTGATTTCAAGACTCTCAACATACAATTCCTCCACTTTTTTCCTGGCCCACTCTGTCTTTCGAAGGAAAGTAAGACTCGATTTGATGGATGGATCATTGGAAAAGCAGTTGATCCGGATCATATACGCCAGTTGCGGCCAACCGTAAAAATCGACCAGCTCGGTCAATATCATCTCGAGTGTCTTCCCGTGAAGGGGGTTATTTTTTTGCGAATTATCCATCTGCTTTTGATCTCATGTCTTATATCTCATGTCTCATATCTCTATCCTCCCCGGATAGTTGATCCCCTGAATTTTGATCACCGGCTGATCGCCTGCCAGATCTTTTAAATGGTATTTGATTATTACCGTTTTAGTCTCTCCCGGCAGCAATGAAATGTAATTATCACTCAGGAATTGCGGTAAAACCGGAGCTCCAGCTGCCTTTTTTTCCAGCACAATTTCGGTAAAGAAAGAAATGGCTTTCGCCGGATTCCTAATCGTCAACTTTATCGTCCCCTCGTCCCCGTCTTTTGCGTCAATTTTGGCAATTTCAGGTTTTACCGGCGGCATTTCATTGATCTTCGTAAAATCCGCAAACTCCTTCTGCGGTGTATAAAACCAGAGATATTTGTCCCACGCCATCTGATCAGGCTGTGTTGACAGCCAATAGAAATTGTCGGCAACAACATCCCCGGAAGAGTTTTTCAGTTTTAAATCCAAAAAATAGACTTCCCTGTCACCTTTGAGAACAGGCAGCTCACTTAAAAATTTCGATTGATTTTCGAGAGCCGAAACTTTTAAAGACTTCTCAAATATCTTCTCCGACTGAAGATTCCAAAGTGAAATTTCTGCATCATAATTTTCCATCGGACCGACGCCATCATTGCTGACATAGACTTTTTTATCGAAGTAATTGTACATCAGGTTCAGTGGCGCACAGGCTTTTTTAGTACCATAAAGCGCGCCTGTCGGCATCAGCGAATAATCGTACAACTGCCAGTAAAACTCAGGCCAGGGTGAATTAAGCATCCATTGTACCACCCCAGTAGAGACAGGTTTGTTCACTACAAAAGCCTCGAACATCGGCCGGATGGCTTCGTAATTCATCAACTGGGACTTCAATGCCAGCTCTTCAAGATTCTTAGGTTCGCCATATCTTTTGTTGAGCGCGGTCAGGTAAACTTTGACCGAACTGAAATCCTTCCTTCCCGAGTGATAATCCCATTGGTCGTTCAACGGAGGCCAAAATTTATCTTCGGGCATCATCTGTTTGATGCACCAAATTGGCGGTATTTGCGGACCGGGACCGGTCTCCGAATTGAATCCGAAAGCACCTCCGGCCTTTTTATCCTCGTACCAATAGACAGGCGGCACGTATTCGTACGGACCATTCATTTTCATGCCGGAAGGACCGGAAATCTTGCTGGTGAAATTTCCGGAAGAGATAAGCAAAGGCCTGGTTTGATCAATCTGCTCCAAGACCTTGATGTATTTTGCCTCTAATTCAGTTTTTGGATAAGCATCGCTGCCGGTTGCCCAGGTAAGGATGGATGGGTGGTTTCGCAACCAGAGAACCTGGTCTTTCAGATAAAGGGCCAACAGATCCTCCTCTTTTGGACTCAATCTAACTCCATTCAACTCAACCCCTGCATTGATCGGCATATTGGCTCCATCCGGATCAACCTTCATCTCCAGTCCGAGGTAATCGGGCCACTCCCACTGACAGCTCCATCCCACCATCATGAGTATTCCGTTTTCATCGCAGAGGTCAAAAATGTGATGGTTATTTCCCCAGATGCCTTCGAAACGGATGGAGTTCATGTTCATCTCCTTGACCAGACGGATCTGTGCTGCATCTTTCTCCGGCATGTACCGGAGGAAAAGATCGTCGACCCAACCCCCACTTTTGATCAACACTTCGCGGCCGTTGACTTTGTATCCACGAACGGTATCTTTGGTGAGGAAGGTCTCAATTTTGCGAATCCCGAACTTTGTCGATTTTTGGTCTACTAGCTGAAAACCATCTTTCAGCTCCATCTTCAGGTCATACATCTCGGCTTTTCCCAAGCCACTAGGCCACCACAATCTGGGGTTCTCGACTTTCAAATCAAACTTGACGGGTTTGGTTTCACCCGGATTAATTGGAAAATCCGATTTAAACGAAATATTCTCAATCTTTCCACTTACTTCTACCTGTTTAGTCTCCTTTGAATAATTCGTCACATTGGCAGTGACGGTCAGGGTCGCACTTTTTAAGGTTTTAAGATCAACATCCGGGGCAACAAATATCCTGTCCAACGACACGAGACCCGTTCTTTTGATGTGCACCTCGCGAAAAATTCCCATGTACTTGTCGGGAGGCGTGGGTGCCCAGTCGACAAATCCCATGTAAAAATCGCGGGGCTTTGGGGGGATTATTTCAATGGCAAGAAGGTTGCCTTTTGCCTTTGCATACTTCGAAATATTAAAATCAAATTGCCTGAAAGCCCCATAAATACTGTCTTGCGAGGCAATTTTTGAGCCGTTGAGCCAGATGTTGGCCCTGTAATTAATCCCGTCCAAAAGCAAGCGGGCGACTTCGTTATCAGAACTGAACTGCTCCAAATCGAAGGAAGTTCGAAACCACCATGGGTCCTGAAAATCAGTTTTCGGAATGTTTTCGAGGTTCTTGCCAAAGAAAGGATCCTTGATAACTCCGGCCTCAACCAGAGCGCCCATCACGGTAGTGGGAACGCTTGTTTTGACCCATTTCGACTGGTCAAAATCGTTGGAAGCAGTCAAGGCTTTCCCATCCAGATCGGTTTTTTTGGAGGAGATAATTGTCCAGTTTTTTGAGAGAAGCTGCTCTTCAACTTTCACAGGCTTTTGACAGGAGAAAAACACGAAAAGCGATAAAGCAGCAAATCCTGATAATAGAGGCTTCATGGTAATAGGGTGTAGTTGTGAATCTCACCAAAGGTAAGAATTATCACAAAGATTTACTTCCCCAGCAAAAAGACAAGGGGAATATCCAGCCTTTTGCGCCAGGCCACTTCAGAATGTTCGGCACCTTCAAAATTCCGGGTTTCCCAATTCTTGCCTTGAACATAACCAATGGATTTCATAGCCAGATCCATTAGCTTTTGATAGGGCTCATACCAGGTATCCAATGTCTCGGTACCAAAATCAAAATAGATCCGATTATTTTCACCATTTGGCAAACTCGTCTTTAAATAGTTGATAACGAGCGATGGAATTTCGGGATTGTTCCTTCTCAAGCTGATCGGAAAATGCGTTGACAGACAGGCTACCGCACCAAAAACCTCAGGATACTTTGCTTCTGCATAAATTGTAATTAAACCGCCCATGCTGGAACCCATCATGCAGGTATTCTTTTTATCGGTCAAAGTCCGGAAATTTTGGTCCACAAAAGGCTTCAATTCTTCGATAATAAATTTCAGGTATTCATCCGACAAAGGGGCACCATGATACTCCACATCAAGACTGTCTCTTAGTTTTTTAGTTTGGGCTGTTACTTTTTCAAAGGGACCATTTGGCTGATATTCTCTGAATCGCTTCCCTGTATTCCAAATTCCAACCACAATGGCCTCCCTGATTTTGTTTTCCCTGATCAGTTTGGTCATCGTCTCATCCACTTCCCATTCTTCGCCCGACAGACCCCTGCCGCGTTGGAAAAGCACCTGACCATCATGCATATACAACACTGGATATCTCTTGTTGGGAGAAGTACGGTAGCTTTCAGGTAACCAGATATCCACGTTCCTTGGATCAACATATTTCGATTGAAAATCCTGAAAATTCACTATTTCACCGACAATATCCTTGCTATCGGTCTCTGGAAAAACTGATGTGCACAACGGTTCAATAACAGATAACACTTCATCAATGTAGCTGGCTGGCTGTTCGTAAGGCAACAAAGATGCAACAGGATGAGCAAGAACTGCAAAAACTGATGCAAAAAGCAGGCAGGTCGAAAAAAGGATTCTATTCATTCTGAGATGGAAGAAATCAATTAAAATTACTACAAAAATAATTATTACATTGAAATAAATTTTTGCATAGCATTACCAGGATGCATGAACCAAAAGACTTTAAAGAATAACTTGAAAAGCAATGTCCAATTTGTTAGCAAATACAACCAAATGGAACAAACGACTTAACCATGAAGAAATTATGCATCTTGTTGTTTCTCTGCATTTCGCTTCTTGCAAATGCTTCACCTAACAGTGAGAGAACTGTTATCAACCTGAATGGAACCTGGCAATTTGACCAGACGTTGAATGCTTTTCCTCCTTCAAAATTCACCCGAACCATTCCTGTTCCCGGACTGGTGCACATGGCAACCCCAAAGATTGACGATTACGACAAATTTTTCAGACAAGCCGACCGTGTTGAAGCAAAAGATCAGCACAACCTCTACAACATTGACTACACACCCCGTTACAGTTGGTACCGAAAATCAGTTTTTATCTCAAAAGACCTGGAGGGGAAGGAGGCTGTTATCACCATCAAAAAGAGCCAGTATGTGACGCAGGTTTTCGTAAATGGCATTGACCTGGGAACCTCAATTGCTTGTTATACGCCTGTTGAATTTCCCATTGCCAAAGCGCTGAAATTTGGTGCCGAAAATGAAATCCTGATTAAAGTGGGTGACCGTGTTTGGCTGCCCAGCGAGGCTGCAGGCGGCACGGATAAAGAGAAGGAACATTACCTTCCGGGAATTTGGGATGATGTTTTGATCTCGTTCACCGGCAACCTGCGGATCAACCGGTTGCTGGTTTTGCCCTCTGTTGCAAATAGAAGTGTAACCGTTAAGGCACAAATTCGAAATTTCCGACCATCTCAGATTTTTTACGGTGATGCGATGAGTGATTCCTCCACCCTGGTAATTTCGATTGTTGAAAAGCTATCGGGGAAAGTAGTGGTCTCCAAAAACTGTCGAATCAAAACAAAACGAGACAATATCACCGAAGCAAAAATTGAAATTCCGATACCGGCATTTAACAAATGGTCGCCCGAAAAACCTTTTTTATATACCGCACGAGCCACTTTAAGAAACGACACAATCGTCTCGGATGAGATCAGCAAGCAATTTGGGATGCGGGACTTTACCAGAAAAGGGAAATTTTTCTACCTGAACGGCGAAAAGATAATTCTTCGCGGGACCAATGTTACCCTTCAACGCTTTTTTGAAGATCCTGACTGCGGAAATCTGGTGTGGGACAAGGAATGGGTAAAAAAACTAATAGTGGATTTCCCGAAAAAGCTCAATTGGAACATGATGCGTATTTGCGTAGGAATAGCGCCCGATTTCTGGTACGATCTGGCCGACGAATACGGACTGATGTTTCAGAATGAATGGCTCTACTGGCAGAATCATGGATGGGACGAGCAAATCCGGAAGGAATATACCGATTGGGTTTGGACCGACGGGAACCATCCAAGCATTGCGATATGGGATGCCATCAATGAAAATTGGGACGATTACATCGGGAACACGTTGATCCCGGAGTTGAAAAAGCTGGATCCAACAAGGGTTTGGGACGCAGGCTACATGACCGATGATCACATGGCTCTGGACGAAATGGACGAACCGCATCCTTACCAGGGTGTTGTAAATTGGATTCAGCCAGGGGCAAACCGCAATGTCTATCCTTTGGGAAATCTCGATTTTAACCCAAAAGTTATTCAGGATATCCATGACGCCGGCTCCCCCCAACTGATTAACGAATACGGATGGATCTGGCTTTGGAGAAACGGCTCGCCAAGTAAATTGACCGTAGCGGTTTACGATCATTATCTTGGTAAAAACTCCTTGCCCGAAGAAAATTTCGCATTGCAAGCTTACTGGTTGCAGCTCGAAACCGAATGGCTTCGCAGCAATCCTTCTGTGGCCGGAGTGCTGGCATTTTGTTTCCTGGCCAACAATTACGGCTATACCGGAGATTGGTTTATGGGTAATATCAAAGACCTGAGACCATCTCCAACGATCGATTGGTTTCAACATGCCTTTGCCCCTGTCGCAACTTTTATTAACCTTACCGACGAGCGCTACACCAAAATGGTTGAACCTCATAAAGCAGGCTCGACTTTGATATTCAACCTTGCCGGCATCAATAATCTGAACAAAATGGCTATTGGAACGGTAAAGATTCAACTCATCAACTCCAAAGGAACGATTACCGCCGAACAGAATTTCCCTGTGAAATTAGAATCCTTCCTGCGCACTGATATTCCGGTTTCATTGGTTTTGCCTGCAGAAACGGATGGTTATGTTTTGGTGGCAGAATTTACACCTGAGAATGGAAAGACTTTGATCAGTCGCCGGTTTCTGAGAATAGGGTTGGCCGACAAATACAACTATTACCAGTTAAATCCAAAATAAGATCCACCATTTAAGGATGATGAATTCGCCGGTTGATTTAAATCCAGAGAACCATTAGCAAAAAATATTCCCGGACCCATTATTCTCTCCCCTCTGATGTTCTCCCAAGTGCAGAAAAAAACTACTTTTGAAAGTCTGTTAACTGACTACTGCAAATTGTACTGATTTAGTCTTAGGATCCGTACTGAATGACTACTAAAGAATTAACAAATATGAAACCAAATTCCGGTCACTTTTACATCGGGCTTGACATTGGCGGAACCAAATGCGCCGTTGTGATTGGCGATGAGAATTTTTCTGTTCTGCGTAAAATATTTTTTGAGACCCGAACCGATCAGCGCGGCTATGAGGAAATTTTGGATGAGTTCAAATCTCATATAGACAAACTTTTGCTTGATTTTCCCAAAGAAAGGCTCAAAAGAATAGGCATTAGCTGTGGTGGTCCGCTTGATTCGGTCAAGGGTGAGATATATTCTCCGCCAAATCTTCCCGGCTGGGACAATGTCCCAATCGTCAAAATATTTGAAGAGGCCTACGGTGTTCCAGCTGCCATTCAAAATGATGCCAACGCCTGCGCACTGGCAGAATGGTTGATGGGTGCAGGTAAAGGAACCCGCAACATGATCTTTCTGACTTTCGGAACGGGAATGGGTTCCGGATTGATTTTGAACGGAAATCTCTATGCCGGCACCAACGATCTGGGTGGAGAAGTAGGCCACATGCGTCTGGCAGAAACCGGTCCGGTAGGATTTGGAAAAGCCGGATCCTTCGAGGGTTTCTGTTCCGGAGGAGGTATCGCTCAACTGGCCAGGACCATCGTACTCGAAAGACTGGCCAACAACATCCCGGTAGGATTTTGTCCCACTGCCAGACAGGCAGAAAATATTGATGCCAGAGCAGTCGCCATTGCGGCACAAAAAGGAGATGAAACGGCCATCGAAATTATCCGGATTTCCGGTGAATACCTGGGCCGCGGACTTGCCATTCTCATCGATGTGCTCAATCCGCAGTGCATTGTGATCGGTAGTATTTATGCCCGCAACGAAAACCTCTTCCGACCGCACATCGACAGGATCCTGGAGCAAGAGGCCATTCCGCTGTCAATGAAGGTATGCAAAATTGTGCCGGCGGCCCTTGGCGATACGATTGGCGATTACGCGGCTTTATGCGTTGCAATTTATGAAAATAAATTCTGAGCAACAGGACTGACGGACTGAAGATGATGGATGATGAATGATGGATGATGGATTGTAAGAAATTGATTTTATGTGCCTTATAAAATACAGAAAATGACTTCACCTGAAACGTTGAATTTAGTCGATCAGCTCTGCGAAAGATATCCTTCGCTATCTACCGTGAAACCTGCCATTGAGGAGGCTTGCAATCAGCTGATAGCCTGTTATGAAAATGGTGGTAAAATACTGGTTTGCGGCAACGGAGGAAGCTGCTCCGATTCAGACCACATCGTAGGGGAGCTGATGAAAAGTTTCGAATTGAAACGGCCACTGTCAACAGAAATAAAAGAAAAATTAGCCTCTATCGATCCAGAAAGAGGTTCTTATCTGGCAAGTCACCTGCAACAGGGACTTCCTGCCATCTCACTAACCGCCCATTCTGCCTTGATTACCGCCATTGCAAATGATATTGACGGAGAGGTGATCTTTGCACAACAAGTGATCGGCTATGGTAGACCCGGCGATATTCTGCTTGGCATCAGCAGCTCTGGCAACTCGAAAAATGTACTCGATGCCTGTCTGGTTGCCAAAGCCATGAACCTTAAAGTAATCGGCTTGACAGGCGAGACAGGTGGCAAAATGAAAGATTTATGCGACATCCTGGTCAACGTACCAGGACGGCGCACTTCATTTATCCAGGAACTGCATCTACCTGTATACCATCTGCTGTGTTTGGCGGTAGAGCATCATTTCTTCGGAACCACGAGCTAATCTGAGGAAACAGAAAAATTTAGCCCCTACCAACCACGGATTACACAAATTGCACGAATTAATGAGCCAAAACAATTCAAACAATTCAAACAATTCAAACAATTCAAACAATTCAAACAATTCAAACAATTCA
>JBAXED010000144.1:0-8590 GCA_037140615.1 Prolixibacteraceae bacterium
CAACAATGACCTCGAACCCGCTGTGTTTGGATCGGTGGAAGGACATCCACTTCTTAAGGAACTATTAGAATATTACGAACAACGAAGCTTCCTAAAAGAGAACAAACAATTCGATCGTCGTCCGCTGCCTCTGATATTTAACGAAAAAACATCAAAATACGGGTTCAAACCAAACGGGAAACCGCAGCTGCTTAAAGAAGACATAAATGTTTATCCCTGCGAATATTTCTCTCCCAAGAACCTCTATTTCAAAGACTTTAAGACTACAGAAAACACAGTCGCCATCCATCATCTGGTTTCAGGCTGGGTAAACAAAGACTGGAAATACAAACTCAAGATCGTTCTTCATCAGCTATTGTTTAAAATCGGCGGCAAAGGACTTCATTCAATAGTTGTTTCACTCATCCGACAGCATTAGATCTAAAATGCTTGAATAATATATGACACAGAGATTATATTAGTTAATAATCTTGATTTCAGATTGGACAAATATTATTTCTTCTTCACAAAATTTTAGAGAAACCCCAAGAGAGCACAGAGGTTTAAAAATCGCAAGCGATTTTTCTCTTTTCCATTAGTCTTGAAATACCCAAAAAAGGCACTGAAGTTCAAAAATCGCAAGCGATTTTTCCCTCTGTGTCTCTCCTTCCTACTCTCGTCACAAATAATTTCAATTGTCACAATTTTCAAATATCATTACGTTTAGACAGAAGAGAAAATAATTCTCTGTGTAATTTTATTCTTGCTTAACATCCAATCAACATAATGCCCGATTCAACAGGCACCAACCAACTTCAAAACCCGGATAATTCAATGCCCCCTTTCTCCGTTCTGATAGCCGTCTACAACCAGGAGCTGCCCGAGCGTTTGAAAGTAGCCTTGGATAGCATCTGGGACAATCAAAAACTAAAACCCTCCGAGATCGTTCTGGTCAAGGATGGTCCACTTACTGATGAATTGGACAAGGTGATCGGTCGTTTCAACGAAATTGCACCACTGAAAGTCATTTCTTTGGAACAAAACCACGGACTGGGTTACGCATTGGCCAACGGACTGACCCATTGCAGCAACGATCTGGTAGCCCGGATGGACAGCGATGACCTCTCCAAGCCCGACCGCTTCGCCAAGCAAATCAGCTACATGAAAGCACATCCGGAGCTGGATATCCTGGGGGCTAACATCGAAGAGTTCGATCATCAACCCGATCAGATACGCTCCCACCGCCGGCTACCCAGCACTTTTGCAAGATTGCTTTTGTTCTCAAAACTGAGAAGTCCGCTCAACCACATGACAGTCGTTTTCAAAAAAGCTTCAGTCCTCAAAGCCGGTAGTTATCAACCCTTCCATGTGTATGAAGACTACTATTTATGGGTCAGGATGCTGCAAAATGGTGCACAAATTGCCAATATCCCTGAGTACCTGGTTACCGCAAGGCTGGACGAAAGTCAGTTGTCGCGCAGACACGGCAGCTACATCTTCAAACAAGAGATGAGATTGCAAAGGGAGATGCTCCAACTGCATTTCCTCAACAGGTGGGAATATTCCAGAAACCTTGTGCTGCGTGCTTTTCCGCGGCTGCTGCCCTTTTGGGTGTTGAAGCTGATCTATAAAGTTCTGCATTGACAGCTTTGTGAAAAATAAAATAACAATAGATACACCCCGTATATCAGTTATTATGCCCGTTTTTAATGGCGGGGAATTCCTGCAGGAAAGCATTGATAGCATTCTAAAACAAACGTTCAAGGACTTTGAATTTCTAATTGGAGATGATGGAAGTACTGACAACACCCAACAAATTCTCCAAAGTCAAAAAGATCCAAGAATCAAATTATTTAGGAATCACAAGAATCTAGGCATTGCAGAAACCTTGAATATTTTAATTGATTCCTCAAAAGGAGAATATATTGCCCGACAGGATTGTGATGATATTTCTTTACCTCTAAGATTTAGAAAACAGGTCACATTCCTCGAAAAGAATTCAGAAATCGGTCTCTGTGGCACATTTGTGAAATTCTTTGGGCACAAGAAAATGAGACTTCTCCGACCCATTCACGACGATGAGATAAAGGCTTTTATGCTGATCGGCAATCCAATCACTCATCCAACGGTCATGTTGAGAAGGTCTGTGTTGGAAAAATTAGAGTTCAGTAGATACGATCAATCAAAGTTCCCGGCCGAAGACTATGCTTTTTGGTTCGAATTTTCCAGGAAAACAAAATTGGCAAACCTTCCGGAGATTTTGCTAAAATACCGCTGGCACAAAAAAAACATCAGTACAACTCAAGATAAAGACCAGATTAGAAAATGTGACCAAATAAGAACAAATGTTTTTTCCAAAACCTTGTCTCACAATCTTTCAGATGAAGAAACACATTTAATAAATACACTATATAATCCTAATTTTCAGAATCTTAAAGAGCTTACTGCCTTTGAGTCTTTGCTACTTAAAGTAATCGAGAAAAACAGAAATACAAATTATTACAACGATCATGCTCTGAAAAAATACTTATTTTATCTCTGGATGTCAGCCTGCTTTAATACTGCACAAATATCACTTAATCAGAAAGTAAACCTCCTTTATACTTCAGACTTGTTCAACTTTGAAGGTTTGGTGAATTATATTTCCTGGAAAAATATTTATTCCTCAATCTACAACCGCTTGCACTAATTATATCCATGGATGATCTAGTTAGCATTGTCGTTACGAGTTACAACCATGCAGAATTTTTGCAACAACGTATGGAAAGTTTGCTTTCGCAGACCTATGAGAATACTGAGATAATAGTTGTCGACGATTGCTCAACCGATGGAAGTCAAGAAATACTAGATGAATTTAAATCCAATAAGAAGGTCCGCCTTTACTTATTGAATAGCAACAAAGGATATGTTCATGTTTCCAACTTCGGCGTAAGTAAGGCAAAGGGTGATTATATAGTCTTTGCGGAATGTGATGATTTTTCAGAACTCGATCAAATAGAGAGTCTTCACAAGGCAATTAAAAACAGATTAAGCGTAGGCGTAGTATGGTCTCAAAGCTTCGTTACAAATGAAAAAGGCAATGTGGTCGACGATGATTTACGTGAAAGAGATAGTGCTTTTAAAAGATACTGTCAAACAGATGTTCAGATTCCAGGATCACTTCTGTTGAAATTTATGCTTCACTCAAATGTAATTCCCAACATGAGTGCGGCTATATTCAGAAAGTCTCTTTTTATCCGAATTGGGGGACTCACAGAAAAATACAAGTTAAGCGCCGACTATGATCTTTGGGTTCGAATGGCAGAGGTAAGCGATTTTTACTACCTGAAAAGTCCTTTGAACAATTACAGGACGCATCCCTATTCTGTCAGAAAAAAACTGGGAACAGCCGTCCAGCTAATCGAAATGCTGGATGTAATTAGCTACATAAAAGGCAAAATTCTTCTGACTTTCAAGGAGCATTTGGCACTTAATATGTATCTCGGAAAAAGATGGTTCCATTTTGCCAAATACGAATTCAACTTATTTAGAACGACTTTCTTCGCTGTCTTTGTCGAAGCCTTAAGAAAAGAACCACAAATTTTGATTTTTATGATCTTGAATATTCCAGTTTTGAGCATTCAAAAAATTGGAAGGTCTATCAACTCAGGAAAATGAAATCTCCGCGGTTATCGGTCTTGATGCCAGTTTACAATGCGGAACGATACCTGGAAGAATCGATCAGAAGCATCCTGAACCAGACCTTCTCCGATTTCGAACTGCTGATTGGGGATGATGGTTGCACAGATCGCTCGATCCAAATAATAAACACATTTAAAGACGATAGAATTGTCGTTATCCGGAACGAAAAGAACCTGGGTATTGCCAATACACTCAACAAATTAATCGATGCTGCCAGGGGCGAATACATTGCCCGCCACGACAGCGACGACATTGCCCAAGAGAAAAGATTCGAAAAACAGATTGGCTTTTTAGCAACTCACCCCGAAATTGGTGTGTGCGGAACCAATTTCACCTGTTTCGGAAGCAAAATAAAGCGGATGTTCATGCCGCCCGGTGATGATGAGATCAGGACCTATATGCTGGTCAACAATCCCATTTGTCATCCAACGGTCATGGTTCGCAAATCCTGCCTGACAAGCAAATACGACCAGCTACTGTTCCCGGCCGAAGATTATGCCCTCTGGTACGAACTCTCCAAGGGAACAAAACTGGTCAACCTGCAGGAATCGCTGTTGAAATACCGGTGGCACGATTCAAACATCAGCACCACCTCAAATCCCAGGCAGGTCGAAGCAGCCAATGCAGTTAGGGCAACCATTTTCAAAGAAACGCTCAACCACAATATAAACGAAAAGGAGACACAAATTTTAAACCAGGTCGTCGACCGACGACTCTCTTCCTTCACTGATCTGGATTTTTTCGAGAAATTTCTGCTAACGATTCGTTCTAGAAACAAGGAAACAGCTTATTATAAAGAGGAAGCACTTCAACAACGAATTTTCCGACTATGGACCTCAGCCTGCTTCAAATTGAAAGGGATCGGCATATTCAAAAAGATTAGCACATTTTTAAAGTCCGAAATATTTAGCTTCAGCGACTTTATGAAATTGATAGTTCAAACAATAAGGCAATAAGGTTTAACAAACTCTGCGGGCAAGGATTTGTAATCCGTGCCGAATATGAAAATAAGATTTAACGAATCATCCTCGTCACGGTCGTTATAATTAGTTTTTTTAATGCGTCTATCTCCCGACATTGCCTCCTTCCTGAAACAGACCATTCTTGGGATAATTCCAGGTTCAACTGTTTATCTGTTTGGTTCCCGGACAGACGACAATGCCAAAGGAGGAGACATCGACTTGCTGATTTTAACCGAAGAGTTGGTGGCTAAAAATACAATCAGGAAAATCAGGGTCGCATTTATCAAAAAATTTGGTTGGAGAAAACTTGATCTGGTCAACCTGACCCATTCAAATGATTCATCATTCAGAAAATTAATCAATTCCGAATGTATTCCGCTATGACCCAGGAAAAAGAATAAGCACTTTTATCCCTTCGCTGGCGCGAATTTATAAATGCATGCAATCCAGCGATCATTAAAAAAATGAAAAAATGAAAAAAGAACTCGTAATTGACGCTATAAAAGAATTTCCACAAGATTTTGATCTTGATATTTTGTTTGAAAAATTAATCTTCATGGAGAAGGTTGAAAAAGGTCTTTCACAATTAGAACAGGATAAAACCATACCCCATAGCGAGGTTAAAGAGATGATTAAAAAATGGTGAAAATCATTTGGACTGAATTGTCCATTGAAGATTTGAAAAGTATTCACAGTTACATTGCTCTAGAGTCTAATGTGTATGCTAACAATATGATAGAAAGGTTAGTGTCGAGGGTTGATCAGATTGAACAGTTTCCCGAATCTGGAAGGATAGTGCCTGAATATGGGAAAAGATCTTTAAGAGAACTAATAGAAGGTAGTTATAGAATCGTTTATGAAATTCATCGTGAATATATTGGTATAGTGCGCGTTCATCATTCAGCGAGATTATTAAGGATAAAAAAATAAATCTCTGCACACTAATCACCCTCGACCCGTTCGTGAAATTCGATTTTAATTTGTGAAATTCGTTTCCAATGGATCCAATACTAAGGAAGAATTTCTCCTACCTGTTCCTGCTTCAAAACATCAATTACATCATACCGCTGTTGCTCTTGCCCTACCTGACAAGAGTACTTGGCGCAGACAATTTCGGGAAGATCGCATTTGCCCAGGCATTCGTCGCCTATTTCCTGATCCTGACCGAATTTGGCTTCGGTAATTCCGCCACCCAGGAAATCGTCAGGGTACGTCACGACAAGGATGCCCTCAGTAAAGTATTCTGGTCGACCACCTACGCGAAGCTATTTTTTGCGACCATCAGCTTTGTAATCTTTGCCCTGCTGCTTCTCGCAATTCCCAAACTGGGACAGATGTACCTGCTGTTGCTGGTAGCGTTCCTGGCCATACCATCGTCGGTGCTTTTCCCTTTGTGGCTCTTCCAGGGACTCGAAAAAATGTCGTGGATTACCTGGCTGAATGGCATCCCAAAAATATTGGTACTGATTTTCACCTTCCTGCTGGTCAGGGAAAAATCGGATTTCACGCTGGCCCTGCTGATACAGGTAGCAGGAACATTCGTCTCTTCCCTGGCCTGTGTCGTCCTGATCGCAAAACAGAAGACTATCAGGTTCTGCCTCCCCAATCGGGATAATATTAAAACGACCATCGCAGAAAGCTGGCATTTTTTCGCCGGGGGAGTCGCGACAAATATTTATACAACCACAAATACAGTAGTTTTAGGATTTATCTCAGGGGATGCAGTCGTAGGCATCTTCTCCGCTTCCGAAAGAATTATCCGAGCGCTCATTGCCCTTTTCTCATCCATGTACCAGGTGACATTCCCCAGAATCAACACCTATTACCATGAATCCAAAGAGCAAGCTTTGATCTTCGCCGGAAAAGTGCTGAAGGTAACAGCCATCACGACGTTTCTGATTGGAATATCCCTGCTGGTAGCGGCGCCGCTTATTGTGAAGATCTTGTTCGGTGTGCCGCAGTACAACGAGACGATCGTGATTATGCGGCTGAGCAGTTTTCTTCCGTTTTTCGCCATCTGCAACGGTGTGCTGGCGGTCAACCTGCTCTTCACTTTCGGACTGAAACGCTACGTTACGAGGATTGTCGGCGCAGGCGGTCTTTTCAGCATTTTGCTCATCGTCCCCGCCGTTCTGCTTTTTGAGGCCCGTGGCGTGGCCGTTGTCGCCACCCTCACCGAAATATTGATATCAATTTTGCTGCTCTACGTTCTAAAAAAGAACAAGATAAAGATAGTGCTGTAACATGAATAAAATGACACAGAGTTACACTGAGGAACCACAGAGATACACAGAGTAAAAAGTCCGTTCTTCAACTCTGTGTAACTCTGTGATCCTCCTTCTTTCTCTGTGTAAGTTCTTAATCCACCACATGAAAAATATTATCCTCCTTCTCTTCAATATTCTGCTGCTTTTGCCTTTAGTTAGCCGTTCCCAATCTTTACCTGTTGGAACCGGCATACTTGAAGACTATTACCGTAGAATCCAGCTATTAGGAAAAGTCGATTCATCTATCTCCTTCTGCGCCCGACCACTCGTCCCCTCGTCCACTCTTCCTAGTCTTCCCTTCGGTCTTTATACCACTCGCCAAGTCTCCCAGTCCCCTGGTCTCCTAGTCCAACTTCTTCCAGTTACCCTCCAAACCCAATGGAACTCCCATCACCCCTATAGCCTAAATGATGGCGAAATGATCCCCGCCCGCGGTTATCAAACAATGTTCTCCACTGGGATTTACGTCAAATATAAATTCCTCACCATCCAACTCCGGCCCGAATATATTTACGCGCAAAACAATCCCTTCGACGGATTCGGCTACTCCAAAGGTCAGCCCGATTACATCTGGCAGGGACATTACGAATATCTTAACAGGATCGATCTACCCGAAAAATTTGGAGATAGGGCATACAACCATCTCTCCCCCGGGCAAAGCAGCATCCGCCTGAACTACAAGGCTCTTTCAATAGGCCTATCTACTGAAAACATGTGGTGGGGACCGGGAATGCGTAACTCGCTCTTGATGAGCAATACCGCCGGTACATTCCCATATTTCACCTTCAACACAACAAAGCCTATCCGCACGAAGATCGGATCCTTCGAAGGACAAATCATCGTCGGCCGACTCGACAACTCAGGCTTCTATCCCGATACAGTCGCATCCTGGAAAGCACGTGCCTGGTACAAAGAGAAGAAAGATGACTGGCGCTATTTCAACGGGATGGTGGTCACCTACCAACCCAAGTGGGTACCCGGATTGTTTGTGGGCTTAGCTCGTACCTACATGGTTTACGAAAGCGAAAAAGGCAACTTTCCGGTGATCTCGCCGATCAATAAAAAGAACACAACCGGTGGCACAGAAATCACTCAAGGCGGCAACCAACTTCGTTCTCTTTTTGCCCGCTGGATCATGCCAAAGAGTCATGCTGAGATCTACTTCGAATATGGGCGCGACGATCTCTCCTACAACCTGCGCGACCTGATCCTCGAGCCGGATTATGCCAGGGCATATATCATTGGCTTTCGCAAGCTTTTTATGCTGAACGAAGCCCGTGAACAGTACATCCAGTTCAATGCCGAGATGACACAGATCGAACAAAACACCACCAACAAAAGTAGAAGCATTATGTACTTCTACGGACATAGTGGCGTCACCCAAGGATACACTCAGCGCGGACAGCTGCTTGGCGCGGGCATTGGTCCGGGATCTGAAATGCAAAATATGAGCATCACCTGGAACCGCGGACTCAAACTGGTGGGCATCCAACTAGAACGCTACGTCCACAACAACGATTTCCACTATGCCTTCATCAAAGACATCCGCGCCAACTGGGTAGACCTGAACATCGCGCTGTTGGGCGAATACGATTACAAACAATTCCTCTTCAACCTCAAAGCCGAATACATCACCTCGCTCAACTACGAACACCTCTATTACCCCATCCCGGGAGCCATCACCTCCTTTTGGACACCGGG
>JBAXED010000145.1:0-8552 GCA_037140615.1 Prolixibacteraceae bacterium
TGATTCCGGTGAACCAGAACAATCCGCTGGCCAACACCATCCGCTTTACGCTGAATTTTAATCTGGGATCTTTTGGGGCCAGAGCTGAGAAGGCAGAGCCGGCGGCACCTGAAAACCCTGCAGCACCCGCAGCCCCTGCCGGAAGCGGCAAGTAAAGTACTTAGAGCACTTAGTGGTAATTTTTCCAAAGTTTTAGATTCGGAAAATTTTAGTACAAAAGCTTCAACTTTGGAAAAGTTTTAGCGACTTTAGCTCACTTTAGTCACTTTAAATACTTTATCCTTTTGCCTTCTTCAGACCCTTATCCTTCTTTGATTCTCTTCTTTATAAATAGCAGGTAGTGTCGAACATTTTTTTTAGGTCATTGTTAAATAAAAAGATTTGAACTTTTTGATTTGAAGGTTTATTCAAAAAAATATTTTATTTGACATATTAATTTTGGATGCTGCTATATCTTTCGATAACCGGAATTGTCCTCTCGCTCATCTTGTTGTTCTACAATGCAGGAAAATTTAGATCCACTATTTATCTGGGTCTCTTCTTTCTGTCTTTAAGTATTTATGCTCTAAATGATTACATTATACTGTATTCGAATTCTGTTTTCTTCATCACCATTTTTGCGACAAACATCACTTTCATTTCATATCTCATCGGACCGATGTTGTATTGGTATATCCGGAGTATTCTGACGGACAATTCCGGTCTAAGGAGGAGTGATCTCTGGCATTTCATCCCTTCTTTTGTCTATTTTGCTGCTGCGTTACCATATATGCTCTCTTCATTTGCAAATAAAGGTGAGATTGCCAAAGAAATAGTCAATGACGCAGGATTTTTGGGATCCTACAAATTCACCATTCTGTCTGATATATTTTCCAATACGGCTGTTTACCTTAGCCGTCCCATTTTAGTTCTTGTCTACACGCTTTGGTCAATTGGTTTGTTGGTCAGGTATTTAAAGCACAGATCATTTCGATTGGTTTTTTCCGGACAATATTTCATGACGACTTGGTTGTCCTTTCTGTTGGGATTTCAAATGTTATTGGTTAGCTGTCATTTGTTATCTATTTACCATTCCTTTATAAATGCGTCGGATGTTTTTTTTACCATGAACTTGCTTCAGGTTTTGTCGGCGGTAGGATTAATTGGGTTAATGGTTTCCCTCTTTTTGTTTCCTGATATTTTATATGGTCTTCCAAAATTTGCTGATCCTTATTTATTTCCTCAGCCCGAATTGGCACATAAAACGATCCCTGACAATTCGGTAAAGATGAAAGTGATGTCGCCGTGCCATAACTTCGAATCAGACTATATTTTATTGATTCAGCAAAAATCAGACAGCTGCATGAAGGAGTTTCAGCCCTATCTGCAGCCGGAACTAAACATGAACAAATTTTCGGATATTATTCAACTTCCGGCACATCATGTTGCCTATTACTTCAGGGAGGTAAGAAGGCAATCGTTCAATGACTACATCAACGAATGCCGTGTTGAATATGCCAAAACCCTGATGATGGAGGGTAAAACCTCGGATCTGACCATTGAAGCTGTTGGTGTATTGTCGGGATTTACAAACCGAAGTACTTTTTTTAGGGCATTTAAAAAGGTCGATGGTATATCCCCTGGCTCATTTTTGACAGCGAAGGGAAAAATACTGGCTGTAAACTGAAATCTTTGTAGCAAATTTCAAATTTGCTACAAAGATTTCAGTTTACTTTAACCAATAAGTGCATTCAACCCTCATCTTTACTTCCTTAATTGGAATTCTAGACAGAAGATGATGCTCATGTATTTATCCATTGCCGGAGTCCTTCTCTCCGTCATATTGCTGTACTTCTATGCCCGAAGATATCCTTCCACCATTTATCTGGGTCTCTTTTTTCTGACCGTAAGCTTTTATGGAATAAATCAATATGTTGTTCTGTATTCACAATCTCCCTTCCTGGTGGCCCTGGTCGCTACGAATATCTCATTTACTTCCTTTCTCATCGGTCCGATGTTGTATTGGTACATCCGAAGCACGCTAACAGATAATTTCCACCTGAAATTGCCAGATCTGCTGCATTTCCTGCCGAGCTTAGTTTTTTTGGCTGCTGCCCTTCCTTATATCCTAACATCGTTCTCGTACAAGATGGGAATAGCCAAAGAAATAGTCAAAGATGTTGGCTTTTTGGGCACGTATAAATTCACGGTTCTGTCGGAGATATTTTCCAACATGGCAGTTTACCTTAGCCGCCCATTTCTGGTTTTGGTTTATACGCTCTGGTCAGCGGGAATGTTAATCCGGTATTGGGTACAAGGAAAAGAATCCCATGTACTATCAGGACAGATTTTTATGATCAAATGGTTGTCGGTTTTCCTTGGATTTCAATTGCTTCTGTCTATTTGTCATTTGACCTCAATATTTATATCCTTTTCCGAAGGTTCTGATGTCTTTTTCACGCTGAATGTGTTGCAATTACTTTCGGGACTTGGATTGATAGGGCTGTTGGGTTCTCCACTCTTCTTCCCCAATATCCTGTTTGGAATGCCCCGCATTCCTGATTCATTTTTCAGGAAGAATAAGTCCTGACAAGTTTTGAAAACTCGTCAGGTTTCTTCAAAAAAAAATCCTCAAACTGAAAAACTTTGTGGCAAATTTCAAATTTGCCACAAAGTTCACCTCCGATTTTTTGCTTCCATTAACCAAAAGTCCAAATTTTGGAAAATATTGCCAACGATAATAAAAACAATTTTTGAAAAAAAGTTGTACTGGCACTGCCCTCCTAATGCAGAGATAAAAATCATTCTTGAATAAATAAAAACCATTAGACATGAAAACAGCTATCATTTCAATCCTATTCCTGCTGGCAACAGCATTGACCTCGTTTTCCCAGAATGTTGGTGTCAACGCCGATGGCACCCCACCTGACAATTCGGCTATGCTTGATGTAAAATCGACCAGTAAAGGCTTCCTCCCGCCCAGGATGACTGTGGCACAGAGGGATGCCATTAGCAATCCGGTCACTGGTTTGATCGTATTCTGTACCGATTTCGGGGCCTCCGGGTCTTTATTCCTGTATTCCGGTAGCAGCTGGTCTCCCATTGGCGCCAGCGCAATAGCAGCTCCGGTAGCGGGAACCCATGTCCCGGGAAAAACTCAGATCACCTGGAACTGGAACGTCGTAGCCGGCGCTACCGGATATAAGTGGAATACTGCGAACAATTATGCTACAGCTACAGATGCGGGGACGAGTACCACTACAACCCAAACGGGACTCACTGAGCACACTTACTATACTATTTACATATGGGCCTATAGTAATTCCGGAGCGTCCACTCCAACGACCCTGAGGCAGACAACGCTTTATTTAGGCATGCCGTACCAGGGGGGGAAGATTTTCTACATTTATCCCGATGGGCTGCATGGATTAATAGCAGCAAACCAGGACCAGTTGGGCTTTAATATTTGGAGTATGTCTTCTCGTAACATCACAACATCCACTGCGATTGGAACTGGGCAAGCCAATACAAATACAATCTTAAATGACATAGGTACCTGGGGGAAGATTTATCCAGCCGGTTTTTGCGATAATTATGCTGTAACGGAGGGTGGCGTTATTTATGATGACTGGTATTTACCTTCTAAAGATGAGCTTGTTGAGCTTTACAATAATAGATATTTGATTGGTGGGTTTATTGAAGGTTATTATGCTTCGTATACTGGTAAATGGTATTACTGGAGTTCCTCCCAAGCTAGCTCAACTTCTGCGTGGTTCGTTGCCTGGGATATTGGATCTGCAGGTAACGGAGACAAATCTAGCTATAAACTTTATACTCGCGCTGTCCGGTCTTTTTAGAATTATTGTTGAAGGTGTGGCAATCTTGAGAGATTAAATATAAAACTATGAAAAAACAGCTTGTTTTTATTGTCATTTGTCTGTTGGGTACAATAACGATCGCTGCCCAGGGCATATACAACAATGGGGGAAAGATTATTGTCAGGTCGGGTGCAACGGTGTATCTGAATGGTAGCACAGGCAACCTGAGGAATGAAACCAATGGGGGCGATGGTGCAGTTCTCTTATCGGGAACGCTCCGGCTGGAGGGTAATCTGACCAACAATGCAGTATCTGCAGGCATCTTTACCAGTCCGGCTGCCGGCAGTGAGGTGATCCTGAACGGGTCTGCCGCCCAATCCCTGGACGGAAGCAGCACGGCCACTTTCGACTTCGACAAGCTGACACTGAACAACAGCAGCGGAGTCACGATGGGAAGCAGTGCCCAGGTCAACAACTTGCTTAATTTTCAAAGCGGGATCATCACAACGGGTTCCAATATCCTAACGGTTGGATCCTCGGGATCCATCAGCGGTGCCTCTTCGAGCGGATATGTCAGCGGAAAACTGGCGCGGTCTATCGGCGCTACGGGCAGTGATGTCGTCTTTCCACTCGGTAAAGGCGGGAAATACCGGCCTTTGTCGGTCAATTTCTCGTCCCTGAGCGGGACCAGCACCGTGCTTGCCGAGCAGATCGAAGCGCTGTTGCCGGGAGATCCTCCTGTCAATGTCACCTTCTTCTCCGACAGGTACTGGCAAATCAGTCAGACGGGGGGCAGTGATATGACATTTACCCTTTCCCTGAACGCAGAGGGCCTTACCTCATCCTCCATCAAGAAGATGATCAAGGGTGACGGGTCTGCCAACACCGACTACGATGTCACTTATTCCAGTCCGAATTACACCAATACAGCACCGTTCAGCAGTTTCAGCAACTTCGGACTTGGAGAATATTGCGTTGGACAAGTCGTTCTGTTCGAAGCCATCGCTGCAAAGACCTGGGGTGATGAGCCATTCACGGTTTCGGCCACCGGCGGTGCTTCGGGCAATGTCGTGGTTTTTACCAGCTCTGATCCTGCCGTGGCCACCTGCACCGGCACCAACGGAACCACCATCACCATTCTCAAGGCCGGAAGCTGCACCATCTCTGCAACGCAGGCCGGAAACGAGACCTATTGCCAGGGACGCACCAACCGCCTTCTGACGATCAATCCCAAACCCATTGTCATCACCGCCAATGCCGGTCAGACCAAGGTTTATGGAAGCACCGATCCCACTTCGTTCACCTATAGTTTGTCGCCATCACTCCTGGGAGCGGATGCTATCGCAGGTGCCATGGAGCGTACCGCAGGCGAGAATGCCGGTGACTATACCTTAAAAGCGGGTACCCTGGATGCCGGAAGCAACTATGCCCTGTCGCTGGGTGGCACACCTGTTTTCACGGTCAGCCCAAAACCACTTACGCCGGTTGTAACCGCCTCCGCGAAATGTTTTGACGGAACGGCCTCGGCAATACTCACTAGCCAGACCCTGACGGGGGTCATAACTCCCGATGAGGTGACCCTTTTGGTGGGTACCTCAACATTTGACAATGCCGCTTCCGGTAATGAAAAAACAGTTACGGTCAATGGACTTACCCTGGGCGGTGCCAGTGCCGCGAATTACGCCCTTGCCACAAGCACGGCCACAGCCACCGCAGAGATCTTCGCTCTTCCCTTCCCGACCATCAGCGGTTACGCTACCTCATGCGTTGGTTCAACAATGAATGTTTTCTCGACCGAAACGGGGAAAAGCAATTATCTGTGGACCGTATCCGCCGGAGGCACAATCACTTCGGGCGGAGGCACCTCAGACAACACCGTCACAGTGACCTGGAACACCATTGGTGCGCAAACCGTCAGCGTGATTTATACTGATGCCCATAGCTGTACCGCAGGAGTTGCCACGGTGAAGAACGTGACTGTTGTCTCCCTTCCGGTTCCTACTCTGTCAGGAGCGGCAACCGCTTGTATCAATCATACAAACAATACCTATACCACCGAGGCGGGGAATACCAATTATGTATGGACGATCTCTCCGGGCGGCACGGTAACTGCCGGAGGCACCTCTTCGGATAACAGTGTCACCGTAACCTGGACCAGGACCGGATCGCAATATGTTAGTGTCAATTACACAGTTGGTTCATCCTGTTCGGCCGAAAATTCCACGGAAAAACTCGTCACAGTCAGCCCCTCGCCAACACCAACCGTGAGCGGACCGGCCTCGGTATGTTCGGGCACCACCGGCCATGTTTACACAACCCAGGAGGGGATGTCTGCCTATAACTGGACGGTTTCTGAAGGCGGCACGATCACCTCAGGAGGAGGTTCTGCCAGCAATACAGCCACTGTAACATGGAATACAGCCGGCGACCAGAGCGTCAGCGTCAACTATCAGAATGCGGATGGTTGCCAGGGAGCCTCTGAAGCAATTCAGAATGTGACGGTTAAGGCATCGCCCGTTCCGACCATTACAGGAACAAGTCCAGTTTGTGGCAACATGACCCCGGTCAATTACACCACCCAAAGCGGTAAGAGCAATTATGCCTGGACCCTTTCATCCGGCGGTAGCATCAGCTCGGAATCGGATCCCAATACCATCGCCATCACATGGAGCACACCCGGAATGCATACCATAACAGCCAATTACATGGATGCCAACGGATGTTTGGCCACCACACCATCAGAAAAGGTTGTCAGTGTAGGAACCTTGCCTGTGGTCACTCTTACAGGTCCGGCCACTGCCTGTGTGACCCATCCGGGGAAAGTCTATACTACAGAATCCGGACAAAACAACTATACCTGGACAGTCTCACCGGGCGGAACGGTAACGGCACGAGGTACCTCTTCAGACAATACGGTTACTGTAACCTGGAACAGGGCCGGGGCTCAATATGTCAACGTTAACTATCAAAATGAGAATGGCTGCAGTGCATCAAGTGAGACAGTCAAAAATGTGACAGCCATCGCTGCGCCTGACCCAACGATTTCCGGTCCGGCCTCGGTATGTTCGGGCACTTCGGGCAATGTGTACACCACAGAGGCCGGACAAAGCAGTTACCTGTGGACAGTTTCTGAAGGCGGCACGATCACCTCAGGAGGAGGTTCTGCCGACAATACGGCCACCGTGACCTGGAATACGGCCGGTGCCCAAACAGTTAGCGTGAACTATCAGAATAGCAGTGGTTGCCAGGGTGCTTCCGCAGCATTACAGGGCGTTACGGTAAACGTCTCAGGACAGGTTAACCGTCCGGGGGCGCAGGTCCTTTGCGGCGGAATGGCGACAGCTGCAGTGAATTTTGAAACGGTGAACACCGGCGGGGAGACTGTCTACAATTGGACAAACAGTGCTACGGGCATTGGACTGGCTCCTTCAGGCACAGGTAACATTGCCTCGTTTGTGGCTGTTAACAACGGAACATCACCCGTTGTGGCAACCATCAGTGTCACACCGACATTTGCCAAAGATGGCAACAGTTGCAGCGGTTCTGCCACAACCTTTACCATTACGGTGAACCCGGCGGCGCAGGTCAACCAACCTGCCAGTCAGGTGCTTTGCAATGGTTCGGCCACGTCACTGGGATTTATCACAGCCAATACAGGCGGCACGACTACCTATGCATGGACCAACAGCAACCCCGACATCGGACTGGCTGCCTCGGGAACGTGCAGTATTCCGGTCTTTACGGCCGTCAATCAGGGAACAGCACCTGTTTCAGCGACCATTACGGTAACACCAACTTTTTCCAATGGAGGGGATGGTTGCAGCGGTCCGTCGAAAACCTTCGAAATCACCGTAGATCCTTCGGGTCAGGCTAAAGCCATTGGCAGTCAGCTGCTTTGCAGCGGATCGGCTACCTCAGCAGTGAATTTCGAAACACTGAATACTGGCGGGGAGACCACTTACACGTGGACCAACAGCAAAAGCTCCATCGGACTGCCGGCCTCGGGATCGGGCAATATCGCCAGCTTTACGGCTGTCAATAGCGGAACTGCTCCGGTGACGGCCACCATTGCGGTCACACCATATTATAGTAACAATGGAGTCACCTGCGAGGGCGGATCCAAGATCTTCACCATCACGGTGAACCCTGCGGCGCAGGTCAACCAACCTGCCAACCTGACTCTTTGCAACGGTTCCGGCTCTTCGGTTGCCTTTGCCACTGCCAACATCGGCGGTACCACCACCTACGCCTGGAGTAACAGCAATACCGCCGTCGGACTGGCTGCCTCGGGAATAGGCAACATACCGGCTTTTATTGCCATTAATGCAGGGACAGCCCCAGCCACTGCCACCATCACCGTTACGCCAACCTATGCCAATGGCGGAGTTACCTGCGAGGGGCCGGCAAAATCGTTCACCGTCACGATCAATCCCACGGCGCAGGTCAGTCAGCCGGCAAGCCAGATGATCTGCAGCGGATCGTCCTCTGCGGCTGCGAACTTCGAAACTGCTAATACTGGAGGCATAATAACTTACAATTGGACCAATAGTGTTGCAGCAATAGGACTTTCAGCTTCAGGCACAGGAAATATTGCCTCGTTCAAGGCTGTTAACAATGGCACCTCAGCTATGGTGGCAACCATCCGCGTCACACCGGTATATACCAAAGATGGCGTGAGTTGCAGCGGAGCAGTGAAAACCTTCACCATCACGGTGAACCCGGTTCCTGCCGCTGCCACGGTATCTGACAGGGCCA
>JBAXED010000146.1:0-8413 GCA_037140615.1 Prolixibacteraceae bacterium
GTTGAGACCTGGCCGAACAGTGTGGTCGGACCATTTTTCAGACGTGATTTTATATTTTACGACAAGCAGGATAATGTCATTTGCAGGGGAGTTTCCGGATGGCTACTGTTAAGTTCTGAAACCATGCGTCCGCAACGTGCAGATCGGTTATCATTCGAACTTCCATTCAATGAAGGCAAATCAGCCCTCGAAACCTTCCCCGATAGGTTGAATGGGCTGGCAGATAAGGCTGTTTTCAGCAAGAAAATTCTATACAATGAGATTGATGTTAACAACCACGTCAACAATACGCGTTATCTTGATTGGGTGATGGACTGTTTCGACAGCGTTCATTTCCAGACACATGATCTTAAAAGTTTCAGTTTGGAATTTCTTGGGGAGATGCGATGGGGCGATGAGGTTGAGCTGATGTCGGGAGAGGAAGGAACCTCATTTCACATCCAGGCGATCAATCTTCAAACCGGGAAAATCGCTTTTAAAGCAGATGTAGTTTGGGAAAAGTCTTAAAAAATTACACAGAGTATATATTGCTCTTTGTTGAGATGACTAAAAACCTTTGACATTGCTTTCATTTCGAATATTCAATAGAGGAACTTCAGAGGACACAGAGAGAAAAATCGCAAGCGATTTTTAAACTCGGTGGACTCATTGTCTCCTCTAAAATATTTAAAGAGGCCAAAATACTGCCGCAAATTCAAATTTTGATTAATCGTTATTTTATCTCTGTGTTAGAATTTATGCAGCCACACATATCTATTTGAATAATCTGGAAAACCACCTGGCTCTTCCCTTGACAAGGGTCATTCCTTTTTCAATAATGGTATTGTCGAAGTCGTGTGAAAACATCAACTCGGTCGAATCATCAGCAGCAGTAGTATAAATCAGAATAAAGCTGAAGTGCTCAAAATTCTTGGCCATCAGTCTTGGAATATTCTCCTGAGAAAGTTTGTAGGACACGCCACCACTGCGCGGAAGAGGCATCAAGATCAGGTCTGAAGAGGACAATAGTTGACCGATATTTAGAAAATGCTCCCAATCTGTGAATTCTTCGTGACTAATGCTGACAGAGGCACGCTGTTGCTTGTGGAAAGCCGCGACATGCTCAAAGGTTTGGGGTGTTGACATAAAATGACAAGATAATTCCAAAGACTTGCCCATTCTTAATACCCTTGTCAGCCAGTTCTGAAACCCATATTCCCTATCTGCAAACTTAGGACATATGATTACCAACCTTTTATACTGGTTCAAGTTTGAATGTATGCTAGCCACCCATATTGCCAGATCGGTATTCTCGACAATGTACTTGACGCTATTGCCAAAAAGCATTTCCGAAAATTGATTTTTCATAGCAAATCCAAGAATAATCTCTGAGGCGAAAATCTCCTTTGCAACCCTTTTGATTCCGGCAGTAACTTTTTGGTCGATGGTAGTAATGATCTCAACTTTTTGATCGATGGCAGCAGCATGAATGATGGCCTTTTCGAGCATCCGCTTGGCTTCTATGAGTTTAGATTTGGCAGATTTATCATCATCGACAACCGAGAGACTGACAATTGGAAACTTGTTTTTAGGAAGTTTTATAGCAATAGCCAAATCAATGAGGTGTTCCATGGTAGCCGGATTCGAAATAGGCACCAGTATTTTCTGTTCCAACTGAAGAGTTATCGATTGATCATGGTCATCGTTTTCCTCGATTAGAATCCGCTTTGCAGCATTTTCAGTTATGAACGAGGCCACAAGACAAGTAACAAGAATAAGGACAATGGTGCCGTTCAATACGTTTTCGTCGACAATTCCCATTTTAAAACCTACCATGATTACAGCAAGAGTTGCGGCGGCATGCGAGCTACTCATACCAAAAATCAGGCGACGCCAGGTTGCGGGAAATTTGAATGTAAAGGAGGTCATGGCCGCAGCGAGATATTTCCCGATGATGGCAACGACTGTAAGTGTTCCGGCAATGATCCATGCATATGAACCTTTACCAATTACACTCAAATTGATAAGCATCCCCACACTGATCAGAAAGAATGGTATGAAAATGGCATTGCCCACAAATTCAAGTCTGTTCATCAATGAAGATGTTTTCGGAACAAATCTGTTTAAGGCAATTCCGGCTGCAAAAGCGCCAATGATGGGCTCCAAGCCGGCTACTTCAGACAAAAATGCCGCAAAAAATACCATCGAAAGGACAAATATAAAATGGGAACGTCTTTCTCCTTCAAGCTTTTTAAAGAACCAGGAGGTGACTACCGGTATCAGGAGGAAAACTACCATGAGGAAAAGCACAACAGATACCGCAAAATTGAGCCAGAAATGCATGTTGATCTCTCCTTTCACGGAACCGACGATCACAGCGAAAAGTACCAAAACTGCTGTATCCGTTAACATGGTCCCACCAACAGTAATAGCTACCGCCTCATGTCGGGAGATACCCATTCTGCTAACGATGGGATAGGTAACCAATGTATGGGTCGAAAACATACTGGCGACCAGCAAGCTGGCATTAAAATCAAGTTCGATTAGGTATCGGCACACAGGGAACCCAATGGCCATTGGTATGATGAAAGTGTACAATCCAAATACCAGACTCTTATGTTTGTTGGTCTTGAACTCCTTGAGATCAAGTTCAAGACCCGCAAGAAACATGATGTAAAGCAGTCCGATGGTTGAAAAGAGGTCGACCGCTGCATTTTTTTCGATCCAGCCCAAACCATGAGGCCCAATAACAAGGCCAGAAAGAATGAGTCCGATGATGCCGGGGATTTTCAAACTTCTAAGCAAAATAGGGGCAAGCAGGATGATAAACAGGATCACCGCAAAAATCAAAACCGAGCTATGAAATGGTTTTTGCAGCAAGTCAATTAATCTGTCCAGTATCTGAGTCATGGAATCGTAAGAGTGGTTGTTATGGCTTCAAATATAAACAAATCAGGATAAAAAAATTACGTGATGACCTGACTCAATTTTTCATATCTTAGTTAGCGAAATTCATAAAATTAATTGCTTAAAAACCAGCTTTTACAAATGGAAATAAAACCAATTCTTGATATTGTTCTCCGTTCTGTTGCTGTCTACCTTTTCATTGTGGTAGCCATAAGGCTCTTTGGCAAAAAGGAGCTGGCACAGTTGTCGGTGATTGACCTTGTCTTTATCCTCCTGATTAGCAATGCCGTTCAGAATGCCATGGTAGGTAGTGACACATCATTGTTGGGTGGTCTGATTGCTGCATTGGCACTCTTTGCAACGAACTTCATTTTCAAAAAATTGCTTTTCAGGAGCAGAAAAATCAGTGAACTTATTCAAGGTAAATCTGTCCTTCTGGTGTACGAAGGCAATTTGCTTTGGGATAATCTCAAGTCGGCCGAGATCACGTCGGAAGAGATCGAGGCGGCTGCACGCGAACATGGAGTCGAGAAAATCAGTCAGGTGAAACTGGCCATTCTGGAAGTGGACGGAAACATCAGCATTGTCAGCAGCGAACTTGGCAACCAGACCAAACATCAGACACACAAAACCAGACACAAACTAAAAGGTCGGGTGAACAATTTTTAAATCTGTTTCTGACCTAACCCTTCAGCTTCAGCCAGCCATTTCAATCGTGTTTTTTCGTTCGACGATTTCATTGGTGAAAAGGAGGAGATTTTTACCGGCTTTATCCCACAAAATCCAAGAATCCCCACTTTCATGGAATTGTGTCCCGGACTCTTGTTTACCAGCCGGTAATACCATCCCGGCGAATCCATGGTAACCAAAAGACGGGCAGATTTTCCTGTCAGCAATTTATCCCACAACATAGAATTTTCGCGGTATCTGAAGGCAAATCCCGGAAGAAATGTCCTGTCAAAAAAGCCTTTCAACAATGCAGGATAAGTGGCCCACCAGTTGGGATAGACAAAAACCAAATGGTCGGCTGCGAGTATATCCTGTTGTACCTGCAACAAATCGGGCTCCAAATCCATTCGCTTTGTAAATCCATATCTTAAAATAGGGTCAAACTTCAGGTCGATCAGGTATATCATTTTGCACTTTGCACCCGATTGTTCGGCACCTTTGATGTAGCTATGAGCCAATGCGTCACTGAAACTTCCTTTGACGGGATGCGCGTTGATGATGAGTATAGTTTTCATGAAAATTTTTTTATTGTTTGAAGTGTTTAAAATGTTTATGATGTTTGAATTGTTTCTGTCTAAATTAATTGAATTTCAGTAATTTAGAGACTGTTGACAAAATTGTTTAAATCATAAATTAGTATGCTTCCCCGTTCATCCAGGACTTAAAGGAAGTTGTTTTAGAACGGCTTACGAAAATTTCAGCTTTCGGATCCGCATTTAGCTCAACTTTCAATTTGAAGTTGAAGTGGTTGTACACTTTCCTGATGGAATCGGACGAAAGAATATACTGCCGATTTACCCTGAAGAACAATTTAGGATCGAGCTTTTCTGATAGCTCCTCGATTGAGTTGGGAATCAGATGCCTTTTGTTGTCGTGGGTAAGCAAAAAAACGGCCTTTTCTTCTGCGAAAAAACAGGCAATCTCACTAGCCCTGACCGGAACCATGGCATCTCCCCTGCTGATCAAAAAACGATCTTTGTAGGATGGAATGATTGGCACTTTTATGTTTTTCAGGATATCGTACAATTTTGAACTTGCATCTCCTGTCCCGTAATAATCCTTCAATTTTAGTAATTTATCTATGGACAGTTTCAGTTGCTCTTTCTTCACCGGCTTTAAAAGATAATCGATGCTGTTGTGCTCAAAAGCTTGCAGTGCATATTCATCGTATGCTGTGGTAAATATGACCGGTGTTAGGATATTGACTTTTTCAAAAACAGTAAAACTCTTCCCGTCAGCAAGTTGTATGTCCATAAAAATCAAATCATAGTCAGATTCTGCTTTCAAATGGGCTACGGTTGCCGAGATCGTATCCAAAGGACCAAAAATTTCGGCATCCGGAAGTACGACTTTTATCATCTGACTCAGCCTTTTTGCGGCTAGTTCTTCATCTTCAACGATCAAAATCTTCATGATTGCATTTTTTAGATCGATTTCTCAAAAAGCGGCAACATCACTGTAAACCTCCCATTTTTCTGAATCACAGAAATATCCTTTCCCGTGAGATGAATGTACCGGTTTCGGATATTTTCGAGTCCAACACCAGTGGAAGGATCTTTATCGATTTTGGGCCTGATGCCATTTTCGATTACAATATGTTGATTGTCTGATATATATATTCTAACTTTTAAATGATGTTCTGCAGAACAGACATTGTGTTTCAAAGCATTTTCGAGTAACATCTGCAGAGCCAGTGGTGGGATTGCGTAGTGATAAAACTGCTCCGGCACATCGAAATCCACCGTTAGTTTTTCTCCAAAACGATTTTGTTGAATAAAAATATATTCCCTGGCAATGTTGAGTTCGTCCCGAAGCAAGACTGCCTCCTTATCCCTGGATTGGAGCATATACCTCATGATCTCTGACATACTTTCGACATATCGGGTTGCGACAGGATTATCGTTAACCAGCACAATCAGGGTATTCAGGCTGTTGAACAGAAAATGGGGATTAACCTGATTGCGCAGCGTATCATATTTGGCTTCAAGAGTTGCTTTCTCCAGTGCCTGAGCTCGCAACAGATTCTCCTTCCATTGGATAAAAAACGAGGTGGAAGCATATAAAGAACTGATCATGAATGTAATAAGCAGCGAAACACCAATCAATCCCAATTTTTCTGTACCAGTCAGATTAACTTTTAAAAAATATTGCGCCAGAAAAAATTCTCCAAACTCAACCACTAAAACGAGGAAGAAAAGCGAAAAAACCTGAAAGACAATCAGTTTCAGTGTCTCTTTGAACATTGAGAAGCGGTTAACCGAGTACTGTATGATCAGCATGCTTCCGTTCCATATCAGTGCTGTCCGAATAAAAGAGATGATGAAAGCACTAAAAAAATTTCCACTGCCAAAATGGTAATCCAGCTCAAACCAGGGTGGAACAAGAGAAATCATTGTTATTCCAGCAAACCTGATGAAAATTTCTTTCCAGTGACTCCTGATCGGATCAACAGTGATATTGCAATTATTCAAATCTTGAGGATGGTTTTTCATACTTCAAATATTCTGTTTTAGAAACGCAAGCGATATTGCATCATTGGAAATACGCCAAGCTGATTTACATTCTTTACCTGATTTGTGGATCGACTGAACAATTGCATCAGCACATTTTTATGGTTGGTGAAATTTTCTACATAAAAAATCCATTCCTGCGAAATTTTCTTTCCATTTAATCTGTAACCAAGTTTAATATCAGCCTTCAGGAAAGGATCAAACTGTTTACTGAAAGCCATTGTTTCATCATACTTTGTAACATTGGAAGCTCTTGAAGCAACAAGATCAACCGGTGTGTACCGTTTTCCTCCTGCATAGGTGACCTTAAAATCCAGATTGATGGCTGAATTATTTTTTAGCGGAATCTCCTTTCCTACGAGAAAATTGAAAACATAGTTTCCATTGAAAGCCGTGTTCCGTTCTATTCCATCGCTACCTTTATATTTCGATTCAAACAACGAAAGAGTAGAAAGGTAGTAAACATTTTTACTGAAAAATCTCTCCATGGTGAGTTCTATTCCATAATTTTTACCTGAACCCTTGTTAACAAGACTATCCTCAGTATTTGGGCCCCAGGTGGCTCCGGTATTCAACATACTGAAAGATGAAGGCCGACTTTGAACCGGAACATTGAAAATATCCTGATAATATGCTTCGGCCTTGAACCTGCTGTTTTCTCCCAAAGACCGGTCAAACGCGAGAACCAGCTGATTGGATTTTGTCAATCCCAGATCTTTGTTGGTTTCTACCATCGAACCATCTCCCTTCCGGGTTCCAATAAAATAGGTGGATAGAGTCTGGGTACGTGAATGTAGCCCATAGCCAAGACTCAATTTTTGCTTTTCAGAAAGTTGCCAGTTAAAACTCAGCCTGGGTTCAAGGCTCGAGGCCCCATTCAGACTGAAATAGCTGTAATGTATTCCCGGAATAATACTCAATTGATTGTTAAAGCGATAGATTGCTTGCGCATAAGGTTGTATCATCGTCATGCCATTGCCCAGTCCGCGGCTGTAATCAATCACGGCCCGAAGTCCGTTGGTCTCATGGCTAAAGGTTTTGGTCAGTAGATCAAAACCCATCTGGTCTGCTGCAAATCCTGCCCTTACAGAAAACTGGCTACTTCGTTTAGCATTAATGAAACCGCTCACAGAACTCCTGTATTCAGCATAATTGTGGTCAATATTTGGATGAGGAATCAAATTGACATCCAGGGTATCTATCGTCGTTCCCCCCGCCTGGTAAACGCCAGAAAGGATTAGTTTGGCATAGGTTCGGTCATTCAGGTATCTGGTAAGCGATATACCCATGGTTCCCATCTTTGAACGGTTCACGAGATCCTGACCTTCGTCCGAATACATATTGTTTTGATTTGCATTTTTACTGTCGAGCATGGATATGCTGCTATTGCCAGCGAGTCCGAACACGGTTATTTTTCCCTTTTTCATGGGAAAATTCAGTTTGAAAGAGAAGTCTTTGTATTTAGGTATCCCGGTTGTACCCAAGTCAATAATACCGCTCATTACCTCAAGTGTAGAGTATCTGAAATTGGCCAAAAACGATGATTTATGATTTTTATTGAAAGGTCCTTCCGTTCCGGCTTCGAAACCGTTGAATCCGACCTGAAAAAGGTGTTCGTACTTTTGGTTGTTCCCATTGCGCATATTGAGATCGAAAACGCCGCTCAATGCATTGCCATATTGTGCCGGGAAAGCCCCCGTAAAGAAATCACTGTTCTCCAGGAGGTTATTGTTAAGCATTCCGACCGGTCCGCCGGTGGTTCCTCCCTCTGCAAAATGGTTGGGATTGGGGATGTCAACCTCTTCGAGCCGCCACAGCAATCCGCTTGGCGAATTTCCGCGAATGACAATGTCGTTGCGCTGATCGTTGGCGGAAGAGACACCGGCATAATTCATGGCCATCCTGGCTACATCGCCCCGGCTACCCGCATATTTCTCAGTCTCCTCAACGGTGAAGGAGCGCGCACTCACGGCAGCCATTCTGTTTCTTGGATCCTCTTTGCGGGCCGATGCTTTGACCACAATCTCCTGTCCGGTGATGACATTCTCCTCCAGATCGGCCTCGATCACGACCTCCTTAACCGAATTTAAGATGATGCCCTGAACGAATGCAGGACGGTATCCGACAAAACTAATCTGAAGGCTTTGACGGCCGATGGCGACCTTATCCAGCCTGAAATTGCCATCCTGGTCGGACATGGTACCTTTCTGCGGTTTGGAGCCCACCAGGACAATAGATGCTCCCGGAAGCGGCATCTTGGTCTCTTTGTCGCGAACAACTCCGCGAAT
>JBAXED010000147.1:0-8312 GCA_037140615.1 Prolixibacteraceae bacterium
TGGGAGACTGGGAGACTGGGAGACTGGGAGACTGGGAGACTGGGGGACTGGGAGACTGGGAGACTGGGGGACTGGGGGACTGGGAGACTGGGAGACTAGGAGACTGGGGGACGACTGGGCGAGGCAGACAGATGTATAAAGTATTGTTAAACAACAAAATATAACGATTATGAGCAAAGCAATTGTGGCTACAGATTACACTTTTCCGGACATGAAAAGTTTTTACAAGGGAAAAGTACGCGATGTATACAATATCAAGGATGAATACCTGATTATGGTCGTTTCTGACCGGATTTCGGCCTTTGATGTAGTTCTGCCCAAAGGAATTCCATTTAAAGGTCAAGTTTTAAATCAAATAGCATCCAAGTTTTTGGATGCAACACAAGACATTGTTCCAAATTGGAAAATTGCCTCACCGGATCCAATGGTTACAATAGGCCATTTGTGCGAACCTTACAAAGTTGAAATGGTGATTCGCGGTTACCTTACAGGTCATGCCTGGCGCGAATATAGTTCCGGAAAACGCACCTTATGCGGCCTTCAACTTCCTGAAGGAATGAAAGAAAATCAAAAATTCCAGGAACCAATCATTACTCCTACCACCAAGGCAATGGAAGGACATGATGAGGATATTTCCCGGGAAGAGATTGTCTCACAAGGTTTGGTTTCAGAAGAGGAGTATACCAAACTGGAGCAATTTACAAGGGCTATTTTTCAGCGAGGCTCTGAAATTGCTGCCAGCAAAGGCTTAATTTTGGTGGATACCAAATATGAATTCGGGAAAAAAGATGGTATTATATACTTGATCGACGAGATTCACACACCTGATTCATCCAGGTATTTCTATGCAGCCGGGTATGAAGAAAGGTTGGCAAAAGGTGAAAACCAGAAGCAGTTGTCCAAGGAATTTGTGCGTCAATGGCTTATTGAGAATGGATTTCAGGGAAAGGAGGGACAAAAGGTGCCATTTATGAGCGATGAATTTGTTTCACAGATTTCAGATCGTTACATCGAGCTTTTCGAACACATCACTGGAGATCAATTTGTTAAAGCGGAAATGGAAGATGTTAACGCAAGAATCTACCAAAATATCACAAAATTTATAAGCAATATATGATGAATAAAATTATATCTGTCTGTCTCTTATTTATGTTTTTGGCGGTAGCCGTCTGTGCGCAAACAACCCCTAAAGGCCCGACCACACTGGTTTCTATTGGAATGCAGGTACCCTCCTTCCAATACGAATCAGACAAAAATAAAACAGCCAAAATAGGCGATTTAAAAGGCAAAATCGTGCTAATCAATTTCTTTGCAACCTGGTGTGGTCCCTGCAAAATTGAATTACCCAAAATTCAGTCTGACATTTGGAACAAGCACCGGAACAATCCGAAATTTGCTATGCTAACTTTCGGACGGGAACATTCCTGGCAAGAGGTTGAGAAATTTAAAGAATCCAATGGATTTCAATTTCCTTTTTATCCTGACCCCAAAAGAGGTGTATATGGTAAATTCGCAACTCAAACTATCCCAAGAAGTATTCTCCTGGACGAAGAGGGAAAGATTATTTTTCTCTCAGAAGGTTTCGAGGAAACTCATTTCAACGAATTAGTTAAACTGATTGACAGTAAGTTGTAATTTTTATAGTCTTAATTTCGGGTCTTAAAGTCCTAATTTTATGATCACACCGGCTTTGCCCCAAATCCCGGGTTGTTCAACGTTGCCATAATCAAAGTAGGTTATGTTTAACAAATTGTTGACTTCAAGATAAAGGGTAAATTGATTTCTATTCCAGTTAATTCGGGAATCCACCAGCCATAGTGGGGCATAATCTACTTCATTTCCGTACTTGTTTTCAATCCATGAAGTGTAGGTACCGTTGCGATCCTGGTAAGATACTAACCAGCTGGCATTCAAATATTTGCTTATAGAATGGGAAAGCTTGATGTCAATTTTATGTTTCAGATAATCAAGCAGGTATTTTGAGATAAAGGTTCCTGATTCCTTATCCTGAATTAGATAGCCATACGAAAGATCAAGCGATTGAATAAAGATCTTTCTCTCCAATAGAGCTGAAGGATTCAATCGTGCCGAAAATTCTACGCCGGATGTATTTAAGTTCGTCAGGTTTCTGGATTTCCAAACGGTTTCATTGGGCTGCCTAACCCAGTCGATCATGTTTTTTCCCCATCTTTTGAACAAGGTTGCATGCGAAGTGATCCAGCTTCCGGTGAATTTTAAGCCTGTTTCGATGGAGAGTGCTTCTTCAGGCTGAAGATCCGGGTTTCCAATATTCGTGGCACTTTGATAATATAAATCTGTAAAAGTTGGCAGGCGAAGAGACTTATTTGCTGATGCGTATAATTTCGTCGCAGGTGATAATTTCAATGCTAGGTCAAGTCCGGGATACCATTGCCAATTTCGGCCAAGCATTGTGTTTCTATTGATCATCAGGCCAGTAGATAAATCAACCGGACCAAAACGATGCGAATATTCGCCAAAAAGTCCAATATTAGTCCTGCTATCTGAATGGTTAAACTGAATACCGCTTTCTCCTGGTGCATTTGTGGGTGTATTCATCACTTTCCCGAGTACTGTGCTCCATATATTTTCATTTCTGAAGTCTGTTCCAAAGGCAAATTTGCCAATTCCGGTATTTATCCATCCGCTTAAATTTGATCCATAGATATCGGTCAGGTGGTAGTTGTGCATTTTGTACCACGAAGGAGCACCGGTAAGATCTCTGAAAAGTTCAAACCTATCCTGATTTCTTCGCCAATAAAAGGAAGGAGAAAAATGGAAAGTTCCATTTGAAGTTGCTTTTATTGACGCAAATGAAGTTTTAATTCGTTCATATTGGTTAGGATAGGCTGGTGTGTAGAAATCATTGGCACCAAATCCACGGTCGGTGTACCCACCCTGAAACTGCAGTTTCCCGGTTGGATAGGTCCAGCTTCCATTGTAAAACAAGTTTCCAATCTTAAAATCACGGTTGGAAAGAGATCCATCAGACTTTTTATAATCAACAGATATACTATTAATTATATTACTTGTTTTAAAGTGTGAGTTTAATGAAGATTCAAGAAAACCGTATTGTCCGGCGCTCAAGCGAGCTGTCATTGAAGGGTTTTCAGACTGACCGGTAATGATGTTTATGGCTCCGCTGAAAGCATTTGGGCCATAGATCCTGGAGGAAGGACCTTCCAGTATTTCGATTCGTTCTATGGCATCAAAACCAATGGGTAGGTTTAAATTGTGATGACCGGTTTGTGCATCATTGAGGGGAATTCCATTCAGGAGAATCAATACCTGATCAAATGAACTACCGCGGATGCTGATGTCGGCCTGGACTCCATTGTTTCCACGTTGCCTGAGATCAACGTTGGAGGCAAATTTGAGAAGATCCTGCAGATCATGAACAGGTGCCTTCGAAAGCTCTTCCTTTCCAATAATTTGAACGACGCGCGCTGCCTCAGAAAAAGCAACAGGCATTCGCTGCGCACTTACAACCACCTCATCCACCTCTATCTCTTTGATCTGCTTGGTAGTATCTTCTTTTGATACCAAGAATAGATTTTCAGCCTGTGCTGGAGCGGCAAAAGTCAGGTAACTGATACTTAATGTAGCAATTTGTATAACCTTGTGCAAACTGGAAAAGACAGAATATCCTTTTCTACCCCATTTTCTGAAGGTGACTGCAGGTTTCTGTGTGCGCAAAAACCTTTTTTGAATCATAATTTGAATATTTTATTTAAAAGTGACCAAAATTATTCTTTTTATGAATGCAAATGATCATTTTTGTCTATTGACGATATTAAAACTTCATTTGATCAAAACTAACAAATCAACTTTATGGGTACCAATCGAAGAGAGTTTATCAAGCAAGGCAGCATCGCGGGAGCAGGAATTACCGGTATATCGATGATGTCCAATGATCTTTTTGCACAGAAAAAGGAAAAAGGAAAAAAATCAGTTACCAGGGATGAAAGCATCGTTCGTGTTGGATTCATTGGTGTTGGCGGACGCGGTCAGGGTCATGTGCATGATTCTATTACCGTCGGCGGGATTGAAATTGTTGCAGTTTGTGATATCAGTCCGGATTCTCTGGAAAGCGCTAAGCTGATCATCTCCAAAAACGGCATGAAGGAACCAAAAATATACACGGGTCACGATCATGCTTACGAAGAGATGCTCAAAAACGAAGAACTGGACGCTGTAATCATTGCCACACCTTGGGAATGGCACGTGCCGATGGCCATTGCATCGATGAAGGCCGGAGTACCATACACAGGTGTTGAAGTATCGGCTGCCAATTCTTTGGAAGAATGCTGGGATCTGGTGAATGTTCATGAAGAGACCGGAAAACAGCTGATGATCATGGAGAATGTGTGCTATCGCCGCGATGTAATGGCTATTCTCAACATGGTTCGCTCTAATATGTTCGGCGAACTTGTGCATTGCCGTTGCGGTTATGAGCATGATCTTCGAGGAGTTAAGTTTGATTTATTGAAAAATGATCTCAAGATTGGCAAAGAAGCCCATTCTGAGGCTCAATGGCGTGGATTGCATTCTGTCCGCCGTAACGGAGATCTTTATCCTACGCACGGCTTAGGACCAATAGGCACCTATCTGGACATAAATCGGGGAAACCGTTTCCTGACGCTGTCTGCTATGGCAACAAAATCAAGGGGCTTGCATGATTTTGTTGAAGATCATGCATCAAAAGATAGTGTTTTGAAGAATATCCAGTTCAATTTAGGTGACATCGTCACCACAATGATCAAATGTGCGAATGGCGAAACGATCCTGGTTACACATGACACCAACTTGCCACGCCCCTACTCGCTTGGTTTTCGGGTTCAGGGGACGAATGGAATCTGGAGAGGTGAAGGATCAGGAAACTGGCAGGATCCTGCCCAGGAGATCTATGTCGAGGGTCAGAGTAAGCCTCACGTTTGGGATCCCTCAGAGCCTTGGCTAAAGAAGTACGACCATCAGTACTGGAGGGATAAAGGAGCACAGGCGGAAGGTGCCGGTCATGGAGGCATGGACTTTATCATGCTGAACGACTTTTATGATACAGTTCGAAATAAAAGGCAGGTTCCGCTGGATGCCTATGATGCGGCAGCCTGGAGCGCTGTTTCTGCCTTGTCGGAGATGTCTGTGGCCAGAGGCGGTGCTTCTGTTGATTTTCCGGATTTTACCCGTGGACAGTGGATTAAAAGAAGACCCCATTTTGCCAGGGACAATCAATTCCCGATCAATGAAGAGAGAGCTTTGATCAACAATTTGTTCTAAATAAAAAGGGAGTTTTTCAACTCCCACAATAAATAAGAGGCTGTCTCAAAAGTTTGAGACAGCCTCTTATTTATTTTTTTACTGCTTCAGTCTTATTAAATATGGTTTGATTTGACACCAGGGGCTTGGCCCAAAAAGTAAGAAATAGTAGGAAGGATAGTGTTACATAATTAAACAGCATTCCGGTACGGAGGCCAAAGTGATCGGCCAATGATCCTACAATCAGTGGAGTAACAGCTCCTCCCATGATTCCGGAACAGAGAATTCCTGAAAAGGATCCATGGTGTTCGGCTATCGAATTCATTCCAAGGGAAAATACGATTGACCACATGACGGAGGCACAAAATCCCATGGAAATGAATGCGTAAAATGAGAGCTTTGGATCTGAAGTAAATAGGGCTGTCGCCAGACAAGCCATTGCTCCCAATACGAATACACGCAGAACAAGTTTACTGTCCACAAGTTTCAGCAATCCCAGACCCAAAATGCATCCAATGGTCATCAAACCCCAGTACCATTGAACTGCCTGAGCTCCTTCAACTTCAGGACGCAATCCATGGTAGGTTTTCAAAAACTCTGAAATCCAGTTTGCAACTCCTTGTTCAGTACCTACGTAAGCAAATATTCCGAAAAAGAACATGATCACGGTCTTGTTCTTAAGCAAGTGTACTATTGTTGCCCAGTCGCCCGTTTTCTCATCCTCCTTTAATTCAACTTTGGGGAATTTCGAAGCAGCCACCACAAAAATCATCACGAATGCGATGATTGCGAATACCCAGTAAATAGACACCCAGGTAAGGTCGGCCGGGACAAGCCCTCCCAGAATTTTTACGATTCCGGTAGGTGAACCCTGAGGACCCAATTCAAATACCAGATAGGAATAGAGCATTGGACTTAAAAAAGACGCTCCGCCAAAAAAAAGTTGAGCCATCACAGAGTAAAAAGCAAAATGTTCTTCCCCTCCTGAAACACGAAGCAACGGATTGATCGCTACTTGCAAAATAGCCATACCCGCACCTATGAAAAATAGGGAGCCCAACATCACACCGAATTTAGGTACGAGGCCAAAGATAAGCGCACCGGCACAGGCAGAAATAAAAGCAACCATCATCACCTTTTTCTCCTTGAAACGCTCTGTCATCAATCCGGCAGGAATAGACATTACACCATAGGCAATAAAGAAAAAGAGCGGTAAAAAAGCTGCCATTGTGTTACTGGCATGAAAATCATCTTTTGCCCCCGGCAATATTGCACCCAAGATATTTGTCAGAAATGAGATGACAAAAAAGACGACAAAAACTAGAAAGACCATGTAAAGGTTACGCTTCATTCAATTGATATTTAATTGATTATTGTTTTATCATAGGCAGAGCAGAGGCTCCGAATATCGCTGAATTTTCCAAATCGGAAATTTCAATTTTCAGATTGGAAAGTACGTTACTGTAGGCAAAATCCTGTAAAGCCTGATACATGGCATCCTTGAAATAGAGGTACGATTGTGTTGCAGAACCTCCCAAAACGATCACTTCCGGATCGTATGCATAGAGAATAGACTTAAGTGACTCTCCCACATGGTGTCCATATTCAGCAAAGAGTGCCAGAGCAGAAGGTTCTCTATTTTGTGCCTGGTGAAATACTTCGATGGCATTCACTTTCTTTTCATCGCTAAAAAACTGACCGCTGGCATAATATTCAACATTGTGCAGCAGATAAGGTATGTTACACAACTCACCTGCCCCGCAGTTGGAGCCTTCGTACAATTTACCATTGAAGATTAGTCCGCAGCCAAGTCCTGTACCCAAGGTTACGCCAACAATATTCTTATAAGATTTCGCCTTGCCAAAATATTTCTCTCCTACTGCAAAACAGTTGGCATCATTGTTAATGTAAACAGGTACTTTGTAACGATCTTCCAGTAATTCCTTCAACGGAACCGCCTTCCATGATGGAATATTAGTCACATCGTAAACAATGCCCTTTTCAACATCAACCACTGATGGAACACCAACACCGATTGATTTAGTGGTGGTATCGAAGCAGTCATCAATGACCTTAAATACCTGACCAACAACATCCTTGGCACTACCTTGAGATTGAGTAGGCAATTTGGCGAGCCGAACAATTTTTTCGCCGACAACTTTGCCTGCGCGGATACTGGTTCCACCCAGGTCTACACCAATAATATTTTCAACACTATTCATAGCAGTTAGAGGAGCAAATATTGAAATGATTCGATTCTAATTGGTAAAAATAGCAAAAAACGGACTGGATAAAAGGTTCATCCGCTCCGAATCATTATATTTAACCCTAAACCCTGGAATAACATATTCGAATGGATGTAAAGATTGAGGCAAGCTGGAAAAGCAGATTATCAAAGGAATTTGAGCAACCCTATTTTCTCGAATTGACAGATTTTGTGAGACAAGAGTATGCTGCAAGACAAATATTTCCTCCGGGGAAGTTGATCTTCAATGCATTTGAACAATCCCCGTTTGATAAAACAAAAGTGGTAATCCTCGGACAAGATCCATATCATGGTCAGGGTCAGGCACACGGTCTTTGCTTTTCGGTTCAGGATGGAGTAGATCAACCTCCTTCACTTCAGAATATTTTCAAAGAAATCAGTCAGGATTTGGGATCTCCTCCCCCATCCAGCGGTAACTTGATACGTTGGGCAGAACAGGGAGTCTTGTTGTTAAATTCCACACTGACAGTTCAGGCAAATCGTGCTGGATCACATCAAAACAAGGGATGGGAAAGATTTACTGACAGGGTTATTCATTTACTTGCAGAGGAGAAAGAGCATCTTGTCTTTATGCTTTGGGGCTCTTTTGCTCAGAAGAAGGGAGATTTCATTGACCGGGGAAGGCATCTGGTACTCTCCTCTCCACACCCATCACCGCTCTCTTCCTATCGCGGATTCTTTGGGAACAAACATTTCAGCAAGACCAATCAATATTTGATGGTACAAGGAATTTCGCCGATTCAGTGGTAGAATGTGGAAATGTGAAAATGTG
>JBAXED010000148.1:0-8106 GCA_037140615.1 Prolixibacteraceae bacterium
TGACTTTACCACACAATCGGCGGTGATTTACACCATTCCTGCAGGTACAACCTCGGTCAATATTCCGGTCACCATCCTTGGCGACCAGATCGCTGAACCAACCGAATCCTTTACCGGGACAATCGCCATCAGCAACGGCAATGGCCAGCAAGTTACGGTTGGAGCAGGTTCCGGAATGGAAGCCGGAACAGCAACCGCCACAATCACAGACGAGGATGCCGCCACCATCACCATTTCTGACATCGCCATCACCGAAACCAACTCAGATGCTACCCATAATTTTGTGGCGACGATGAGCAAAATAGCTCAGGCAGATGTGTCAATCTTCTTCACAACCACCGCTGGAACTGCCGGCTCAACTGACTTCACCGCACAATCGGCGGTGATTTACACCATCCCTGCAGGGACAACCTCGGTCAATATTCCGGTCACCATCCTTGGCGACCAGATCGCTGAACCAACCGAATCCTTTACCGGGACAATCGCCATCAGCAACGGCAATGGCCAGCAAGTTACGGTTGGAGCAGGTTCGGAAACTGCAACAGCCACAATTACAGACGACGATTTCGCAATCATTTATATTGAAAACATAGAAATTATGGAGACCAATACTATCAACCCTTACAATTTTATAGCCACCATCAGCAAAGTATGCCAGATTGATGTTGTGATTTCGTTCACAACTATTGGTGGCTCAGCCGGAGTATCAGATTTTACACAACAATCAGCAGTGATGTACACCATTCCGGCAGGAGCAACCTCGGTCAATATTCCGGTCAGCATAGTTGGCGATCAGATCGCAGAGCCTACGGAATCATTTACCGGGGCAATCGACATCATCAACACCAATGGTCAGCAAGTGATTATTGGATCCGGAACAGCCTCCGCCACCATTGCAGATGATGATACTGCCACAATCAGCATAGCCGCTATTGCTTTTACCGAAACCAATAGCGATGTTGCCCATAACTTTGTCACAACGATGAGCAGGATGGCTCAGGAAGATGTTCAGATCTTCTTCACCACAAGCGCTGGAACAGCCGGCATATCCGACTTTACCGCACAATCTGCAGTAGTTTACACCATCCCGGCAGGTTCAACTTCAGTTAGTATCCCAGTTGTCATCCTTGGCGACGAGGTTGAAGAGCCAACAGAATCCTTTACCGGATCGATTGCAATTGGCAACACGAACCGTCAGCAGATTGATGTTGATGTAATTGCAGCTTCAGCAACAGCTACAATTATGGATGATGATTTCAAAGAGACTCCATTGCCACCGGCACCAGTCGATTTACCTTCAGATCCAATTGTTCCTGAAATAACTCCGGAAGTAGTTCCAGATAAAGTTCCAGTCATCATTTTGGAGACACCTGTTAATGATCCAGCTTTGCCGGTTTACATACCTGTTGCCGTACCGGTTACTACGCCAAACAATCCACCTGTAGCCTCGGCACTTCCGGTTACTACGCTGGAAGACACACAGGTTAATGGTATGGTAACTGCTACAGATTCGGATGGAGATGACCTCACTTTTGGAAAATCAAGCAATCCTCAACATGGCCAGGTGACTGTCAGCTCAAACGGAACCTGCAACTACATGCCTGAAGCCGACTATTTTGGAGCCGATAGCTTTAAAGTGAACGTGAGCGATGGCAAGGGTGGAGAAGATACTGTCACAGTAAATGTAACCATCGCCCCGGTTAACGATGCGCCATCCTTCAAAAACATTGGCAACCAGACTGCCTGCGGAAACGGAACGCTCCAGACGACTGGCAATTGGGCCACAGCCATAACCGCCGGACCAGCCAACGAATCCGGTCAAAAGGTGCAGTTTAAGGTTACAAATAGCAACAATGCACTGTTCAGCATCCAACCCTCGGTTGATCCATCCGGCACCTTGACCTACATCCCGGAATCGGGTCAGAGCGGGACGGCAACGGTTTCAGTATGGGTAACCGATGACGGAGGCACGCTAAATGGCGGCATCAATGCTTCAGCCGCGCAGACATTTACCATTAGAATCAATGACTTGCCGGCAGCACCGGAAGTAAATACCATGCAGGAGTTCTGCGCCAGGGCTACAGTTGCCGATCTGATCGCTACAGCACCGGCAGGTTCAGCAGTAAATTGGTTTGAAAGCCCGACCGGAGGAAATCCGCTTGAATCATCTTTTCCCCTGAAGGATATCACGCTCTATTATGCTGAATCAAGCAATCTGGCCACTGGCTGCAAGAGTTTGGTCAGAGCCTTCACGGTAGTGATAATCCATGATTTGCCGGCTGCACCAACAGGGGCTTTGGAGCAGGCCTTCTGCGAAGAGAACAGTCCGAAAATGTCTGATCTTACCCTGGTCGGACTGAATCTGAAATGTTATGCAGCAGCCACAGGTGGCACAGAGATTGCCAAAAATACGCTGTTGGTAAGCGGGACAACCTACTACGCCTCGCAAACCACTTACAGTTGTGAATCGGCAGGCAGGACGGCTGTTTCGGTTGATGTGAGCACCTGCAATGCTACCCTATCCGAGACAAAAGATTTTACCGTTTCAACTGCCAAAGTTGACAGATTCATTGAACCACAATCACTATTTATTCCTGAAGGATTTTCTCCCAACGGGGATGGCATCAACGACTATTTTGTGATCACAGGGGCAGAAAAGTATGTAGTTACATTGAGGGTTTTCAATCGCTGGGGGAACAAAGTATTTGAATGTGAGCAATATAAAAATGACTGGGACGGTGTTTCGAATGTTGGCATGTTAATCGGCAATCATCTGCCAGGGGGAACTTACTATTGCACAGTCAGTTTAAACAATGGCTCAAACGAAAAAATTGGTTTCATCACTTTAAAAAGGTAAAACAATGACGAAAATAATTTCAATATTTTTAATGTCCTTCTCTTTGACTACGCATGCTTTCGCTCAGCAGGACCCTATGTATTCCCAATATGTTTTTAACGGATTGCTGATCAATCCAGCTTACGCCGGAACGCGCGAAGTCCTGACCACTACTGCCTTGTACCGGAATCAGTGGGTCAATATTCCTGGAGCTCCCCGGACTGGTTTGTTTTCTTTGGATTCGCCGGTGGGCGACCAGAAGGTTGGACTTGGCTTGAATGTGGTAGTCGACAAGATCGGTGTAACTAACCACACCGGCATCGCAGGCATCTATTCATATAAACTGAACTTTGATCAAAGTGTCCTCTCCTTTGGTTTCCAAGGTGGAATTGGGTTCTTTAATTCTACCAATTCGGAGGTAAAATATTCGAACAACGCTACCCCAGATCCGGCTTTCATGACAGATTATCACAAGGTGCTGCCCAACTTTAGCTTCGGAATGTATTACCATACCAACCGGTTTTTTACCGGATTGTCAGTCATGGATATCCTGGGGAAGTCGATCGAGAATCAGTTTTATCCTAACCTGTCCAACGATCTGACAGTTAACGTTGTGAGTCACTATTTTCTAAATTCAGGCTGCCTGTTCGATTTAACTCCGGATATTAAATTGCAGCCCTCGTTTCTATTGAAATATGTAGGCGGGGCACCTCTGGAAGCGGATATTAATGCGGTTTTCTCGTTTTTTGACTTGCTTTGTTTGGGCGTTTCATACAGGAGTTATGCCTCGCTGGATTTTCTGACACAAATCAAGATAAACGATCAGCTGAGTTTGGGCTATTCGTATGAATATTCGACCAACGAGCTGGGCAACTTCACCAGTGGCTCGCATGAGATCGTACTGCGATACCAGTTTGATTTCTCGAAAAACAAGATCAAAACACCAAGGTTTTTTTAGTCGGGAGGCTTCAGTCCACCCAACGAACTTATCCATTTTTTTTTATCTTTGCGAATAGACCATGCGCCAATTAATTTAGAAGTATGAACCAACTATTTAGTAGAAAATCAGTCACAATCCTTTTGGCTGAGGCAAAAACAGATGAACATAAATTCAACCGTGCCCTGTCAGCCAAAAACCTGATTACCCTCGGAATTGGAGCCATCATCGGAACAGGAATATTTGTCCTTACTGGTACAGCGGCTGCGAATTATGCCGGACCATCGATCATGCTTTCTTTTATATTCTCGGCTCTAGGCTGTGTTTTTGCCGGATTGTGCTATGCTGAATTTGCCTCAATGATACCCATAGCGGGAAGTGCATACACTTATGCCTATGCTACTTTGGGCGAATTTCTGGCTTGGATTATCGGCTGGGATTTGATACTTGAATACCTTTTTGCCTCCTCAACTGTCGCAGTAGGATGGTCGGGCTATTTTGTCAGTTTTCTGAAAGATTTCGGCATCATTATTCCCCAATCGCTTTGTTCCGCACCTTTTAACCACATAGTTGGTCAGGGATGGGAACGCACCGGCAGCATTCTTAACTTTCCGGCGGTAGCCCTGGTGTTGTTGATTTCAGCCCTTCTGGTCTTAGGAATTCGCGAATCCAGCAGGTTCAACAATGTGATCGTCATCATCAAACTGACAGTTATTCTGCTTTTTATCGGTTTTGGAATGTCTTTTATCAATGTCGACAACTGGACTCCTTTTATCCCTGAAAATACCGGAAAATTTGGAACATTCGGGATCTCCGGCATCTTTACAGGGGCAGGAGTTATTTTCTTTGCCTACATCGGATTTGATGCCCTCTCGACCGCTGCCCAGGAGACCAAAAATCCGGCACGCGACATGCCCATCGGAATATTATGGTCGCTTGTGATATGCACTGTCCTATACGTAGCCGTTGCTGCTGTCCTAACGGGGATGGTCAATTACAAAGATTTGAATGTCTCCGCACCGATTGCTGTGGCAATAGACAGTGCCGGCGCATCGCTCGTCTGGCTGCGGCCCTTTATTAAAATTGGTGCCCTGGCAGGATTAAGCTCAGTGGTACTGGTGATGCTAATGGCCCAACCAAGGATTTTTTACACCATGGCCAAAGACGGACTGCTTCCTCCTGCTTTCACGGTAGTGCACAAAAGATTCAAGACACCTTATATTACCACCATTGTAACAGGAGCTGTTGCTGCTTTGGTTGCCGGACTTCTCCCCATTGCTGTACTTGGAGAATTGGTCTCCATCGGAACACTTCTCGCTTTTGTGATCGTTTGTGCAGGTATCATCATCTTGCGCAAAACAGACCCTGATGCAGTAAGACCATTTAAAACACCATTCGTTCCCTTGTTCCCAATTTTGGGAATGCTAATCTGTCTGGCACAGATGGCTTCACTTCCGCTGGATACCTGGCTTCGTCTGATCCTCTGGATGGCCATCGGGATAGTGATCTATTTTACGTATGGTAAGAAAAGGAGCAAAGTTTTTATTAACCAGAACAAGGAATCTGTCAAATGAAAATTGCTGTAAAATGGATGATTCCATTTCTTATTTTGTTGATCGTTGTTTCGTGCAAGAAGGGTGGTAGCACACCTGATCCTGTTGTACCTCCTGTAATTGTCCCGGATACAACCAAGCCGGTCATAAGTTTGGTGGATCCAACCCCAAGCAAGACAATAGTCCTGGGCACAGCTCTGCACCTGCAAATGGATTTGAGCGACAATGTTGAATTGAAGTCTTACAAAGTTGTCATTTCAAAAAGTCTGAAAGGAGTTACCACTTCCGATTGGGCCTATTCAAATACCTGGACTATTGCGGCGGGAAAAAAAACGTTTGCAGTTAACCACAATGAAATTCTTGTTCCAACAACCTATACCGGGAATTCGGTTACAACAGGCAATTACGATATGCTGATTACTTGCACGGACTTGGCCGGGAACGAGGCCACTACTACCGTGATAGTGGCACTCTCTAAATAATAAGGTTAAAGGCAAAAGCCTTTAACCTTATTATTTAGCCTTAAGGCCCAGCTTCTTCCCCTCTTCCAGCATATACTGAAACGCTTCTTCGTAATTGTTGTGAATTTCTCCTTCCAGAATTGCCTCTTTGATGGCCGATTTAATCAGGCCAATTTCCTTGCACGGCTGAAGTCCGAAAGTCTCCATGATCAGTTCGCCGGTTACCGGAGGCTGGAAATTTCTTATTGTGTCTTTTTCTTCAATTTCTTTTAGTTTCTCACGAACCAGCTGGAAATTGGCCAGGAAACGGGTTACTTTCTCCTCGTTTTTGGAGGTAATATCGGCTTCGCAAAGGGTCATCAGATCATCGATATCATCGCCGGCATCAAAAAGTAACCTCCTGACGGCCGAATCAGTCACCTCTTCTTCCGACAAAACAATCGGCCGCATGTGCAGCAAAACCATCTTTTGAACGAATTTCATCTTCTCGTTGAGCGGCAGTTTGAGCCGATCAAACAGCTTGGGCACCATCTTCTCTCCAACGAAATTGTGGGCATGAAAAGTCCAGCCCAATGCAGGAGAGAACCTTTTGGTCACGGGTTTGGCCACATCGTGCAGTAGGGCAGACCACCGCAGCCACAAATTGTCAGTATTGACGCAGATGCGGTCCAAAACTTCAAGAGTATGGTAGAAATTGTCCTTGTGGTAAACGCCATTCACACTCTCTCTGCCTTTTAGATTTTGAATCTCAGGAAGCACAATCTTCAGAAGACCGCAAATCTCAAGCAATTTAAATCCAACAGATGGTTTGTCAGAAAGGATTATTTTATTGAGCTCATCGGTAATGCGCTCTTTCGATACAATATTGATGCGTTCAGCCTGCTTGGTGATGGCTTCGAAGGTCGCATCCTCGATCCTGAAGTTTAACTGAGAAGCAAATCGAATGGCCCTCATCATGCGCAACGGATCGTCTGAGAAAGTAATATTCGGATCTAGTGGTGTTCGGATCAGCTTCGCCTCCAGATCGCCCAGTCCGTCAAACGGATCTATCAATTCGCCATAGCGCTCCTTATTTAAACTTATAGCCAGCGTATTCATGGTAAAATCACGACGGTTCTGATCATCCACCAGCGTGCCATCTTCCACGATCGGTTTGCGGCTATCCAGTCGGTAAGATTCTTTCCGGGTTCCAACAAACTCAAAATCTACATCATTGTCGCGGAACATGGCTGTCCCGAAATTTTTGAATATAGTAACTTTCAATTTTGGGTGAATGGCAAAGGCTACTTTCTTGGCGAGTGCAATTCCACTTCCAACGGTAACTATGTCAATGTCGTAATGTTCTCTTTTGCGATACATCAGCAAATCTCGCACAAAACCTCCAATCACGTAGGTTTCAAGTCCGTCACTATCTGAGATCGAACCTATCAGTGAGAAAGTAGGATGTTGCAGGTGTTCCTTTAAATTGATGTATTCTGACATGAGCGATCTGTTGGTGCGAAATTTTCTGCAAAATTAATCAAATAAAGGGACGTGGAAGCCATCTGTCGAGTAATCGGAAACGTAAAATATTGGATAGGTCTGAAAATCTGAACATTACAATTCAGGACGGATGGTTTCAAGTTTCATACCCCTGGAGCCCTTGATTAACAGTAGATAGTCTGAAAGGTTGGCACTTCTCAAAAAAGTAGCCAATTCTTCCGAATGATTGAAATGCTGAAAAGTGGAAGGAAGGTTGCAGGCCGAATAATGAGGGCCAACCAAAAAAACAAGGTCCAGCTTCAGGGTACCAAGAAAGTCGACAATTTTCTGATGTTCATCCCGGGAAACAGTTCCAAGCTCAAGCATGTCTCCCAGCATCACACCTTTCTTCGCAGACTCGATGCGATCAAAATTTTCCAGGGCTGCCTTGGTGCTGGATGGATTGGCGTTGTAAGCATCCATCAGCAAGCGGTTGTTCTTCGTGAGCACCATCTGAGACCTGTTGTTATCAGGCTGGTAACCTTCAATGGCAGAGACAATTTCTGTCGGATCAATTCCGAAATATTCACCTATGGTTGCGGCGGCAAGGGTATTTTCGAGATTGTAACCACCAACAAGATTCGTTTTGATGTAGAGCCAGCCTTTTGGGAAGAGAACTTTGAACATAAGAAAAGGATTGGCACTGATGATCTCCCCCTCCAGTCCGTCGAAGGTTTTGGACGTTGTATAACCAACATTTTTTACCTCTTTAGCTTGATCTGCCAAAAATGGATTGGCATTGTTGATAAAGATCGTACCATCATTCTGCTCAAGAAAGCGGTAAAGCTCCGTTTTAGT
>JBAXED010000149.1:0-7982 GCA_037140615.1 Prolixibacteraceae bacterium
GCAGTGATCATTGTCATAAGAAGTAGTCCAACTGTTAGTTTCATGATCCGGATAGTTTTTTTCCACCTTTGCTGTGCAACACACAGCAAATCATCATTTTTTTTCATAATTTTGAATTGCGTTTTAGTTTAACATGGAAACTGATTACCGTCAGTTTCGATAACTGAAATCAGGTACACCCCTTCCCGGGTGTGCCTTTTTTAATAAATCAACACGATGTCGCTTCCCTCCTTTTTATCTGTTATTGAATAATTGATTTTATCTGTTAAAGTAAGCATTTGAAGCACCAACTTAATGGTAGTAGTCCTTTTGATGACACTGGTATACTTCGTTGCAGCCAATGTTTTGTTTTCTATGACAATCTTCACATTGTACCAATTCTCCAGTTCATGACAAATTTCCTCCAGGGTTTTGTCAATAAAGACAAATTTCCCATCCTTCCAGGCAGTCGCAATCGTAGGATCCTGCTCAGAAACAGTCATTTTCATGGATTGATTGTTGAATTGCATGTATTCCCCTGGATTTAAGGAAAGCAATTTCTGGTCTGACTTTGATAGAAATTCAATTTTCCCGTCAACCAGGGAAGTATAGACGCCCGGCTCATCTTTGTAGGCACGGATGTTAAACTTCGTACCGATGTCCTTTACCTTGAAAGAACCCATGGCGACAGAAAACTTCCTTCCGGGATCGGGAACCATGTCGAAATAGGCCTCTCCACTCATACTGGCCATCATCTCTCCGTTCTCCCTCTTTTCCAGCTTGACGCTGGATGCTGAACTTAACCAAATGGCAGAACCATCTTCCAGCATAACCTTCGAAACCGAACCCTTCTCTGATGAGTATTCAATTTTCTGAACAATTTCTTTATCCTGCGGATTGCTCTGGATGAGGTATTGTATGAAAAAACTTGTGGCCAGCGTTACCAGAACAACGGCCGCATAACGGTACCACCAATTCAAAACCTGCTTTGGCTTACCAGGATTTACCCGGTTCCAGAACTTTTCAAAGCTCTCCTTCTGAATTGAATCTGATAATTCGGGGTTCAGACTTGAAGCAACATAAAGATTTTTGAATTGCTGATACTGTTCGCGCAGATCACTATCTTCCTCCATAGACTGGAAGAAGCTACTCTTTTCAGCCTCGGTGGCTGAATTATTTAAAATTCGGATGAAAATTTCTTCTGACATTTTTTTTGGTATTAATCACTAAACACTCAACCATCGCGCTACCCTATCAAAAAAAAGCAGAAAAAAGAGAATATTTTTAACAGATTAAGACAATAGCTTGGTTATTAAATAGATAACAGCAAGATAGTCTTTTAATTCATGGCGCAATAACCGCAAGGCTTTTGACATTCTGGCTTCAACCGTCTTCACACTGATGGCCTGTTTTTGGGCTATTTCCTTGTAAGAGAGTTCATCGAAACGGCTCAACAGGAAGGTCTCCCGAAGGTCTGCCGGCAACGCCTCAATTGCCTCATCAATCTTCCCGCGCAAAGCTTCAAATTCGAGGTAATTCCCCATTTTCTCCAGAGCCTCATAATTGAACTGCATCTCCAGGTATCGGAGGCTTTCCTGGTGTTTCAAGGCAATTTTCCTGTTACGCAGGTGGTTCAGGCAGTTGTTTTTGGTGATGGTGTAGAGGAAACTTCGGATGTTAAACTGGTCGTTAAGGGTCTCCCTGATTTCCCACAATTTCATAAATGAATCCTGCACGATCTCTTCTGCAATGGCTGCATCGTTCAGATATTGCAAAGACAAGTGGTAGATCACACCGAAATAATCGTTGTAAATCTCCTCGTAGGCCGATTTCTTGCCTTCCCGAAGCGATAACACAAGCATATTTAGTTTGGCAGGTTCCATCATCAGTGCAAAAATAGCATCTTGTAATGTTAATAAAAAATGCCCTCAATATGAAGAATCACTTCCTCCCTTGTAAAATATACTCTTAGGTAACTTGTATTACAATATTACACAGAGCGACACAGAGGGGTCACAGAGTTACACAGAGTCAGGAAAAACGTACTAACCTCTGTGTAACTCTGTGCTTCTCTTTCTTCCTCTGTGAAATATTGTTTTTGCCTTGGCAGATATGCTATTAGGGTTGTTTTTCAGAATGCTGAGGGACTACGAAGGTTCAAACTCAACTCAGCCAAACATACAATCCCAGCGTTATCAAAGCCAGGATGCTCCAGTGCAATCGCCAGTCGGTAATTCCTTCGAATTTTGCAATGCCATTGGAATAGTTGATGGTGGTCTTTTCAAGCTTTTCCGGAGCTGTTTTCTCCGTAAAGGCAGAAACGGCAAACAGCACTCCGGTAATCAGAATCTCGGCCCACAAACCCCGAAAACCAAAATTCAGCGTCATTGGATGGTGCAGAAAAGGAAAATATTGAGCTCCGGCCGCAGGCCCAATCAATTGATCGATCACAAAGATCGTTGCCAGCACCATTCCGACAAAGACGGAAACGATTGCTCCTTTCATGGTGACTTTTTTGCTTATGATGCCAAAGAAAATAGCAGGAAAAACAGGTATCACCAGATAGGCAGAGATGGTTTGAAGGTATTTGTACAATCCTTCTTCATTTTTATAAACCAGGTAGGCAGCACCAAAGCCAAGCAACGTAACCAAAATGATGACATATCGACCCAGGGTTACCTGTCGTCGTTCGGATACATTTGGCTTAAACTCAAGAATAAAATCACGAACAACAAGTGTCGAAACGGAATTCAAGACCGCGATCAACGAAGTGACAAGGGCTGCCATCAGGGAAGCAAGCATCAATCCTCTCAAACCCGTTGGCATCAGTTTGTTAAGGAGAAGGACAAATGTTTGTTTGGTCGCATCCCCCTGCAGTTCATTGGGGTACAAGGCAAAGGCAATTACACCCGGAAGGGCAAAAATGAAGATGGGAAACAGTTTCAGGAAAGTGGCGAACATCGCTCCCCAGCGGGCATTTTTCAGATCGGGTGCTGACAAGGTTCGCTGAACATTCACCTGATCAATACCCCAGTAGAAGATCCCGGCATAAAATGCTGTCGCGAAAATTCCCCAGAAAGGGTAAACAGGATCGGAAATTGGTTTGGAGATTTTCATCATTTCAGGTACCTTTTCCATCAGGCCACTCCAGCCTCCAACTTTGTCCAAACCAATAAAAAGCATGATGGAGGATCCCAGCAAAATAATGATGACCTGGATCGCATCCGTATAGGCAACGGCTGTAAAACCTCCAATGATGGTAAAAACAGCCACTATCGCTCCAATATAGAATACAGTAGTCATGACATTCCACCCCAAAATACTGTTGAGCACAAGTGCTCCGGCAAACAGGGTGAACGCCAGTTTTGTCATCACACTAATGACGAGCATCAATCCGGAGAAGAAAGTTCGCGCGCGCCTGTCAAACCTCAATTCCAGAAACTCAGGGATGGTGAAGACTTTGTTCTTCATGTAATGGGGAAACAGGATGGCACAGGCAAATCCAAGTGTGATGGCGCAAGTCAATTCAACGGATCCTGCAGATAAGCCGTACCTGTAGGAATCGCCTGAAAGTCCGACAAGATGCTCTGCACCGATGTTCGTTGCAAAAAGAGATGCCCCAACTATTGGCCAGGCTATTTTCCTTCCACCCAGGAAGAAATTGGAACTGTTTTCGCTGGCTTTCTTCCGGTAGGCCATCCACAAGCCGAAAGCCATACTTCCAATCATAACAAATGAGAAGACGAACCAGTCGAGAGAGGTTAGTGATAAGTTCATGTTGTGTTAGTTTAGTTGTTAAAAGTAGTGACTAGAATGAACTAAAGTGACTAAAGTAGCTTGATTAGTTGCTGATAAAGATAGGGAAATGTTTGAATCTGGTTTCCTTCGATGTAAAAACCCTTACCACCGTATGCTTGCGGAATTCGGGCAACAATGCTTTTCTGATCACGGAAATAGTAGCCCACTGTTGATTCGTTGGTGGCAGTTTCAGGTTTGAAAGGTCTCAAATCAAAATTTGCCGTGAGGATGTCAGTAGGGGTTTGCTGGATGTTTCCTACCATGGAAGCTGCTTTAAGGAACACCTCCGGACCAGTTACAGCACTTCCAATATTCAATATGACGCCCCCTTTCTCCAGCTTGGAAACCTCCTGCGTGTAGATTAAAAAGTCGCGCCCTGAGCATCCGCCTTTGGCGCATCCATCAAACCAGTAATGCTGGTCCACTACATCTGTGCCAATTCCAACGTGAACCGTAAAAGGTACCTTCCTTTCGTAACAAGCAGCTGCAATGCTTAGCTCCGGATGGGCAAATACGATTGTGTCCGGATCAATCCGGAGATATTTGGCAACCTTCTTCCGAAACGATTTTTTACAGATCATCTTACCGACAGCCTCTCCATATCCCAGCTTTTTCTTGTTCCCAACACTCAGGGCAGCATTGATATAGTTGAACTCATAAGCCATGCCAAATTCACCCTTTTCCAATGCTTGAGGGACATATTCACTCGTCTCACCCATCAAGGCAAGTTCGAAATCATGGATAGAGGTTGCTCCGTTTCCGGAGATAATTGTAAAGAGGCCTTTGTGAATGAGATCTACCAACAAGCGGTTCAAGCCATTTTTCACCAAATGTCCTCCGGTAAAGAGGAGAACCGGCTGACCTTTTTCACGTCGTTCGATGATCTCTTTTGCAAGTGAATCAATGCTATTCTTTACCTCTTTTGGTAAATCAACGACAGTATTCATTACTTCGTCGATCTGTTTTAAATCACTGTATTTTACCTTGTTATTTCTTCCTTTTACGGGATACGTTTGGATACGCGACGGATCAAAAACCTCGTACCTTCCTTTGTATTGCATGATAATTATTGTTTATGTATCTTTTTTGCAGCTGAATGTTTCTCCAAAGTTGACCCTTCGACTCCGCTCAGGGACCGGAATAAGAATCGCTCAGCACCCGGATTGAAAATCTATTTTAAAAGCACATTCAATCTCTTAATGCTCTGAATCACTGCCCTAACGGTATGATAGTTGATCTTCCACGAGTGTCCCATATGCGTCCAGATGGGATCTCCTTTCCGGGAAAGCAGTGGATACCATTCTCCTACCTTCTTGTTGACAAATTTGTCATAAACAAACCGATGCACATTCTTGTATGCATCCCAATATTTAACAGGTCCAAATAGGATCACAGCATCCAAAAGGCCTATCAGCACTTCTGCCTGTTGCCAGAACTCCTTTTCTTTGTCATATACTCCACCGGCATGAGGACCTTCAACATAGACGCCTCCGAATTCGGTATCAATGCCATTGTCAACCGTATGATCATATATAATCTTGAAGAGCTCTTTGTAATCGTTGGGATCAGCCTTCAATATTTCGAGCGAATGCAACAGCAGCCAGGCAAACTCTGCATTGTGGCCATAGCAAGTGTTGTCTGTAGCATTGCCTTTTTGACCCTCTTCTGAGAAACGGTCCCATCCCCAGATGATATCGAATTTTATTTGAGGGGCCACGGACCAGTCTTTGAAAAACTGGGGAATGCCAGTTTTATAGACCGGATGAATAATCTTATTCAGCAAAAGGTCGATGTCTTCCAAAAGCTTTCTTTTGTGCACCTCCTGACCGGTGCATTCATACAAAGTGGCAAATGCCTCCATCAAATGCATGTGCACATCCAGGGTTTTGCGGTCACCACCCTGACTTCCAGGTCCACACAAGGTCCAATCCCTGTGGAACATCTCCCAATATCCACCATAACGCGTGTCGGCGCAGTACTTCTGAATCAAATCAAAAGTCTTCTCAGCATATTCCCTCCCCCTCTGGTCACCGGTTGCAAGGGTATATTCACTCAGGCAATAGATGGCGAAACTATGCCCATAGATAATTTTCTGATCAATTTTCACCTCACCTTTTCGGTTCATCATCCAAAAAAATCCGCCATGCTTTTTGTCCCACATTTTGTCGATAAGAAAATCGACACCGTGACTGGCCAATTCAGCCAGTTTTCCATCCCCATAACCGGCCCTGTGGGCAGAGGAAATCGTATAAATACATCTGGTTTGAGCAATCAGTGATTTTTCATCTTCACCGGTATCCTTCCCATATTGATCAAAATGCGTCAAGAAACCACCATTCACAACATCCTTCATTCTGGATGTCCAAAATGGAAGCAATTCGGTCAGAAGATGAATCTCTGCCTCTCTTTTCAATCCTAAAATTTCTTCATTATTCATGTTAAATAGATATTAATCTGGCGAAACATCTTTTCATTCCGGGAGGAATAAAAGTCAGTCATTTTCACATTACACCAATAGTTGTCCGATTCGTATGTAAATATAGCTTTTACCTGATTTAATTTGCACACAGAGGTGAAATTTTCATCTTTTTGGAGCAATGCCCCTGTATGATGAAAATGTTTCGTAAAATGATTTGAATGATTCAAATTAATTATCTTGGAGAAAATTTTCCAAACATGCCTTCCGACAAAGAAATATCCCTCAAATACCTGTTTTTTACCTTTCTTAAAATAGGAGCCATCTCCTGGGGTGGATTTATGGCCCTGATTGCGGTGGTACAAAAACAACTGGTCGACAAAGACAAGGTGATCAATGAGGAGCTTGTTCTGGATGGAATATCCCTTGCTTCAGTGCTTCCTGGTGCTGTTGCTATTAATGTGGTCACCTATATTGGGTACCAATTGAAAGGAATAAAAGGAGCTCTGGTAAGCATGGTGGCCACAGTTCTTCCAGGTTTTCTCCTCATCGTTGGATTGGGTGCAATTTATTCCACTTATGGAGAATTACCCGTTTTTACCAAGTTTTTCATGGGGATCTTACCCGCTATTACTGCCATTATTCTCAGTGTGGCTTATTCGATGGCTCAGAAACAAATTACTGATGCCAAACAATTTATCATGTGTCTTTTGGCCGCTGTCTGTTTGCTAACAATTCATTCCTTTTTTGCAACTCTGATTGTGATTATTATCAGTGCTATTGCTGGATATTTTTTCTACCATGTACCTGATCAAAAAAGTGGAAAAGAGAACACACGAACAATAATCTTCAACTACAAAAAGCTAATCATTTATGCTGTGGTTATAGTTGGAACCCTTGCTTTTATAGGATTATTAATCTGGTATTTTGAGATCCATACACTGAGTTGGTACAAAATCAACCGGACCATCTTTCTTACATTTTCGGGAATGAGTTTGACTCTTTTCGGAGGGGGATATGTGATAATTCCCGCCATGCAGCAGGTCATTGTGGAAGGATTTCACTGGTTGAGCACAAAAGAATTTGCAGATGCCATTGCCATGGGGCAAATCACACCTGGTCCTGTCATTCTCACTGCTTCTTTTATTGGATTCAGGGTTGCCGGGTATCTTGGTGCCTGTGTGGCCACCTTTGCAATTTTTTTGCCTCCAGGCTTACTGATGATTATTCTATCTGGTTTCCTGAAGAAAATGAAAGACTCAAATGTCATTACTTCAATCTTCAAAGGGATGAGGCCCGCCATCATTGGAATGATCTTTTCTGCAGCATTTACAGTAGGCAAAGAAGCAGAAATAATTTGGCCCTCTGCGATCATCTTTCTTATAGTTCTGATATTATTAATAAAATTCAAAGCGGATGTCCTTTACATGATCCCACTTGCCGGCCTGGCTGGAATACTTTTCTTCTGACGAAGAAAAGTAAAAGGCAAAAGGATAAAGTTAAAAGGATAAAGTTTGGACTCCCAAGATTTAGTGCAGCAAGCTCAGAGACATAAGACATGAGTGAGTTCCGACAATCCTGATTGCAGCGTACTTTATCCTTTTAACTTTATCCTTTATCCTTTATCCTTATTTTCGGAGTCCCCACTTTATCCTTTTGACTTTAGCCTTTAGCCTTTATCCCCGGTTAGTACAAAAAGTAGATCCCCGGCTCAAATACATGAACCGGGGATCAGTTTAATACGGCGGCGACCTACTCTCCCACTGTTACGCAGTACCATTGGCGCTGA
>JBAXED010000150.1:0-7962 GCA_037140615.1 Prolixibacteraceae bacterium
TTTGTTGCTCCCTGGTAAATTCTTTAAAGGCTTCTTTGAGTTCCTGTTTTTCGATAACATAAAATTCTGCTTTCATGATTGTATTTATATATTTGTTATTGCATACAAATATAGTTATTGCTATTATATAATATGCTATACTATATTAATATATCAAAAAACATGCTGTTAAACATATATTATGATAGAATATTCTATAATTTTGTCATTATGGAAACAGTAGGAGAGAAAATAAAGAGGATAAGAAAATCTAAGGGAATAAGCCAATATATTGTAGCTGAATCATGTAGAATTAAACAATCGTCTTACGCCAATATCGAGAGTGGTAAAACTCAAAATATTACCATTGAAATCGGTAAAGGGATATCTTTAGCCCTTGGGGTTAATTTCGCTGAATTGTTTGAGATTGAACCTGCAAAATCAATCGAAGCGGCCGAAGTGATGAAAAAAAATGAGGAGTTAACTTGTTTGATTGAAACCTTAGATAAGACTATTCAAGGAAAAGATGAAATAATACAGTTACAAAAGCAACATATAAGCCATTTAAAATATTCCATTATTGCAGCGCTGAGCGTTGCCGAACAAAGTGCGCTCTCTGGTTTAATTGCCGCTATTGAAGATGGAAAAATGTCTATGGCTGAATCTATTTCATGTGGTGTATTATTGACCGCTACGCAATATGTCGAAATACTTGAAAATCAACAAATATTGAGCTCAAGGGAATTAGAAGTGTTTCGCAAAATGGAACAAAAAGGGATTAAGGAAATGATAAAGAGAATTGAGAAGGACATAGTAAAGAACGCTAAAAAGCGAATCACGTCCCCCCGAAAATCAAAATAAGCCATTATTTAAATCAAGTCCTTCAGCACTTTCGGTAATATCAACTAAAAGAGCTGACGCCTTTCCCAAGGCAAAGCGTAATAATTAAAGCCCAAAGAAATTATTTGGGCTAATATCTTGTCGACGGACCGGGAGCGGAGCGACCGCAAACAAACGAGAGCGAAGCAAACACCTAATTAAGTAGCTTAATCAGCCTGGGGATGAGGGCGAATGAAAGAATAAACCTTTTTTCTATATTTGTAAAAACATAATATCATGGATGGACTTTTAGTTAAGCCAAAGAACAAAGAAGCAATTCCGTTTCTCAAACAATTGCTAAATAATCTTAGTAATGTTCAAAGCGTTGAAATAGTTAAGCCGACCAATAGCAGAACCCGGAAAAACCTTGAATCTGGTCTTAAAGAGGTAAAAGATATGGTTGCAGGCAAAAAAAAGGGAAAAACCCTTAAACAGCTCCTGGATGAAGATTGATATAATTACCTCCCCGACATTTGACAGGGAGTTTAAGCGTTTGAAGAAAAAATATAGCTCGCTCCCGTCCGACCTGGTTACTTTTGAAAACGGTCTTTTGGATGGCTCAAATATCGGGACTGATTTAGGCGGTAATATCCGAAAAGTAAGGGTTGCTGTAAAGTCTAAAAACAAAGGAAAAAGCGGTGGCGTGAGGGTGATAACCTACACTGTAATATTGAAGATGACCGACAAGACTATTTTTTTGGTTACCCTTTTTGACAAAAGCAAAAAAGAAAATATTCCTGATTCAGAAATAAAACAAATAATTAGGGAATTGGGTTTTTGACTTTGTAGCCAGGTCACTTACAACCCCCCAAAAGCCAAAATAAGATTTTCCTTTTTTGTATCGCCGGATACTTCCAGGTATCGTTTTAATGTCTTTTCCCTGGTGATCCCTGTAATGGCTTTTATTGTCTCGATTGGAACCCCTTTAGTATATGCCAGATTGATAAATGTTTTCCGGGCGGTGTGTGTACCTATCAGTTCATGTTTCGGTTTATACTCTGTTTTGGTGATATTTTTCTCAAAGGTTTTCCACTCTGTAGGCGTTTTGATCTCTGCAATCTTACAGCACTCTTTTACATATTTGTTCAACTTCTGATTTGAGAATTTAGGCAGGAGCTTATAGGGTTCCGGGTATTTGTCAATTATGGTTTGTTGCTCCTGGATGATTGGAATGGTTACCTCCTTGTTTGTTTTCTGGGTAGTTATTTTAATTGATCCGTTTGAAATGTTGTCTTTGGTCAGCCTTTGTAAATCGCAGTATCGTAGCCCTGTCAGACAGCCAAAGCAGAAGAAATCACGGGCTTTTTGATGTTTGATATTTTTAAAATCAAAATTAACCAGGTGTTTTAATTCTGAATAGGTTAAATGAATGATACTGCCTTCCTTTTCCGGTGCTGAAAACTTTTTAAATGTGGTAGTGTTGTGGTACTCCCTTTCATGACTCCAGTTCATGAACGCTTTGAATTTATCCGATATAGCTGAAAGATAATTGTAATCATGGTTCTTGGTGATTAAAACCCATTCTTTGAGCTTGTCGTAAAATACCAGGTTGATACTTTCAAAGTTCATTTTGTACCCGGTTTCGGTTTCAAAGTCCTTTAACTTGTTTTTTATGGTCTTTCGGTTGCGGATGGTGTTGGCTGCCTTTTCCAGTTCGCCAATCTTTAAATATTCATCGTAAGCTTCCCAAAAGTCTTTTTTTGTTGGGTTTGAGTCTACTTTGATGCCATTGAAAAAATCCTTAACCAGACCGGGAGTAATTTCAATTTTGTTTTGCCGGCACTCCAAAAAGTATTTTTTAGAATCTGTTTGAAGTTTGTCCAGGTGCGAATTTATTTCCTCGTGGTTATTGTCCTCTTCGGTTATCCTGGGTGGGCTTACTCTTTGTTTTGTTTTGTTCCAATGCCTTGATTTAACCTTTCCGACCCTGTAAGACGTTTTAATATAGTTAGTTGTAACATTTGCCAAAATTGGGGATTCCTCATTTTTATCCTTTTTGCTTATGTCAATATAATAGGTTAGATTTATCATCCCGGTTCATTTTTGCATGGTCTAAAATTAATCAATTAATCCTTTGGGAGAAAAAGAGGGAGATAATTTTGTAATTAATGGTAAATAGGAGCGTTTTACACGGGTTTGATATTTCGTTTGATTGATACCTAAAGCGTTCATAATCCTATGGCTTTGATTTGGAGTGTATTAAATGGAACATTCCCGCCCCGGGTACAGGTTGCAGACCTAAAATCCCTTACAGTCAATTGATTGTGGGGGATTTTTTATTTATCAATACTTGGTTCCGGAATGTTCAGGTAAATCTTGGTTAGATCCGACTGATTTGTAATTTGGCTACAGATTTGAATTTCATGAATCTTCGGTTGAGATAGATGTATTTTGTTCTTTTAATTCTGATAGGTTAGTGTTATATTTACAAGACCAAAACTACCAATCGCCAGGATTGAAATGAAAAAAATTATTAACATCTTCATCTTTTCTGTCATTGTTACGGCTTGCGGAACAAATCAACAAAAACCGGGCAAAGCAGAAACAGTCAAGACGGAATCGATCTCCGCTGACACTATCAAAAAGGCGCCTGCCAATGAACTTGGAATGTGGAAAATTGCCAATTATGCGAGTAATCTGGGAAATAACAGGAATACATCCTATATCACCAATGCTTTTGCGATTTGGGGCACATTTACCGACAATGCGAATGACAAGGCCGAGTTGAAAGTTAAGTTTGTAATTGATAAGGAAACTTTCTGTATAAAATTACTGCTATATGGAAACACGCCTGTCAAGAAGGGAGATGAGACCCAGTATAAAATCACTGTAAAATCCAGTTCAGGAGAGATAATCGATTTTACAGCCAAGAATGTTTCTGACAGAATTTTTATTAAGAGTTCCGATGCTCAGAAAATTGAATCTTTTTTCAATTCAGGAGGAAAAATCTCCTTTTATCTGGTTACTGATTCAAAGAATTCGCCGGCGAGCTACTCTTTTACTTTGGATGGTCCTCATGGTTTCAGTGAGGCAATTAAAAAGATAGCCCAATAATGGTTCAATTATATCTACCTTGTAAGCCATACTAATAATTTTTGCCCAATGGATATGGAGGATATTTTCCAAAAAATCGGAACATCGCAAACCCTAAGTCAGAAGATAGAGCGGAACATTGAACGGGCTATCCGTGAGAAAAAATTGCCGATCGGGGCAAAGTTGCCGCCCGAACGGGAGCTTTGCGAAATGTTTGCTGTTAGCAGAACTGCTCTGCGCGAAGCACTAAGGCGTCTTAGCGCCAGGGGATTGATTGAGATCAAGAAGGGAAGTGGAATGGTTGTTACCAAAATTGATATCAAAGATGCCATCAGTTCGCTGAATCTTTATTATGATCTTAAATTCGACGATCAGCTGATACGGCAAATCATCGAGTTGCGCCTTGCATTTGAGCCTGAAATTGCCAAAATGGCTGCGATTAACAGAACCGACGATGATCTGAAGAATCTGGAATCCAACCTGATTGATTTTGGGAAATGTAATCCGGACAATACTCAGCTGGAATCTGATATCGATAATAAATTTCATCTCTGCCTTGCGCGTGCTACGACCAATCCATTTGTGATCGTAACCATGGAGCCTGTTTACAACCTGCTTCCGCGGATGCGGAACTTTATTTATGCCAACATTGAAGGGGAGAAAGAGATCACTTTAGGTTATCACAAAGAAATTGTCAATGCCATTAGAGAGAAGGATGCCGACCGGTCGTACGAAAAAATGCAGGCACACCTTGATCGCAACATGCAGGTATACAATAAATTCCTTAAACAATTTTAGTATATTTTACCAGGAAATTAAAGGCTTAATCCCAAACAAATCGCCATTCGCCATTGGCTTGTTTTTTCCACACGGTGTGAAATATGCCATTTGAACGGATCTCCTTTCCGGTAGAATCTTTTGTTGAATAAAGAAATTTGCCATAAGTATAGCCTAGATCCGCAGAAGAAGAAACCTCCACAAAATCCGGTTTCCATTCGAGCCTTACACCATGGTACCTATTTGCAAGATAGAAGAGGCGAATTGAATCTTTGCCATGGATCACATAGCTGCCACGGTTTAGGGAAGCAGCAGAATCCGCAAAAAAAGCAAATGCCTCAGATAGTCCTCTTTCCTTTGCCATGGCTTCAAAAGCCCGTTCTGTCTGAACAATCTCTTGTTTCGCAATATTGATTTTGGCTTTGTCGTCTTGAGAAGAACACGCCGAAAGGATCAAGAGCAGAATTATAAGTTGTTTAGTCATATTTTTCCTACAATTTTTTATCCGAACATCATTGATTTCTAATCCACACAGTAACTGAATATCACAACATAATGACATGCTGCTCCAATCAGTACAAATAGATGGAAGATGGCATGGTTGTATTTTAATCCCTTAATCTGATAAAATATTGCCCCCAAAGTATAAGCCAGTCCTCCGGCTAACAGCCAGACCAAACCTGCCGTTTCCATGCTGTTGATCAATGGTTTTAGTGCGATAACAATGACCCATCCCATCAGGACATACATGACGGTTGAAAGCTTTGGGAAAGATCCGATGAAGAAGAATTTGAGAATAATTCCTATGGCACCGATTAGCCATACAGAAATCAACACAGGGATACCCCAGACAGGGGGCAACGTGATCAAGCTGATCGGAGTATAACTTCCGGCAATGGTCAGATAGATGGCACTGTGATCAAAAACATTGAGGTTCTTTCGTTTCTTTGGATCATTGGCAGAATGGTACAACGTGGAGGCCAGGAACATCGTGGTCACACCAATTCCATAAATTAGAAATGCGACAAAAATTTTTGGCGAGTGAAGATACAATGCCTTGATCAGCAAGGCTACAGAGCCAATTATTGACATGATCAAGCCAAAACCATGTGTCAGTACGTTTAATCGCTCTTCTCTGTCTGTATATAATCTTTCCAAGGTAAGAATCGTTTACTTATTGTTTGGTATTTAGAGGATTGCTTGATTCTTTGTAAAACTGATTCTGCAATTCTTCAATCTTATTGGAGCTTTTTAGCTTTTTTATCAACAGAGCAAGCTGAACTGCTTCTGATTCAACAATCAATTTACCCAACTCGACGCTGCTCTTTGTGGCATCCCCGGCATAATGATTAGGATATTGAGCATACCACCAGATTCCGGTATATTGAAATGGAACTTCAGCCAATCTTTTCAGATTATCTCCTGATTGCGTCCCTGCCAGTTCCGATTTTACCAGGTCAGGCCTGATGAACCGCATCATGGAAGTTTCCATTTCGTCGGCATGACCTCCGGTTTTGGTTTGTCTCAATGATTCGATTTTTTTGGAAACATCCTGACTTTCATTCGGTTGAAAGAATACCAAAATGTAATCTTTGGGACTGTTCAACTGCGACATGCAAAAGTACCTTAGAAAATCATTGTTGCCACCATGACCATTGACGATGATGATCTTTTTCAAACCGTTGCGGGATAGCTCATCACAAGTTTCCTGAAGCATCTTCCAAAGAAGGTCAGGGCTATAGGCGATGGTTCCCGGTTGATGTTTTGCCTCATTGATCTGTCCAACATAATAGGTTGGAAAAACAATGCAATATTCCTGTTCTGCGGCAGTGAATGCCACTTTTCTACATTCAAAAATATCCGTTCCCAGTGGCAGATGAGGACCATGTTTCTCCAGGATTCCAAGCGGAAGGAGGCATACTCCTGAAGATTGTTTTACCGCATTTACAAAATCAGGGGCAGTAAGTTCATCGTAGCTGTAAGACAGTTTAGAATCAGGTTTTGTCTGGGCAGCCAGATTGAACATGCAGAAAAACAAGGAAATAGCAATAAGATTTCTCATGACTTTAATTTTTTAAGTTTTACTTTTTTTCTCGATCCAACATTTCAATAATTTCTGAAAACTCTTTGACACGCAAATTGGCTGCCGACTGATCCTGGTGTTCTGAACCAGGACCATTGAATGCGATGCAATATATTCCCGCAGCAAGGGCAGCCTTGATCCCATTGGTTGAATCTTCTATGATAACGCAATTTTCTCGCGGGATGCCTAGTTTCTTCTGTGCGAGCAGAAAGATAGCTGGATCAGGTTTTCCTGCTCCTGCTTCAGAACAGTCTGCAATGATATCAAAATATTTTTCAAGATGTGTTTTGGCCAAAACAATTCTGATTACTTCAATCGATGACGATGAAGCCAGTGCCAGTTTTCTTTCTTTCTTTTTTAACCAGTTCAAAAGGTCAACCACACCCGGCATGGGCTGAATTTCAGGCAGTGAGCTAAAATATTGTATGACAGACTCTTCCGTAATTCTAACCAATTCATCGATTGGGTGAGGTAATCGATGTCTTTCTTTGATATTGCTCCACATCACCGGATTTGAACAGCCTTGATAGGAAACATGCTCTGCGTGATCGATGCTAACTCCTACCTGTTGGAAAAGTTGGCTCTCAATAACTTTATAAAGGTTTTCGCTATCTATCAGCACTCCGTCCATGTCAAAAATGAAAGCCTGGATCATTGGGGAAAAATGGTTAATGGTTAATGGTTAATGGTGGATTTTGCGGTTTTGATGCTAGTAGTAATCAGTTTTATTATTTCTACAGCATCATTATTCAAACTAGTAAAAGACTCCGAGGTTAGGAATTCGGTTGCTTTCAGAAGTTCTAACCAATATATTGTTTCGTTTATTTCCTTTTGGGCTATTGCCATTTTGTGCACAAAGTCAGATTTGCTCTCAGAATGTTCGGCTTCGCGAACCATGGCACCTACCGAAGTGCCACTACGCAAGGTTTGTTTTGATAAGACGAATTCCTTTTTTTGATCACACAAAAATTTATATAAATTGACAATTCTCACAGCAAACGTGAAACTCTTATCTTTCAATACATTTTCTTTCATTTCATTTATATTTTATCATTAACCATTAACCATTAACCATTAACCATTAACCATTAACCATTAACCATTAATCATTAACCATTAATCATTAACCATTAATCATTAACCATTAACCATTAACCATTAAACAAACAACCTGTCCGTCCAGTACACTTATCAACAACCTTCGTTTTCCA
>JBAXED010000151.1:0-7612 GCA_037140615.1 Prolixibacteraceae bacterium
GTGTCAGGCCAATTGATTGACTTTTCTGATTTTGGATTAGCCGGATTAATCGCTTCCTGGATTGCTTCCCATGCTTTGTCTAACTTACCACTCTCTTTGTATGACACAGCACTGCTAACTTTTCCCTTTTGAGCGAACAAGAAACCGTTCACTGTGAGCAGGATCACTACTAAAAGAATCTTTTTCATTACGGACAATTTTTGTATTAAATTATTACTAATTGAGGTTCTCATCAATCTTATTATCTTCTTCACTTTCAATATCATCAGTATCAGAAATAGCATCAGTTACGACTTCTTCTATTTCTGTAATCTCAACCCTGGCTACAGAAGCTATACAGTCATCTTCCCTTAAATTGATCAATTTAACACCTTGAGCAGCCCTTCCGGTCATTCTAATTTCACCAACAGGAACTCTGATTGTAACACCTGCTTCAGTGATGATCATCAGGTCATCGCCATCCGTAACATTTTTGATAGAAACGAGGGCTCCGGTTTTCTCTGTTACATTGATGGTTTTAACACCTTTACCTCCCCTGTTGGTTACGCGGTAATCACCGATCTTGGATCTTTTTCCATAACCATGCTCAGAAACTACAAGTATGTCGTCATCTTCGCCTGCCACACAAACCATTCCTACCAATTCATCATTCTCACTGCCAAGGGTTATTCCTCTTACACCTGAGGCTGTACGGCCAATAGCGCGTGCATGACTTTCATGGAATCTGATGGCTTTGCCTGATTTAACAGCAAGCATCATCTCATTTTCTCCATTGGTCAATCTAGCCTCAAGAAGCTGGTCATTTTCCCTGATAGTAATCGCATTTACGCCATTTTGTCTTGGACGGGAATAAGCTTCCAGCGAGGTTTTTTTGATGGTGCCTTTTTTGGTGCAAAGGATGATAAAGTTGTTATTGATGTATTCTTCGTCTTTAAGAGACTTAACGTTTATATAAGCACGAACCTGGTCATCCGGTTCTATGCTGATTAAATTCTGGATAGCCCTCCCCTTGGAAATCTTTGTTCCTTCTGGGATCTCATAAACTTTCAGCCAGAAACACTTGCCTTTTTCTGTAAACAGCAACAGGGTGTTGTGCATGGTTGCAATAAACATATGTTGAAGGAAGTCTTCATCCCTGGTACTTGATCCTTTGGAGCCAATACCACCTCTGGACTGTGTTCTAAACTCCGTAAGTGGCGTACGTTTGATATAACCCATGTGTGAAATGGTGATTACCATATCTTCATCGGCATAAAAATCTTCGGGATTGAACTCTTCAGATGCATATACTATCTCCGTTCTTCTTTCGTCTCCGTATAAGGTCTTAATTTCGATCAGTTCATCTTTGATAATTTGCATTCTCAAAGGTTCTTCTGCCAAAACCTTTTGGTACCATTCGATCATTTTACACAATTCTGTGTAGTCCAAATGGATTTTGTCACGTTCCAGTCCGGTTAACTTTTGTAACCGAAGATCAAGAATTGCACGAGCCTGAATATCATCCAGTTCGAAATTCGAACAAAGGTTTTCTCTTGCCTCATCCGGCGTTTTTGCTGCCCTGATAATGGTTATGACTGCATCCAGATTATCTATTGCGATGATTAAACCCCTGAGAATGTGTGCTTTCTTCTCTGCCTGATCCAAATCATATTGTGTGCGCCTTATAACCACTTCGTGCCGGTGCTCGACAAAATAATGGATAAGGTCTTTCAGATTAAGCATTTGAGGTCTGCCTTTAACCAGGGCAATATTGTTAACGTTGAAAGCAGTTTGAAGCGCAGTAAATTTGTATAATTTATTCAAAACCACGCTGGCCATTTCATCGCGTTTGATGTCGATGACAATTCTCATTCCGGACCTGTCAGATTCGTCATTGATATTGCTGATGCCATCAATTTTCTTGTCATTGACCATCTCAGCAATCTTGATAATCATCTCGGCCTTGTTAACCATGTAAGGTATCTCCGTGATTATCAATTTCTCACGTCCACTTTCGGTCGTTTCTATTTCCGCGCGGCCTCTGACAACGATCCTTCCCCTACCCGTTTCGAAAGCTTCGCGTACGCCTGCATATCCATAAATAATTCCTCCGGTAGGAAAATCCGGAGCTTTGATTTTGTCAATCAAGGCATTCATCGAAACTTCAGGATCATCAATATATGCGATGATGGCTTCTATTGTATCCGGTAAATTATGTGGTGGCATGTTGGTTGCCATACCTACGGCGATACCTGAGGTTCCGTTAATCAGTAAATTTGGAAATTTTGTAGGTAAAACAGTAGGTTCAGACAACGATTCATCAAAATTTGGCTGAAAATCAACGGTATTCTTATCTAAATCGGCCAAAGCTTCCTCAGCAATTTTCTTCAACCTGGCTTCAGTATAACGCATGGCTGCAGGGCTGTCTCCATCAATAGATCCAAAGTTACCCTGACCATCAATCAAAGGATATCGTAAAGACCACAATTGAGCCATACGAACCATTGCAAAATAAACTGAAGAGTCGCCGTGAGGGTGGTATTTACCTAACACCTCCCCCACTATTCTGGCGGATTTTTTATATGGTCTGTTGGAAAAATTACCTAACTCACTCATTCCGAACAATACCCTGCGGTGAACAGGTTTCAACCCGTCACGAACATCAGGAAGAGCTCTTGACACAATTACCGACATTGAGTAGTCAATGTAGGCAGTTTTCATTTGCTCTTCTATATTAATCGGAACAATTCTTTCTAAATCAGACATATGGATCTTATTTGTATTTTAAATTGTGAAAAAAGCATCACAAAAATAATCATTTTAAAGTTAATGAGGGAATAACACCTTTTAAAAAATGGATAATTAACCGGATTTTTCGGGCTTTTGTGCTGTGACATTTTGGCAAAATCATCGATTATTAAGAAAATATAATTATTTCAAAAAGTCAATATTCGTAAGTTGTTCATTATATTATATTTAATCAAATATTACTGAAAATTGAATTTTTAATTTGTAATGGGAAGATGAAATTTCCAATTATTTTTTTTTGTTATTTTGTTAAAGGAACGATTTTTGTTGTGAAGTATTAAAAACGATAAGATGGACTCAAAATTTTCACCAAGAATAAAGGACGTTTTAACATACAGCAGAGAAGAGGCGATACGATTGGGCAACGATCATATCAGCACAGAACATCTGTTTCTTGGGATTCTCCGGGATGGTGAAGGGATTGCCATTGATACGATGAAACAGTTGGGTCTGGACTTTCCAAGACTAAAGAGTGAAATCGAGCTGCATCTTCGAAAAGGAGCTTCGCTTCCTATGGATGCCTCTATCCCTCTTCTTAAAAACACGGAACGTTCCTTGAAAATTGTATTTCTGGAAGCAAGATCCCTCAATGAAGACACAGTTAACACAGGACATTTACTTTTAGCAATTTTAAAAGAAAAAGATGGCCTGGTGTTTGAACTTTTTAAAAAAAATGATGTGAATTACGACGAAGTAAAATCTAAAATAATAGAACTCTCAAGAGTTGAGAATAAGTCAGATTTCCCTGAAGAAGGTGATGACCAAGACGATATGTTTGGACGTGGAAGTGGCTCAACTTCAGGATCATCCCAGACTCAAAAAGGAAATGCAAATCCAAAAACTGATACTCCGGTATTGGATAATTTTGGTGTAGACATTACCAAGGCTGCCATTGAAGGTAGTTTAGACCCGATAGTTGGACGCGAAAATGAGATTCAGCGGATCGCTCAAATTCTTAGTCGGCGAAAGAAAAATAATCCGGTTCTGATTGGTGAACCGGGAGTTGGAAAGTCGGCAATTGTGGAAGGTCTTGCTTTGCGTATTTCTCAGAGAAAAGTCTCCCGCATTTTGTTTGATAAAAGAGTGATCAGTCTGGATTTGGCTTCTATTGTCGCAGGTACAAAATACCGCGGTCAGTTTGAGGAGCGCATGAAAGCCATCCTCAATGAACTTGCGAAGGTTGATAACATTATACTGTTCATCGATGAGATTCATACCATCGTTGGTGCCGGTGGAGCTACAGGGTCTCTTGACGCTGCCAATATGCTCAAACCAGCCTTGGCAAGAGGTGATATTCAATGTATTGGTGCAACAACTCTTGATGAATACAGGCAGCATATTGAAAAAGATGGTGCTTTGGAACGGAGGTTTCAGAAAGTACTAGTCGAACCAACTTCGGTTGAAGAAACCATCGAAATATTGCACAACATCAAAGAACGCTACGAAGACCATCACAACGTCACTTATACCAAAGAAGCAATTGAAGCTTGCGTTAGGCTGACAGCCAGGTATATATCCGATAGGCATTTGCCTGACAAGGCCATCGACGCTCTGGACGAATCCGGTTCTAGGGTACACATTTCCAATATTACCGTACCTGAGCGGATCATTAAACTGGAAGAGAAAATTGAGGAAGTTCGGGCTTCCAAAATACTGGCAGTAAAAGGTCAGAACTTTGAGTTGGCTGCCAGCTATAGGGACAACGAAAAAAATCTACTCTCTCTGGTAGAAAAGGAGAAAGAAATATGGGAGCATGAGTTGGAAAGTCATCGTGAAATTGTTGATGAACCACAAGTTGCCGACATTGTTGCCATGATGTCAGGAATACCTGTTCAAAAGATTGCCCAGGCAGAAGGCAAGCGACTTCAGGTGATGTACAATGATATGAAGAAGAATATCATCGGTCAGGACGAAGCGGCTGAAAAAATCACCAAAGCTATCCAACGGAATCGTGCCGGATTGAAGGATCCCAACAAGCCCATTGGCTCATTCATATTCCTAGGTCCGACCGGAGTAGGTAAAACACAATTAGCCAAGGTTTTGGCTCAATATCTTTTTGATACAACCGATGCTTTGATTCGTGTTGACATGAGCGAATACATGGAGAAATTCTCTGTATCGAGGCTCGTCGGAGCTCCTCCGGGATATGTCGGATATGAAGAAGGCGGGCAATTAACCGAAAAAGTCAGAAGAAAGCCATATGCAGTTATTTTACTTGATGAGATTGAAAAAGCCCATCCGGATGTGTTCAATATTCTCTTGCAGGTAATGGATGAAGGCCGTTTGACGGACAGCCTGGGGCGCAAAATCGATTTTAGAAATACCATTCTAATCATGACATCCAATATTGGAACCCGGCAATTGAAAGATTTTGGTCAAGGCGTAGGCTTCAACACAAGAACGACGGCAGAGGATGAAAACGAACACAATAAATACGTTATTCAGAAAGCATTAAAACGTGCCTTTGCACCTGAATTTTTGAATAGGGTTGATGACGTCGTAATGTTTAATTCTTTGGAAAAGAGTCATATAAATCAGATTATCGATATCGAACTCAAAGGTTTCTATCAACGAATTGAGACTTTGAAGTACAAATTATTTATTGCTCCGGAGGCCAAAGATTTCATTTCAGAGAAAGGTTTCGATCCTCAATTTGGTGCCAGACCACTTAAACGAGCCATCCAAAAATATCTGGAAGATGAAATTGCAGAAGTCATCATAGGAAGTGATATCGCAGAAGGTGATACCATATCGGTTGATCTTAATGAGACAAAAGACAAGATAGTAGCGAAAATTATCAAACAGGAAGTTGTGCAGGTTGATAATCCCGGTCAGACAGAGCTTCCGGCAGAGACCAAAGAGTAATTCATTACTTTTTGTCGAATTTTTTAGCTTCGTTCCAATAGACATCCATCTCTTCAAGAGTCATATCTTGAAGAGATTTTCCTTTTAGTAGGGTTTGTTCTTCCAAATAATTGAACCTTTTGATAAATTTCTGATTGGTTCTTTCGAGTGCACTTTCAGGATCTACATGATACAATCGTGCAGCATTGACGATAGAAAAGATCAGGTCACCAAATTCATGTTCTATCTCCTTCTTGTTGCCTGCCTTCATTTCAACTTCAAGCTCTCCAACTTCTTCTTTCACTTTATCCCATACCTGCTCTTTATATTCCCAATCAAAACCTACTCCCCGCACCTTCTCCTGAATCCTGTTCGCTTTTACAAGGGCAGGTAAAGCCATGGGTACACCTTCCAAAACACGCTTATTTCTTCCCTTTTCGGTAAGCTTAAGATTTTCCCAATTGCGGATAACCTGATCGGAATCAGCGACACTGGTCGTGCCAAAAACATGCGGATGTCTATATATCAACTTATCAATCAAGTGATTAATTACATTTCCAATATCAAACTGACCTTGCTCCTCTCCTATCTTGGCGTAAAAAACAATGTGTAAGAGGATATCACCAAGCTCTTTTTTGATTTCCTGTTCATTGTTTTCCAAGACGGCATCACCCAATTCGTATACCTCTTCAATGGTCAGTTTTCGCAAAGATTCGTTGGTCTGTTCACGATCCCAGGGACATTTTTCACGAAGCTCATCCATGATATCCAATAACTTTCCAAATGCCTCAATTTTTTCTTGCCTATCCATTATCATCAGTTTAATCATTGCGAAGATACGTTTTTGAAGGTTTTAATTTTCCCCACCTTACCAGGAATCAGTATCAAAAAAATATTTAATTTGCAGAAAATTCTGTGAGGGGACAATGTAACGTATGATTGAAAATGTATTTTTCCTGGATGGCATAGAACCTGCTGATTTTTACGGAATCAGAAATTCAAAACTTGACCTTGTAAAGAAATATTGTCCGAATTTATCTCTTGTTGCAAGGGGAAATACCTTGAAAGTTAAGGGCGACGAGGCACAGGTCACCCTATTCTCTCAGAAATTTCAGCTCTTACTGGAGCATTACTATCGATTTAACATCCTTTCGGATGAAACGATTCATCAGATCATGGTAAACGACCCTGAAACTGCCGATCAAAGCATCCTTAACAACACAGATGTGCTCCTCTTCGGAAATGCCGGGAAACCAATTCGGGCCAGGACCCTTAATCAAAAAAAACTGGTAGAAAGTTGTTCGGAGGTTGATTTGATGTTTGCCATTGGTCCAGCCGGAACAGGAAAGACCTATACAGCCATTGCCATGGCAGTTAAATTACTGAAAAGCAGAAGTATAAAGAAGATTATACTTAGCAGACCTGCTGTTGAAGCAGGTGAAAACCTCGGATTTTTGCCCGGTGACCTGAAAGAAAAGATAGATCCATATTTACAACCCCTTTACGACGCCTTGCTCGACATGATTCCTGCCAAGAAACTGGAGGAATACCTCAAGGATGGAATCATTCAAATTGCTCCGCTGGCGTTTATGCGTGGGCGAACATTGAGCAATGCCTTTGTGATACTGGATGAGGCCCAAAATACGACAGTTCCTCAATTGAAGATGTTTTTAACAAGGATGGGACTTAATACCAAATATGTCATTACAGGGGATGTAACTCAGATAGATTTACCAAGACACCAGAAATCAGGTTTGATCTTCGCATTACAAATTCTAAAAGGAATCGAAGGAATAGCAACTGTCTATTTTGATCACACTGATATTATCCGGCACAAACTGGTTAAAGATATAGTGTTGGCATATGATCGGTATGAGGAGAAGAGGGATGAATTGACTGGGAGACAGGGGGACTAGGAGACAGGGGGACTGGGAGACTGGGAGACTGGGAGACTGGGAGACTGGGAGACTGGGAGACTGGG
>JBAXED010000152.1:0-7554 GCA_037140615.1 Prolixibacteraceae bacterium
TTCAAACATTTCAAACATTTCAAACATTTCAAACATTTCAAACATTTCAAACATTCATACTTAATCCAAATTTACATTTCATGAAATCCAAAAATCTGCTACTTACATTGACAGTTTTGTTCACCGTTTGCATCCAATTGCATGCTGCCACATTCGACCAGAAAAAACTCGTTGGCAAATGGGAGTATTCTGCTCCAACTGCCCCACCAAACTACACCTCTGGTCAAATCAATTTTTCTCAGGAGGGAGACAAGCTTAAAGGAGAATTGGTTATAGAGGGTCAGAAAGTTGATTTCGCTCAGATTACCATCAAAGAGGATTTAATCTCTGTGGTTGTCTATTTGGAATCTACTCCAATTACTGTCAGTTTTAAGATAGTAAACGAAAAGCTTGAAGGTAAGGCAGATACACCTGACGGACTAGTGGCAATTACGGCAGTAAGAAAATAGCCCTACCGTTGATGGTATTGCTTGTCATAGTATTTCTCGTAAGCACCTGAAGAAACATTTTCAAGCCACTCAGAATTCCTGAGGTACCATTCTACTGTTTTAGCGAGACCTTCTTCAAACTGTAAGGAAGGTTTCCATCCCAACTCTTCTTTAATTTTGGAGGAGTCAATGGCGTACCGCATATCGTGACCGGCCCTGTCCTTTACAAAAGTGATCAACTTTTGGGATGTCCCTTGTGCTCTTCCCAATTGTTGGTCAACTACGTCACAGAGAGCCCTAATCAGGGCTATATTGGTCCATTCATTGTTGCCACCTATGTTGTAGGTCTCACCAATTACTCCCTCATGATATATCTTGTCAATGGCCGATGCATGATCTTCGACATAAAGCCAGTCCCTGATATTCTCCCCTTTCCCATACACAGGGATAGGTTTCAAGTGCTGAAGATTATGAATGCAGAGCGGGATTAATTTCTCGGGAAATTGGTTGGGTCCATAATTGTTGGAACAATTGGAAATCACTACCGGTAAATGAAAGGTATTAAAATAGGCTCTTACCAGGTGATCTGAACTCGCTTTTGAAGCCGAATACGGACTTTTAGGATCATACGAAGTGGTTTCTGTAAACAACCCAGTCTCACCCAAAGATCCATACACCTCATCTGTTGAGATATGGTAGAACCTTTTCCCTTCCATGGCTCCCTTCCAATGCTCCTTGGCAGCATGGACCAGGTTAAATGTGCCAAAAATATTTGTTCGAATGAACGCAGCCGGATCAGTAATTGATCGATCAACATGAGATTCTGCAGCCAGATGAATAACTCCTTCGATCGGATAAGTTTCAAATAGACTATTTACAAGTTTTTCGTCCGTAATATCTCCCTTTACAAAAGTATAGTTGGGTAGATTGTCAATGTCTTTGAGATTTTCAAGATTCCCGGCATAGGTGAGCATATCCAGGTTGATGATCCGGTAACCCGGATAGTTCTTTACAAACCGTCTCACAACATGCGATCCTATGAATCCCGCTCCCCCCGTAATTAAAATCGTCTTCATTTATATTGTCTATTTTTATTTATTTATCAAAATTCAGGGAAAGGTGAACAAAGAAAAGGGTGAAACGCAACAGTCGCAAGACAAGGCATGCCTAGTCTCTACAGCTTGTCCCATTATCATTCGTCCTGTTTTCCCATCTTCTCATCTTCCCAGCCCTCTTATCTTTCCTTCTCCGTTTCACCGTTTCTCTCTTCAACCACTCCCCCAGTCCCCAAGTCTCCTAGTCTCACAGTCCCCTAATCTCACAGTCCCCTAGTCAATCTTCCTAATCCTCTTCTCCCAATTCCAGGCCGAAAGAAGAGTCTCTTCCAGAGTCGTTTCAGATTTCCATCCCAAAACTTTGTTGGCTTTGGTGGTATCTGCATAGATCTGTTCGATATCTCCTGCCCTTCGACCAACAATTTTGAAATTCACTTTTTTGCCTGTCGCCTTCTCAAAGGAATTTAACAATGACAAAACAGAAACACCATTTCCTGTTCCAACATTGAAAAATTCGAAAACCGATTCATTTTGATGATTCAACAAACGCTCTATCGAAATAACATGCGCTTTGGCCAGATCAACCACATTTATATAGTCACGAATACAACTACCATCGGGAGTGTCATAGTCATTCCCGAATACAGACAATTGTTCACGCAATCCGGCAGCAGTCTGGGTAACAAAGGGAACCAGATTATTAGGCACTCCATTGGGCAATTCGCCAATCAGTGCCGACAGATGAGCCCCTATCGGATTAAAATACCGAAGGGCAATGGCCTGAATCTTTGGATTGGCTTTTGTGTAATCACGAATAATATCCTCGCAAATAATTTTTGTATTTCCGTATGGTGATTCCGCTGCCATTCGGGGAGTGTGCTCTGTCACCGGAAGCTTCTCCGGCTGACCATAAACAGTACAGGATGAAGAAAAAACCAGGTTGTTGACACCGTACTTTTCCATACAGTCAAATAGGTTCAGGAGAGAAAGTAGGTTATTTCTGTAGTAAATCAGGGGCTTTTGAACTGATTCGCCAACAGCCTTGAAAGCAGCAAAATGAATAATGGCATCAATGCCAGCAGACTGTTCAAAAAGGCGATCCAACAAGCCAAGGTCTTGCATATTGAAATTGTGAAATTCGGGACGAATCCCTGAAATTTGTTCAATCTGATCAACAACCGCTTCCGTTGAATTACTTAGATCGTCAACTATCACTACATTAAATCCGGCATTTTGCAGTTCTACTACTGTATGTGAACCAATGTATCCTGTTCCACCGGTTACCAAAATTTTTCCTTTCATCTGTTTTGAATTTTACTGAAATTGTTCAAATTTACTAAATCTCAGATTTATTCTTATATTTGGGGTTCAAATAATCACACATGAAATACCCATTAGTCAATTTTCACTGCAACCGAAAATGAAATGTGGTTATTCCATTTGACCTTTGAAAAACAAATTGTTTACAAATGAACCTTTCAGTCCACCTTGCCGAGTTGTTGAAAACCAACGATTGCGTGATCGTCCCTGATCTCGGAGGGTTTATTGCCAATCTTCAATCCTCTGGGTATGACCCACAAGATGACAAGTTTTCCCCCCCTTCAAAGGAGATTATCTTTAGTGGTAAACTCAAAAAGAATGATGGATTATTGGTAAATTACGTATCTGAAAAGGAGGGTGTCGGTTACCTTGAAGCAAGAAAAATAGTTTCAGAGTTTGTTGCTGAATGTCTGTTTAAACTTGAAAGCGGCGAGCGCATCGTTTTCGACAAGATTGGAACACTCAAATTAGATGAAAACGATCACCCTATCTTCGAGGCTGAGCGGGGTTTTACCCTCAGGATAGATGCTTTTGGTTTGGACTCATTTCACTTCCCACAACTTGTCAACAAATACAGTCAACCAACCAAGCCCATATTCAGAGACAAAGATCCTCAACCTCAAAAAAGATTGAGTCCGGTTGTCAAATACATTTTGGTTGGATTGCCGATTTTGGCGCTCCTATATTTTATTCCTCTTAATAAAATTCTCAAGCAAGATAAGAATGGCATTCAGCCCATATCCAATACCGCCTCTTTATCAGTAATTGATACACCGGTTCCACTTAGCTCCAACGTTTCAGTCGAACCATCTTCGGTGCCTGTTGAATCCAAATCAGAAAATAATATTGAAACAAAAGAGGTTAAAGAAACAACTGTTTCGGCTGAACCTGTGCAGTTAGCCGTTCCTTCTCCTGCTAATAAAATGGCATCAGAATCTGGAACATCCCATTCTGAAAACTCATCGGTTCTACTTACAAGCTCTCAACACTCAAACGGCAAATTTCATGTCGTAGGTGGTTGCTTTAAGATCAAAGAAAACGCTGATAAACAAGCGATTTGGCTTATCAAAAAAGGTTATCCTGCTGAGGTTTCAGTGATGGGTGGCGGATTTTTCCGCGTTTCAGTTGAAAGCTACCAGACCAGAAAAGAGGCGGAACAAGGATTGGGAAAAATCCTGGAAGATGATCCAAATACCAACTACTGGTTAATGGCAGACAGAAAATAATCAGAGACTTGCAGATTTTTGTACTTGCCTGAAGACTCTTATAAAATTACCTCCCCAAATCTTTTTTATATCCTTTTCGGAATATCCTCTTTGAACCAGTTCCAGCGTGACATTTCCCATCTGGCTCACATCCCGGCAACCGGATAAATCGCCACCTCCATCAAAATCGGTGCCAATTCCTACGTAATCTATCCCAATAACTTTTACAATATGGTCAATATGGTCGACCATGTCCTGAACGGTAGCAAGTTTGTTGGGAAATTTTTTGGCTTCTTCACGGTACTCTCTGTAGGCTGCTCTGGTTTGTTCATCTGTCAAGCCTTGAAAATCATTGTATTTTTTACTCACAATAGCCATGACAGAATCTCTTTTCGGGTTCGCTTCCGGCTTTTTGACATAATCAGATAAAAAGCACATTTGAATGACACCTCCGTTTTTAGCCAATGCATGCAAGTCTTCGTCAGTTAGATTTCTTGGATGGTCACACACAGCACGTGAACAGGAATGGCTTGCAATAATAGGAGCTTTACTCATTTTGATCACATCCATAAAAGTTTCATCTGAGCTGTGAGATACATCAATCATCATTCCAATCCTGTTCATTTCTGCCACTACCTCTTTACCAAAAGGCGATAGACCATGGTATTCAGCTCCCTTTTTCTTATCGGTCGACGAGTCACAAATGTCATTGTTTGATGAGTGACAAAGGGTGATGTATCTGATCCCCATGTCATAATATTTGCTAACCATGGTAATATCATTCGCCAACGCGTACCCATTCTCCAGTCCGATGAAGATCGCCCTCTTCCCCGTATTCTTAAGTTTGTAGGCATCATCAGGAGTCAAAGCTATTTCTGCCTGTGTGCTGTTTTCATTGACACTTTTACGAATTGCAGCGAGAATATCCAATGCCTTCTTTTGTACAATGGCATTTCCTTCCGGAGTTCTCGGACCCTGACCCACAAAAACCGCAAAAAACTGGGCATCAAGACCACCCTCCTTCATCCTTGGAAAGTCAACTTTTGTTCCCGTGGAGACCTGATCCTGCCTCTTGCCCACATCAAATCCGTCCCGCAAAAGATTTAGCGGAGTGTCCGAATGTGTGTCTATAGTTAAAACTGCTTTGTGAATTCGTGCTGCTTTTGCTTCAGTTGTTTCTTTACTCATCGCAGAGACTGACAAAAGCATGAATATAAATAGTGCAGTACTCTGCTGAATCATTTTCCTCATTCCGTTAATATTTGGTTTTGTAAAATCTGTATGTAGGTGTCATTTGAATTTCAAAATCTCTCCATAAGTAAATATTTCATCCTACCAGGATAGAACTATTTACTAAATTCAGCTAATCTGCTCAAGTATTTCCCTATGATGTCAAATTCCAGATTGATCACACTCCCTTTTTGAAAAGTATGAAAATTGGTGTGCTCGTATGTGTATGGAATAATGGCTACCTGAAATGAGTCCTTTTTCGAATTTACCACGGTCAGACTCACTCCATTCACCGTGACAGATCCTTTCTCGACGGTCATATACCCCTGCCTTGCTTTCACAAGATCAAAATCATAGACAAAAGTGTAATACCAACTACCATCTGCTTCAACCACATCAGAACATTTGGCGGTTTGATCAACATGGCCTTGTACAATGTGGCCATCCAATCTGCCGTCCATCTTCATGCTTCTTTCCAGGTTAACCTTATCTCCATTTTTTAATAATCCGAGATTGGTTTTTAGCAAAGTCTCCTTGATGGCAGTAACAGTGTAATTACCTCCCTCTTTATTTACAACAGTCAGGCAAACACCGTTGTGCGACAAACTCTGATCTACTTTTAGCTCTTGGGTAAAATCGCAACTAAGTGTAAAATGAACATTTTCCTGATCCTTAACGATGGAAACCACAGTCCCCATCCCCTCAATTATTCCTGAAAACATCTTATTTGATATAAAATTTTTACGAAGATAACAGTAATTCCAAATCCCCGAAGTCATGTTCTTCAATATGGTTGGAAATAGTTATATTCATCCATAAATAATTATTACTGCGTTGAACAATCTTGTACCTATTGTTGTTTGTACTTTTGTAAATGTAACATATTAAATTTTAAACACTTATAAAACAAATATATCTGATTGCATTTGGGGGTTCTAAAATCTCCAAATAGATACCAAAAACATATTATTCTTCATTTTACTATTAAAAAGGACTCCCTTAACCTTTTGAATATGAAAATACCTCCCTTTTGTCGGCCGGTGCTACTACCGGCAGTGGTTTTGATTCTGCTTTCTGGTTACTCAAAATCTGTGAAATCACAGCAAGATCCCATCTACACCCAGTATCTGACCAATTTACTGTCTATTCAACCAGCCTACGCCGGCATTTCGGGCGTTCTAACTATTTCAGCATTGTCACGCGCTCAATGGGTGGGTTGGGAAGGAGCACCAAATTCCAATACATTTACGATGCACCTTCCGATGAAGTCCTTCAACGTCGGACTTGGTCTTTCAATTGTGAACGACAAATGGGGCCCAATCCTGCAAAACGGGGTGTATGCCGATTATGCTTACAGGATACTTCTCAAGCCCCGACAGTATTTGGCTTTGGGTATCAAAGCCGGATTTAACACCTATCACGCCAGGTTTACAGATCTTGAACTGAATGATCCGCTTGATCCTTCCTTTGCTCAGAATGTGAATTTTAAAATGTTGCCTAACGTCGGATTCGGCGCACTATGGCACAGCGATATATTTTTCATCGGTGTTTCTATGCCGAAATTGTTTAAAAACAATATCGTCGACGACTCAGATAAAAAAGTGTATCGTGAGGTGCTTCACCTTTATGCCATGGGCGGATATGTCTTTTTTATATCCGATAATGTTAAACTTAAACCTACCTTTCTTTTCAGATGGAGCGAACAAACTCCATCATACGTAGACCTGGCAGGTAACATTCTGCTTTACGATAAAGTATGGTTTGGGGCAACTTACAGAGTTAAAAACTCCTATGCACTTTCCTTCCAATTCAATGTCAATTCTCAGCTGCGGTTTGGATACTCCTTCGATTTGACCTCTTTTCACCAGAATATGATCAATTCAGGAACCCATGAGTTCACCATCAATTATGAGTTCCAAAGCACCCGGAGAAACAAGAGATACGCAGCGAGGTATTTTTAGCTTTAGACCTAACCAATTGTGAATACACTCCCCTGAATTTCTTTTTCTGAAAATAAAGGGGTAACTTATGTATCGAAAGGGACATTAAACTAGTCTTTTTCAATCTTCATCACTGAATTCCGAACCAATACCTTCCATACGGGAGATTCCCTAATCTTTTCCTTTTAATAACCCTTAATATAGGTACTTATGTCCATTAATAAATTTGTTTAGAAGGCCGCACCGGATTACTTGCCCCTGCCATGTCCCTCAAGAACCTGCGGGTTGGGCTCACCGATGCGGCCAAAGAGTTGGAGAAGATCCTGCTTAGAAGGAGCCCACCTTATGTGTTTACGTAGTGCATCATAAGGAAAAA
>JBAXED010000153.1:0-7424 GCA_037140615.1 Prolixibacteraceae bacterium
CGCTCGATTCGTTCTTTTTCATCTGCTACCACCAGAATCGTATAATCGAATTTACGGAAACTACCCGTTTCAAACAAAATTGCTGCCTCATAAAGAATATATGGATTTAGGGAATATTTAACTTTCCAATGCACAAATTCCAGTTGAACTGCAGGATGAATGATATTATTTAATTTTTCAAGAAGCTGATTGTCATTAAATACGATGGAGGCAAGCTTCTTCCTATCCAGCAGACCATCTTCACCATAAATTTCTTTACCAAAAATAAGGACCAATTTTCTTTTTATCAGAGGATCTTCATTTTGAAGTCTTCCGGCTATGATGTCAGCTTGAAAAACAGGTATTCCAAGTATTCCAAATACTTTGCAGGCTGTTGATTTGCCGCTGCCTATACCTCCGGTTATACCAACTGTAAACATAGCGTTCTATTTTTCATGTTCCAGAATGTATTCAACTTCAGTAGGAGAGTAGCTGGTAGATAAAACCACATTGGAATGGTTTTCCAGAATTACCGCAAGCCTGGCATCTTTAACAGAAATATTGTCATAATTTATGAAAGCTTTAAAGCTGCTATAGTCTAGCCTTTTAAATTTACTGACACCAATTCGGCAGACAACTTTTATCTTACCAGGAAAAGTTTTTATCGAAATATTCGCAGGATTGTTGATGACCTGAATTGGAACTTCAAAATTTACTTCAGTATTCTGTTCTACCGCCACTGACAAATTAACTTCTTTTACCTCTGACTCAAGTCCAACCGGTATTTGCAAGTTAATCTTCTGGTCTATTGAATGAGACAATTTGGAATATTCACGGATAAAGGTTGGAATCACTTTCATCGTATCCAACACACTCTTCGGGCCTCTTACCAGGATAGAATCCGGTGAAGTAATTGGCTCATTTACAATTGAATATTGATTTTCAAAATTAAGCTTTACAACAGGCTTTACTTTTATTTTTTTGGAGACGATTTTGCTGAAATTGAACACAAGTGTATCCGGCTTGATTGAGAGAATTTTAATCTCACTGCTGATTTGTTTCTCTATCTCTTCCTTGTGATTTACGGTAGAAATGGTGTACTTGTATCTGCCCCCCTTTTCCAGCGAATTGTCGACTAATTCACTCACACTTAGGAGTATGGGCGAAAATGCTAGGCGAAGTTTGTAGCTTAATAAGGTATATCCATAAGCATCCACAATCAAATCAAAATTTTTTGGCAGAGATCCAAAGAGTTGTTGGTCTTTCGGAAAATCAACGTATTTGACAGGGACACTTATTCTGTTGGTGTATCGTTTCTCAAGGCTATTTAACAACCAAAGAAAAGATGAAAGTGCGAGGCATACGAAAAATACCAGAGCCTTGTGGTAGCTGAAGTTTTTAACTTTGCTTTTTACAAACAGAAAAAGCCTTTTAACCCACATTTGTTTCATCGAGCACCATCTAGTAAGTTTCCCGGGACATTATCGAGTAAAAAAAAGACCGGTAAAACCGGCCGTTTTTTTATTTTGCTACCGGAGCTTCAGACATATCTTTCAGCACCACACTTTTATCAACTTTTAATTTAATATTTGGCGCAACTTCAAGAAAGATGATTTGATCCTTAATCTCATCAATTCTACCGTAAATGCCGCCAGAAGTGACAACTTTATCTCCCCTTTGAAGCGCATCGCGAAATTTCTGAGTCTCTTTTTGACGTTTCATCTGTGGCCTAATCATGAAAAAATAGAACACCACAATGATTAATACAAGTGGTAAAAACATCCCCAACATACTCTGACTCTGCGGTTGTTGGGCGATAATAAATAGTAATGTACTCATTTTAAATTATTTAAATCAAAATTAATATTCTTATTCTCAATAAATGCGCCAATTGTTAACGTTTTTGCTTCACCATCTGAGGTGATAATTTCAACCGTTTTAATTTGGTTCCCCCATTCTCCTGCGGTATTAAAAATTACATCTACAGCTGATTTGGCTTGCGATGCGATTTCTTCCTTGTTAAATTGAACGGTAATACATCCACAGGTTGGTTCTACTTTTGCTAACCGAAATGAGGAGCCTCCAGTATTTATAAATTGAAATGAATATACAACAATTTCCCCTTCTTTTAACGTACCAAAATTATGTATTTCTTTGGTAAATTCAATTCTTCCGGGTGCCTTTTTTTTGTTTAATTCGATTGGAGCGGAAGTGGTTTTTTGCTTCGAAGAGTTATTCTGACAAGAGATTACGAAACAACTTATCAGCAAGCAAGCGAATATATGGCATCTGGCAATCATCCTTCCAAAAGACCACGTCCGGCTTTAATAATTTTCCCCTGCTCCTTAAAATCTTTTGTGATTCTATCAAGTACTCCATTGATAAATAGGCTGCTTCGTTGGGTACTATAGAATTTTGCCAATTCAATGTACTCGTTCAGTGTAACTTTTATTGGCACAGATGGAAAGTCTGTAAGCTCAGTTAAGGCAAGCTCCATAATTAGAATGTCCATAGTAGCCACTCTATCGACATCCCAGTTCTTTGTGTAAGTTTCAATTGTTTTGCGGTTTTCCTCGCTTTTGGAGAGCGTTTTTCTGAAGAGCTTTACGGTAAAATCCTTGTCTTCTTCATCTTTGTAAAGAGAAGAGAGATGGTCATTAATGCTGCTGTCCTCCCTGAATTTTTTAAGCGTTTTTATGACCATTGAAACAACGAAATCAAGATCATCATTCCAATAAATGCTTTGCTCTTCAAATTCATTGAAAACAAACTCACTTCTCAGGAGTACTTCAGTGTAAAATTCTTCACAAAATTTTCTGTCATTCTGGAAATCGTCGACTATGTTTGCGAGGTACTTGCTATATACCTCCGATTCGACCATCGATTGGTAAATATTCTTCACCAGCTCCTGGCTGTTGACCCAATTCACTTTGTTCTTTTGAATGTAAGCAGATAAGTCTTTGTTACTTCTTAGCTTATTGACCAGGCGGTTGGATACAAAACGTAAATTTGGATTAAGTTCTTCTTTCGTAGGAAAGTTCTTCAATTTCCTGATACCAATGATTTTTTCGGCATAGTCGCATAATTCAATTGGCAGTGAAAGCAGTAAATGATAAAGATCGTAGGTTTTCTGAATACTAAAATGAAGTTCATTCTCAGATACGCTTATCGGCTTTTCTGCCGTAGAAACGTGGGCATAGAGTATTTGTAAAACTTTTGTGCGGATTATCCTTCGACTTATCATTTTCTCTTATTTTTCCTTAAGCGGCAAAAGTACAATAAAAAAAGCGGCTTATCGATTTTCTATGTTAAATGGACTTTAAGAAGAGCAACCAAATTAAGCACGTCATCTTCTGTGGTATCAAAAGAAGTCATCCATCTTACTTCACCTTTTGACTCATCCCAATCATAGAAAAAATATTCTTTCCTTATTAAGGGTATGATTTCCTTTGGTAGAATGGCAAAGATCCCATTGGCTTCAACTTTTTGCGTAATTTTTATTGAGCTTATACCGGATATTGAATCAGCCAGCAAACGGGCCATCTCATTTGAATGTTTTGCATTGGTCTTCCATATTTCATCCTGCAAATATGGAATGAATTGGGTGGAAACAAATCTCATTTTGGAATAGAGCTGGGCTGCCTGCTTCCGATAGTATTTTGTATTTGAGGCCAAAGAAGGGTTAAAAACCAAAACTGCCTCACCAAGCATTAAACCATTTTTTGTTCCTCCGAAAGAGAGAATATCAACTCCTGCATCCTTTGTAAAATCCCTGAAATTTAAACCGAGTGATACAGCCGCATTCGAAATTCTTGCTCCATCCATGTGAAGGTACATTCCAAGATCATGAACAATTCTGGCAAGTTCCTTAATCTCAGGAACGGTGTAAACTGTGCCCATTTCAGTGACTTGCGAGATAGAGAGTAAACCTGGTTGTGAATGATGCTCAGAATTAAATCCGTGCAATTTTTTCAATAATTCTTCTGGCAAGACTTTTCCATTATTTGATGGAATGGGAATTAGCTTGCTCCCGGTAAATTTTTCCGGAGCACCACATTCATCAACGTGAATATGAGCAGTTTCAGCACACAATATGGAGATAAAAGAATGACAAAGTGTTTGAATGGATAAAATATTTGCTCCGGTACCTGTCAAAGCAAAGAAAATCTCAGTTTCTTGACCAAATTCCTTCCTGAAAAGAGCTTTTGCTTTATCTGAATAAATGTCATCACCATAGCCTACCGCGTGACCAACATTTGCCATTTCTATGGCCTTCAGAATTTTAGAATGAATTCCGGAATTATTGTCACTTGCAAAACCTCGTATGCTCATAATTTGTTGAGATTAAAGTTAAGTCTATTCCTATTTTTTGCTCAGCAAAGGTAGATTTAGTTTTGTTTTTTCATATATTTCAGACACAATTCATTAACTTTTTTTCGGATGACAAATCAGAAAGAGAAACCGGTTGTAAATATTTTCTGGATGCGAAGAGATCTTCGGTTAGACGATAATACTGCATTGTTTCATGCACTTAAAACGAGGGAAAATGTGCTGCCTTTGTTCATTTTCAATCCGGATATATTGGTTAGGATTCCAGATGGTTCTGACTACAGGATTAACTTTATATATGAAACCTTGCAGCAAATCAAAAAAGATTTGGAGAAAATTGGATCTACAATTTTAGTTGTACACGGGAGGCCTATTGAAGTTTTTAAGACGTTAAAGGAGAAGTATCATATTTGTAGCGTATACTGCAACAGGGATTATGAACCATTTACGAACCATAGGGACATGGATGTTGAACGTTTTCTGAAGATTAACCATACAGACTTCATCACATACAAAGACCATGTTTTATTTGAAAAGGATGAACTGGTTAAAAAAGATGGCAAACCATATACTGTGTTTACCCCCTATAAAAATCGTTTCCTTGAAAAATTAAATCAGGAAACGGTACGTGCCAACAAGACATCCTTGTATTTTCACAATTTCATTAGAATAAGACCTTTGCCAATGCCTTCAATTGAATCTTTAGGCTTTTCCAAAGTCGTCAATATTTTTCCACCCAGATCACTTCCTCAAAGTCTGCTTGAGAATTATGAAGAAAACCGCGATTTTCCTTCGAGAAATGGGACTTCCAAATTGAGCCTCCATTTGAGGTACGGCACGGTTAGCATAAGAAAGATCACTGCTTTGGCTATGTTGCATTCAATGACATTCTTATCAGAACTGATCTGGAGAAATTTTTATAGTCAGATTTTATGGTTTTTCCCGCAAGTTTCGACCCGCGCATTTAAACCCGCATATGATAACATCCGCTGGGAAAATGATCAAACTCATTTCCATAGCTGGTGCGAGGGAAAGACCGGCTATCCGCTAGTGGATGCGGGAATGAGGGAACTAAATCAGACCGGATTCATGCACAATCGGGTTAGAATGGTGACAGCCAGTTTCCTTTGCAAACACCTTTTAATCGATTGGAGATGGGGAGAAACCTATTTTGCAGCGAAACTGAATGACTATGATCTGGCATCAAATAATGGTGGATGGCAATGGGCATCAGGTTCAGGATGCGATGCCGCACCTTATTTCAGGATTTTTAATCCGTTATTACAAGCCCAAAAATTTGATCCGGATAACATTTACATTAAGCAATGGATACCTGAGTTTGGTACAGATCAATATCCCGAGAAAATCATAGACCATGTTTTTGCGCGCGACAGAGCCATAGCAAGGTATAAAGAGGGATTGTCGGATTAAGGCTAAAACTCGATAATCTTAATTTGTCTGTGATTTCTCTTCAGATAGCTTTTGATGATCATCCGAGCATCCCAGTTATCGCTTTTCTTAGAGATGCAATCATGCAAATTGTCCAGATCCGTTTGCGTAATTAGGGATGATGAAAACCCAAAGCCGAAATATTTACCTTGAGCAACCTTTATGACGGCCGTTTCGTTTTGGCTTTTACCCTTTTCCAGAATAAAAAAATTTTGTGAATGAAACTGCCAGGGTCTGATCGCCTCTCCAACTCGCAAATTATATTTTTCAGGCTCTTCTTTTCCTTCACAAGCCCCCATACACCCTCCAATTCTGGAATTGAAGCAAGGTGAGAGTTGATCATCCAGATGGCAAAGCTTTTTGCACAATGAATATTTCTCAGCATGCGTATGGAGTATATCAACAGCTTCCTGGTAAAAATTAAACGTAGTCAATGGGATAGAATCACCGTCAGTCTTTCTAACCTGAAGACAGAGATATCCATTTTGATCTTCAAAAGAAAAAATTCCGAAATTGTTGGCAGATCTTCTTTGTTGTCTGTTAAAAAATGGGCGATTCTTTTTAATTTCTTCAGACTCTAAAAGTAGGGCAACTAGCTCACTCCCTGTTTCTTCATGACTTACAGAAGCAATTCTTTCACTCATTTCCATTGCCTTTTTTGTCAGTCGGTTATTTAGGTGGGAAATTATGCGCTGATGAACATTTTTGCTTTTTCCTATATAAATAAGGTCTCCTTTTGAATCATAAAAATAATAGACACCGCAGCTGCCTGGCAATGATGCAATTGTTTCCTCAGACAGATTTCCTTTGCGGGAGGAGAAAAGATCATGGTCGGCTGTTCGATTCTGTCCAAGGATTTTCTCGAAAAGAATAACAGTTGCAAGAGCATCACCACTTGCCCGATGTCTTCCTTCGATGGAAATATTTAAATCATGACAGATATTTCCTAGCGAATAGGAGCGGAGTCCGGGAATCAGCTTTCTGCTAAGACTTACTGTGCAAAGAGTTTTGCGCTTGTAATCATATCCTAGCCGTTTAAATTCCTCACGTACAAACGAATAATCGAAAGATGCATTGTGTGCTACAAAAGTAGTATTAGCTGTTATCTCCACAATTTTCTTCGCTATTTCATAAAATTTGGGAGCCGTTGCAACCATTTTATTTGTAATCCCTGTTAATTGGGTGATGTTCCAGGGAATATTACACTCAGGATTGACTAGCGAACAAAACGAGTCGATGATTTCTGCTCCATTGTGAATATAAATGGCTATTTCGGTGATCTTGCCATTGAAAGGAGAAGTTCCAGTTGTTTCTACATCAATTATTGCGTAGTTCATTAAAATACCGATCCGATTCTAATCATTTGTGTAAAAAAATATTCAGCTGATCTTTTATAATATGGGTTAAAATTATTCTTCCCAAATCAATGCAATCATATTTTTCCAAACAAAATTATTTTTTTCCAGCGGATATTGCTTTGAAAAGCATAGAAATTCGAAATTTATTACAGTTTTTACGCTGAATTCAAAGTATGATTTTTTATGATCCAGAGTACCATCATTAGATTATTGTTACCTTTGCCGCTTCATTGCCGGCCCCATAGTTTAATGGATAGAATGGAAGATTCCGGTTCTTTTGATCTGGGTTCGAATCCCGGTGGGGTCACA
>JBAXED010000154.1:0-7160 GCA_037140615.1 Prolixibacteraceae bacterium
ACTAGACCTTGTTTATGCGTAAATTTTACTGCATTGAAAACCAAGTTATTTATGATACTATCGAACATTCGCTTATCAGCGGAAACTGTCAAATGTGCAGGTATATCGTAACTTATCTCAATCATTTTTTTATCGGCGGTATAGCGAATAATTGTTACAATTTCGGCAATCACCTCCTGCAACCGGATTGCTGAAGGGTGAAAACTAATTAATCCACGCTGCATCTTCGACCACTCCAGCAAGTTTTCGAGCAGGTTATATAGTTTTTCAGCTGAGGTTCTCATATCAAATAAAAGCAATTAAACTTTCTCCAGTGGATAGGTTTTAATTTTCTCCATTGTCAGGGGGAAATAGCCAAGGAGCGACTGGAACGGACTGCGGAGGTCGTGTGAAATGATTGAAAAGAATTTATCCTTTTGAGCATTGAGTTCATGAAGTTCTGCATTCTTTTTTTGTATTTCTGCTTCTGCATGTTTGCGTTCAGTTATATCACTTACAAACTGAAGCACAGCCGTTTCACCTTTCCATTCAGTTTTCCTGCCATTTAGCTCAATCCATGCAAGGCTTCCATCTTTCTTCACTATTCTGAAATGATATTTCGGGTCAGCTCCTTCACCTTTTTGCCGCTTACGATAATTGTTTTCTACCAAATCCCTGTCCTCAGGATAAACCATTTCCATATTTGGCATCATCATCAATTCCTCAATCGAATATCCTGTTATTTCAGCCATCGGTTGATTAACAAACATGAATCTTGTTCCCTGCACAATCATAATGCCATCAGGTGAGGTTTCGACCAGAATCCTATATTGCTTCTCGCTTTCCTGAAGCTCGTTTTCCAGCTTTCTTCGTTCAGTGATGTCAATGCTATACCCCGCCAACAGCTTTTTACCTCCAAGCATAATAGGAAATTTAATGCTGGAATAGATACAGCCATTGAACGTTTCTTCTATTTCAATTTGTTTTTCTTCAGAAGCAACCATCCAGTCATCGGCGGTTATTGAAGCAGCGAGTTCAGCAGGAAACAATTCATACATGGTCTTACCGGCCATCTCGGATCCTGAGATTCCAATCATATCACGGTAATTTTCGCTGGCCTTCAGTGTGCGGCTTTCAGTTTGACTGACCTCCTTAATAAAAGCAAAAATGGGCGAGTGGATCATAAACAGGGAGAGCAACTCATTACTTTTTTGAAGCTCCTCCTCAACTAGTTTGGATGCGGTAATATCGCGGGATATACCATCTATTCTTACGATAGCCTTGTTCTTACCGAAGATAACTTTACTCCTGTCATTTATCCATGCAATCGTTCCGTCGGGTCTGACGATGCGACACTCTCTAACCGCAGAACCTTCTTTAAGCAGCTGCTCAAAGGACTGTTCAGAAATTTGTTTATCGTCAGGATGCACCATAGTTGACCACAAGGAGGGCTCCGCAAAAAAATCCTGCAAGGGCCGTCCAAAGACTTGTTCAACCGATTGACTGATATAATTTAAAGTCATTTCCGGCCAGGATAAAGACCAAACGACATCCTGGATTTCGTTTAGAACATCCATGTGCCGGCGCTCGCTCTCATGAAGCGCATCCCGCAAATGCTTTTGTTCGGTAATGTCGGTAATGATGCCATGCCAAAGCACCGATCCATCCTCCTCCTGTTGTGGCAGTCCTTTGCCGGCATGAATTCGGATGGATCCATCACTCGACAGCACACAGAACTCTCGTTGCCAGGGAGTTAAATATTTTGCCGATTTCTCAATGGAAGCAACAAATCCTTTTATATCATCGGGATGTAATTTTGCAAAAATTGCAGAAGCATCTGTGGATATTTCTTCCGGAGTGACCCCATACATGGAATGGATGGCTTCACTGCAATAAGGAAAACTGGAGCTGCCATCGGGGCGCAACCGGTACTGGTACACGACTCCTGGCACCAGGCTTGTAATTTTCTGAAGGTGGTCGCGCTCAAGGGCAATTAACTTGTTGGAAACGAGAAGGTCAAATCCTCTTTTCTCTGACTCCTCACTATGAATGAGAATTTCTTTGTTGGCGATAATTAATTCTGCAGCATGTTTTGCTTTTTCATTGTATTGAAAGTCGAGTTGTTCTTTTACCCGAAGAAGCTCCTTATTTTGCATTTCCAGTTCTATCTGGTGAACCTGCAACTCATGAAAGAGTTTAAGCAATTCTATTTCCGACAGGTCACCAATTGCCCATCCCGACGGAATTCCCTTTGCCTCACGAGTACTTTCGGCTAATTTTTTATTCAAAATCTCTTCCGCGTTTAGGCGAAGAACTTTATGGTGTCCCAATTTTTTTCCCCTCCCTTTATATTTGTATTGGCGGATTTACAATAATAAACAAAATTGTCGCAATAAAGTTTAGCACCCAAAATTGCAGACACCCCCGTATTGAAGCTAAAAAATTTGTAAATTTGGAATGAATCAACCCCTTGAGTTATGGCACATCACACTTCTGAAACCACATTGACCCCTGAAGAGCAGAAATTGGTTGAACTGTTCAGGCAGGCCGACGATTATTTCAAAATTGAGCTTTTGAGACCGGCTAAAACCTTTTACGAAAAAGCCCTTGCACTGGACCCAAAAAACGCCAAAGCCAGGCAGCGAATCATCGAATGTGATCAATTGCTGGCCTACGAAATGAAAGTGATCTGGATTCTGCTGGCTGTAACTGCCGTTTTGGTAGGAGGCTACCTTTTGCTCAGAGCTTAAGAGACTTTAGATTATGACTAAATCACGTCTGGAAGCCTTCAGCGACGGCGTTATCGCCATCATTATCACCATCATGGTGCTTGAATTAAAGGTTCCACATGGTTCGGGACTCAGTGAATTGGCAGAGCTTGTGCCGGTTTTCATCTGTTACGTCATGAGTTTTGTTTTCGTTGGAATCTACTGGGGAAACCACCACCATCTGATGCATACGGCGCACCATGTGAACAGCAAAATAATCTGGGCAAACATGGGATTGCTCTTTTTCCTGTCGCTGATCCCCTTTTCTACCGGATGGATGGGCGAAAATCATTTTGACGAGCTTCCGGTAGCCGTATATGCCATCAACCTTCTTCTTTGCGCGATTGCTTTTTACATTTTGCAGCTGGTCATTTCCTCCGGACTGACACACAGCACTCAGCTGACTGAAGCCCTCAAAAAACATCAAATGAAGGGAAATATTACGTTGGTCATTAACATTGCAGCAATTCCATGCGCCTTCTTTTATCCAATTGTATCCGCAGTGCTATTTGTAGTAATTTCCATCCTGTGGATCATTCCGGACAAGAACATTGAAAAGGCATTGAAGGATTTGTAACCTCCGGCAGGGCAATTTCATTGAGTTAAGGAGATTGTTAAAGAAGCAAGATGGAATTTAACCGCAGGGGGCCGCAAAGAAGACGCAAAGAGCCGCAGAGTTTGCAATTTCAGGTATTCTCTGCGGTTCTCTGCGGTTAAAAATCAATACTTTGCCGGCAGCTGATATCCTCTGGCTGCAAGCATGGAAATCAGCATTCCGGGGTCGTCTGTGATGATGCCATCAACTCCCCAGTCGATGAGTTTCGAAACTAGGGCTACATCAAAAATCGTTCCGCTGTGCTCGGGCCAGGTCCAGACGACAACCTTCAATCCAAGTTTGTGGGCTTCGGCCAGCGTCTCCTTTGTGAGCTCCACATCTTCCGGCTCCCAGTTTGCACCACCCATATCCTTGATCATCTGAGGGATCGAATTTTTGTGGTCTTTTACCAGAACTCCACCTGTCCACAATCCGGCCTTCGCCGGATCCGGATCCCAGAAGCTGTAAGGCGTACCCGGATAATTGTCCCACTCCGTCAGATAGGCTGTCTTGATCCGGGCATCCAACTTTTGAATTTCGTATAGGCAACGCCAATCGAACGACTGGATCTCACACATGGTGACAATATCCTCCTCCTTCATGATTTTATACAATGCAGTGGCAAATTCGGCCGGGGTATAGGTCCAGTCGTTGTGCTCCGGATCGGTTTTGAATTCGATCTGGAAGCCAACTTTTTTGCCCGTCCTACCATTGACAAAGCGGATCACTTCCCGCAGCGTGGGCATTGTTACACCGTCCATCCCCAGTTGTGCCGGGAAAAATTTGCTATACGAACTTGTTAAATTCATCCTGCCGACATCGTATTTTTTTAGCTCATCCAGAGTCAATGTTTTGACAATCTTTCGCTCGGTGATGAATTTTCCATCCGCGCCTCTTACAATATCGGGATTCAGTCTGATGTCGTGGGATACAACCACTTCCCCATCTTTGGACATGACAACATCCATGTCAACCCAATTGGTTCCAATAGCCAATCCGGTGGCATAGCCGGGAATAGCGTTTTCAGGAGCATAACTTCTCGCTCCCCGATGGGCATATACCTCCAATTTTTTCCTCGTTTCAGGCATAACTGGATTATACGGACTTTTTTTGCACCCCAATATCAAAAAAGAGATCATAGCAATAAATACCCAAGGGGAAATCAGAACTTTTTTTATGTTTTGCATATTAATCAAATATTATACAAAGGTAGAAAGAGAAGCACAGAGTTACACTACTTGAAGATTGCACTCACTTTATCCAGCCTGGCCATATCTTCGTCAGAAAGCCGGAAAGCCATCGCACCGGTATTCTCTTTCACATGGATCTCTTTGGTGGCTCCCGGAATGGCGACAACTGTATTACCATGAAAATGGATGACCCAATTAAGCGCAACTTGCGCAGGCGTGGCATTGTATTTAACCGCCATCTCTTTCACCAGCTTAACAACAGGAAGGCTCTTTGCCAATCCGGCGGGTTTGAACTGAGAGCTATACTTCCTGAATCCGATATTTTTGAGCAGCTCTGGATTGTCATGAAACTTACCGGTCACCACTCCCTGGGCCAATGGGGAGTAGGCAATAATAGAGATACCCAGCTTTTTGGCCATTTTCATCACTCCATTCGATTCGATGCGACGGTCGAGCAGGCTGTATAAAACCTGGTTGGAGGCCAGAGGAATCCTCCGCATGTCGAGCGTTTCCCAACTATTCTCCATCTGCTTGGCAGAAAAATTGCTTACGCCGATGCATTTGATCAGTTTCCTGTCGAAAAGGTCGGCCATGGCACTCACCTCCAACTTTTCGTTGGAAAATCCCCATGGCTGGTGAACCTGGTAGAGGTCAATAGGGAAAGGCGACAAAGCCTTTACACGATCATCAAAAGTTTTTGGAATGTTTGAGGCAAACCGGAACATTGGCCACCATTTGGTGGCGATGAAAACCTCACCCGGCTTCTTCCCAGCTGCAAGCAGCGCTTTAGCCAGTGCCTTTTCGGAGGCGCCATTGCCATAGATTTCGGCCGTATCGAACCAGTCGATTCCCCCTTCGAGGGAGAGTGATACCACCTTCCCGATCAGGTCATCTTCGAGGGTTGGCCAGAATTTTCCTGCGAGGTTTTTTTGTTTGCTAAACTGCCAGCAGCCCAAGCCGATGGGGGTAACCATCTTGCCGGTGTTTCCGAGAGGATATTGATTCTGATTATTTTCCATTTTCTGATTGAAGAATTAATGGTTGTCCAGTACTATTGCAGATTCAACTGAATTCAAAAAATTTTAAGATGTATAAATATACTAATTCATACAATCTATTCTAGCCCTAGTAAAAAGAAAAATCTATGTTTTTTGCTCACTGGTGTTTTGCTATTTGTATTGGAAAATTAAATAGTATTGCATCATTTTACATTGGATTTCTAAATATTTTTATATACATTTGCCTTGTTAATCTAAATCTCTATGGAAAGATATGTTCTTTCAAACCTGATTGACTGGGTAGAAAAGAAACGGCGGAAACCATTGTTAATGCGCGGAGCAAGGCAAGTAGGTAAAACCTGGCTAATTGAAAAACTTGCCCGCGAACGGTTTGAATTTTATTTAAAAGTTGACTTTGAAGAAAATTCCGAATATGTTTCATTGTTTGGAAGTGATATAAATCCTCAAAAAATATGTTCTGAACTGGAGTTAAGAACTGGCATTGATATCATTGCCGGAAAGACATTGCTTTTTTTTGATGAAATCCAGGTATGTCCGAAAGCCATTATGGCGCTTCGTTACTTTTATGAGAAGATGCCGGATTTACACGTTGTTGCTGCAGGTTCACTCTTAGAATTTGCTTTTAGTGAAATTTCGTTTCCTGTTGGGCGTATTCAAATGCTTGAAGTTCACCCATTGAATTTTTCTGAATTCTTGCTGGCATTAAATTACAGAAAAGCAGCTGAAATTTGTAAAAAACAGATCACGGAGGTTTCAGAATCCATCCATGATTTTCTTTTGGAGCAACTAAGAATATATTGGATGATTGGCGGAATGCCTGAATGTATTAACGAATATGTAAACACCAAATCCCTTAAGCAAGCTGCCGAAGTGCAGGATGAAATTTGTGAAACTTACCGGTTGGATTTCAATAAATATAAACCAAAGACAGATATAAATTGCCTAAATGCGGTCTTTTCAACGATTGCGGCCAATGTTGGACAGCAAATAAAATATACGGGTTTGGCTGTAGATTTCACTATTCCCACGATCAAAAAAGCATACGAAAGTCTGTTATTAGCCCGAATAGCTAAAAAAATAAAATCGCTGAGTAGCATTGGGATACCCTTGGAAGTTCATGCTTCAGACAAGAGATTCAAAAACCTTTTTCTGGATATAGGATTAATGAACAGGGTGATGGGGATAGACTACAATGAAGCACTTAACCACAAAAATTTACTCTCCATTTATCGCGGTCAGCTGGCAGAACAATTTGTTGGGCAGGAATTTGCCACATCGACCAGTAATCAACTATATTATTGGTCGAGGGATGCCAGGAATAGCAATGCTGAAATTGATTATTTAATTGCGCTGGAAGGAAAGGTCTATCCGGTTGAAGTTAAAGATGGTCCATCCGGAAAGCTTCGAAGTTTGCATATCTACCGGGAAACTTATCAACCACCCTATTCTGTTGTTTTTCATGCCGGTCCAAAGGGAATTCTGGAAAATGAAAAAATTGTCTTCTTACCCCTTTATTTTGCAGGCGCATTTGCAAAATTTGGATTCAAGTTTGACTGAGCAATGTTCTGGATAAACCAGAAAGACATCTCTACCCGTACCATCTCCGCTC
>JBAXED010000155.1:0-7148 GCA_037140615.1 Prolixibacteraceae bacterium
AAATTATGAGCAAGCTAAATTATGAGCAAGCTAAATTATGAGCAAGCTAAATTGTGAGCCATCTTTGTGTTATGCATTTACAATATTGAGACGGAATCAGACATTGTAGTTTGATTTTGTTTTTTTTGTAAAAAAGTGAACATGAACAGAACGATCGTAAATAAACTATCTCAATATTTTGCAAGCCAACCAGTTGAAAAGGCTTGGATATTTGGATCTTATGCCCGTTCTGAAGAAAGCAGGAGTAGTGACCTGGATATATTGGTCAATTTTAGCTCTGATTCAAAAGTTACCTTGATGAAATACGTTCATATAATCAATGACTTCCGAAAATTGACCGGGAAAAAGGTTGATTTGGTTGAAGAGGGACAATTGAAACCATTTGCAGTAAGAAGTGCGGAAATGGAAAAATTTTTTAATCTATGAGAGAAAAGCCCAGGGATAAAGAAAGGCTTAATCATATGATTGAGGCCATTGATAATATTTTCGAATTTACGAATGGAAAATCGTTTGATGTTTACAGTGGCGATAAAATGCTTCGCTTTGCCTTAAAAAAATATTGAAATAGTCGGTGAGGCGGCTTATTTATTAACAAAGGAATTTATGATTAATCATCCTTCTATTGAATGGGAAGATATGATTGGGATGCGTCATATTCTTGTCCATGGCTATTATCAAATCAAAGACGAGATCATATGGGCGACCATTGAAACCGAACTTCAACCATTGAAAGAGAAAATATTATTGTTACTTGAAGATTATTAAACTATCCTTGATTCTTTTGTTGCATAACATACGATTCCGGTCGCCTATTCTACCTCAAAAAAACACGTCAGGAAATCCGCCAGGAATTCCGCCAGGAATTCCGACAACCAGTATCAACCAGTGGAAAATAAAAAGGGTAAATGACAACCAGTGTTAACCAGTATCAACCAGTGGAATTTCAAAATGTCTTAGACTTCCCACTCATAATCAGGGGGTCGTAGGAGTTTGCCCTACTGGGCCCACCCTCAAAATCAAACACTTACAAGATCGACTTGTAAGTGTTTTTTGTTTTGCGCCAGGAAGACGCCAGGATTTGGGGAATTTTGCGGGTTTTGTAATGAAAATATCAACGGGGCCTTTCGTTTGTTTTTAAACTAATTGCCAATCCATAACTGTCAGACAAAGACATAACTACCTTTTAATTCATTTGTAAATCAGTGGGTTGTGTTGCATTTAACCGTTTAATTGATATGATCGGGATCATAAACAATGCTAGCACTTCCTTTAGTGGTAATCATCGGGTTTTGAGTACCTATTGACAATCTCCTCCGAAATGGCTTCCCTTCAGGAGCAGTACCTTTCGAAAGTTCTTCGGCAAGTTGTCTCATTTCAGTGATGTAGGTCTTATCCAATGTCTTTTTGACGCGTGGGTAATGGCCACAATAAACTTTGGTGATCCCCTTGTCCATCAAGGCCTCCATCGTACGGCACGACTGTGCATAAATTGCCATTGAAACATGTGGAATCAACTGCATGAAAACTTGTCCTGAGCCGAAAGCATCTCCCGAATAACAGATACCTGCTTCTCTATCGAGTAAAACAATAGAACCAGGAGTGTGACCCGGAGTGAAAACTGCTTCAATAGTGGTACCTCCCAAATTGAATTTACTTCCATCTTTCACATAATTGATCTTCCCATTGTAAGATACCTTTGACGTTCTCATCAAAACAGTATCAGCCGGATGGAAATATATCTGATCGAAATATTTAATGTTGCCTGCATGATCCGGATGAATGTGCGTAAGCATGACTATAAGAGGTTTCCGGGTGATCAGTTTCACCACGGAATCAAGATTCTGGCATTTGGTACCAGTATCAATGAGCATTGCTTTTTTGGTCCCTTCAATGATATACATCGTAGTAAAGTCGGACGTTTCGACGACCCACATATTTTGCTCTAATTTGGTAATTGTAAGGTCGTTGTTTTTGAATACTTCCTGGGACGATACACTGAAGCTCAACGAGATCAGGAGAAATACGGTTAATAAAAAAGTTTTTTGGTTCATCATTTAATCACAACTACTTAACAGTCCATTCAGCAGAGTCATTTCCATCGGGAGTTATAATTTCCACATGATTTTTTCCCGAGGCGAGTTTTACGTTTTTCCAAACAACTGTAGCATACTTATCCGCTTTCAAAGTTCCAACTTGCTTCCCATTTATAAAATGTTTTGCAGAAGGTGCGGTTGTAAATGCGATGATGTCAGTAATATTTTCTTTTCTCTCCTTGTAGCTTTTCGAACAAAGATGGGTTGTTTTCTCACCTTTATTCCAGTTGGCTTTATAAAGATAAAACGCATCTTTTCGAAGTTTGCGGTCGTAGGTAATCAGACCTTTATCATTTACATTAGGCGTATCTCCTTCTTTTCTAAGGTTAGACCCAAAATCAAACATATTCCAGACAAACGTCCCCCAGATATAATCCCGCTCATCAATCATTTTAATATGACTCATATGGTAAGCTGTTTGCTTTTCTTCCGGATGCCATTTTCCCCTGGAGGATTGTCTTGGATCTACTTCTGGCACAAATTGTCCAACATGTTGATTTACGCTAGCACCTGCACCATATTCACTAATGCCTATTTTAGCATTTGGATATTTTGAATGCCAATCGTCAAAGTATGGCCCAAAATCTTCCGTTTTGTTGTAATACCAGCCAAAGTATTTATTCATAGCTATGGCATCTGTAATAAAATTGAAACTTCCCTCCTGATAAGTTGCAGCGATGGTCATTCTTGATGGATCCAAACGATGAGCCAATTCATTCAATTCAGCAGTTATTGCATCAAAATTCCCAACGATTTCATTAAATACGCCCCAGAAACAAATAGACGGGTGATTGTAGTTCTGGATTATTAATTCTTTCAATTGAAGTTTAAGATTATCTTTAAAAGCTTCGGAATTAATATAGCCTCCTACAAATGGAATTTCCTCATAAACAATATAACCGTTTTTATCAGCTTCCTGGAACATGAATTTAGCCTGAGGATAATGAGCCAAACGCAGCGCATTTACCCCCATCTCTTTAAAGAAGGCAAAATCCTCAAGATGATTCTTTTCGGTCAGTGCTGATGCCAAACTATCCCAATCCTGGTGACGGCATACACCTTTTAACTTCAAATGCTCTCCATTTAGGAAAAAACCTTTATTCGGGTCGACATAAAAATAACGTATTCCGATATTTTCTTCAATGCGGTCTATTTCTTTTCCATTTTTCTTGAGTACAGTTACCGTTTTATACAAATATGGGTCTTTAACCCCATTCCACAAATGTGGATTTTCAATTCCTGCATTACAAACAACCTTGTCATTGTTGATGTATGGAATCGTTTGAGTTGAAACGATTTTATTATCCCGATCAAGGACAGAAAATACAACTTCGCAGTCCTTGTAATTTGATTTGGTAGATAAATAGATCTCCGAACGCAATTCCGCTCTCTGTTTAGTGACCAATAACTGATTGATAAACACACCGCTGGAACCAAAATATAATGGAGAAATACAAATATCTTCATCTGAAACAATGAGCCAGACATCACGGTATAAGCCACCGTACATGTTAAAGTCACCTCCCTGTGGTGCCACGTCGAATCGCAAAGAATTATCGCAGATCACATTAATCTTATTCTTTTCTCCGTATTTGACATAGTCCGTAATTTCATATGTAAATGTATTATAGGCTCCTTTGTGTTCCCCCAGATGATTTGAATTGATAAAAACATTGGCAACACTACCAGCACCTTCAAATTTGAGGAAAAGACGTTTCCCTTTATACTCTTTTGGTATGTCCAGTTCTTTACGATAGGAGCCGTATCCCCTGCGATAACCTCGATCTGACATAAAATCTTCATGATTCCACGTATGAGGCAAATCAACAGAATTTGCTGCTTCCGGAGCTCTACCCCAACCCATGCCCGCGGGAATTTCGATTCCAGCAGTAAAATTCCAATTCTTATTGATTGAAATTACATCCCTGGCAAAAGTCACGGTTGTGAATGAAAATACAAACAGACTAATCACCAGGCTTTTAAATATTAGATTTTTTTTCATAGATTAAAATTTATGAATTAGTTTTTTTCTTGCTATGCATCGTTTAATAATTTCAATTTACTGAGGATGTGTAGGCAATCCCATTGCTGGCTGTGCTTCTCCTGAATCAGCAAGTTTAAAGATCATGAACTGCTGATTTTCTTTTGTGTATGGTCTCCAAATTTCTTTGTCCTTACCATTAGGATCGCCGAATTTCACAAAATTCGTCCATGTATCGACCATATAATCCGATAATACTTTATCACCTTCCGTAAATGGTCTCCAACAACTTTCAAGTGTATGAAATACATACCACAACTCTGCAGAGTGAAAGGCTTTCGCAGTATCTCCGGGAAGTGCACGTACAAACTCATAAGCATAAGCTTTACCTCCTTTTTCGTCGCGAAGTTTGCAAAATTGTCCTAAACCTGTCGTCATCCCACCCATATCATCCTTATTATAACCAATTATATAAGGGATATCAGCAATCTGGTTATTCCGCGCAGCTTCACTAAAATTGCTTGATAGAACATACCCGTCTATTACTGGTCCCATCATTCCACCTATTCTCTTTTTTCTCGCTAGACTTGTTAGTGCCAAAATTGAATCTGCGGGAGCTACACGCATGGCCTCCAGATTTTTAAAACCACCAAGATCCATTATCGCTTTTCCTGCTTTTTCTGCATCCTTCAATTGAGTTCCACCCAATAAAGATTTATCTGAAACACCACCCCCACTTTGCATAATCGCCTTTTGCATCAAGTCTTTTGATAAAGTCGAAGTGACAAGCGCTTGTACGCTCATGGCACCGGCACTCTGCCCAAAAATGGTAATGTTCTTCGGATCGCCACCGAATTGTTGAATGTTGTTTTTAACCCATTTTAATGCGGCAATCTGGTCTAAAATTCCATAATTTCCTGAAACACCTTTCGGATTCTCAGAAGAAAGCTCCGGATGTGCAAGGAAGCCGAAGACATTAAGCCTGTAGTTTATTGTAACGAGAATTACACCATGTTTTGCCCACTCTTCGCCACCTAAAAACTGCTTTCCATAAGCGTATCCTGATGCAAAAGCGCCACCATAAATATTCATTGCCACAGGTAATCCAGCTTTTCTTTTTCCGGGCGAAGTTGTATAGATGTTTAGATAAAGGCAATCTTCACTATTTTTATGGCCATCATCAGTGAAAAATTCTTTGTAATAGAAACTTTCTGTCTGGCGAGGAGTTTGCATTGGAGCAGGCCCATAAACATCCGCCACTTTAATTCCCTGCCATGGGATTACAGGCTGCGGTGATTTCCATCGCAATTCTCCAATTGGAGGTGCTGCATAAGGTATACCTTTAAAAACATACACTCCGGGAGTCTTGGTAGGAATGCCTTGTATCTTTCCTCCTTCAATTTTTAAGACAGGATTTTCACCAGCAAAACAAGATATTATTGAAATTGAGAGGATGGAAATAATGAAATATAGTTTTTTCATTTTTAGTGTATTAAAATTTTCATAATACAGTAATTGAGATTTCTTTAGATCAAAGGTTCTGCTCAAGCTCTTTTACAGTATTGATGTTTAATGCCTTCTAAGAATTATATCATTTATTAAAATTATAAAAACTCTGTGGATATACATAAAAATATCCACAGAGTTCAGGCCTGTTAATAACCGTCATTTTGTTTCATCACCGCATTTATATTTAAATCGATCTGACTTTGAGGAATTGGAAACAGAACGTTATAATCCTGAATGTTTAATCCGGGATTTTTAGGGTTGTTGTTATATTTCCTGACCCTTTCAATAAGTTTGCCCATACGACGCAAAGCGATATTACGAAACTCTTCCCCATAAAGCTCCCTGGCCCGTTCATCCAACACATAATCCAGATCTGCTTTTGAAGCATCAATAGGTTTTGCTTTTGCCCTGGTTCTGATTAAATTAATATCTGCTGCTGCCAGATCTTTCTTCCCTAAACCAATATAAGCTTCAGCGCGAAGGAGTATGGTCTCAGCAAGGCGTATTGCATAAACATCTTTATGGTTAGATCCATTGCCCGCCGTAGACATATTCGTGAGATGATGAAGCGGGTCGGCATGCTTCAAAAAATAGGGGTAAATATACTGGCAGGTATCTTTTATTGGATCCCTTGATCCAGCAGGGAAAAGACGGAAATCAATTTTTTGCTTGTTAAATTTAGATGCTGGATTGTCGTAATAAAAGTCACGTTTTATCATGTGTTTTGCATTACGGATATCATTGTTCCAATCGCTTCTCCAAATATCATATGAGGCATAATTTGTTGGGTGAATCCATGATACCGGCCTGCCTATGCTATCAGAATAACCTGTATATACTCCACTGTATAAATCGCCTCTGAAAGCTTTAAACCCATCAGGCGTATTTCCCATTCTGAAATAGGCAGGTCCCCAGCCTCTTTCTCCCGGAAATGTACTCCCTCCTGTAACAAAAGGCTCAAACTGAATTACCCAGATGGTTTCAGTATTTTCCGCAAGATTTTGATTCCCGTAGGCAAATAAATCCAGAAAAACATCTCCCGAACCAAACACATCAACAGTTGATCCGAAACGCTTGTTCATCAGAGCATAGCCTGCTCCGTCAATAACTTTTGAAGCAGCATTTACAGCCTCTTGATATTTTCCTTCAGTTATATAGAGTTCACTCAACAGATGAAAAGCGGCGGCTTGGGTAATCCTGCCAGGAGCAGCCTCCTTACCACGCGCAGGCAGGTTTGCAGTAGCAAATGTTAGATCCTCTTCCATTTGTTTATACACATCTGCTTTGGGAGCTCTAACAAAATCAGTTTTTGCGGAATTTATCACTTCAGTTACAAGTGGTACATCTCCGTAATAGGAAACCAGCATACGATAGGAAAAAGCCCTGAAAAACATTGCTTCGGCTAAATAAGCATTTTTCTGACCGGCGTTTGTCCAAATCCCAGCATCAGCAGCATTAATGCCTTTAATCAATGCGTTTGCCTTCTGTATAATCTCGTAACTGTATGACCAATAATGTGCCATGTTGGCATTTGACGAAGTGAGATAGGTTTTATAATTACTTAG
>JBAXED010000156.1:0-6761 GCA_037140615.1 Prolixibacteraceae bacterium
GCCACCAAGGCCCTCTTGTACTCCGAATCAGGGTAAGGCGTTAACTGCTCCAGTGCCTTCTGGTGGTATTCCTGCATCACTTGTTCAGCGTAGTCGAATCCGCCTTTGGCTGTTATAAATTTTGAAACTTCGGTAAGGTCTGCGGTAGTTTTGTTTTTTTTGCGAACAATGTTGAGCATCTCCCTTTTTTCGGAGGCGCTTCCCTGGCTGAGGGCATAAATTAATGGCAAGGTTATCTTCTTTTCATGAAGATCATTCCCGGTAGGTTTTCCGAGCAGGTTTGATTTTTGAAAATCGAAAAGATCATCTTTAATCTGAAAAGCAATGCCGGCGTATTCGCCGAATAGACGCATTCGTTCAATAATTTGAGCATCTTCTGTCACAGAGCAGGTTCCAACAGCAGCACTGGTGGCCATCAGGGAAGCAGTTTTCTTGCGTATAATTTCAAAATAAACCTCTTCAGTAATATCAAGTTTTCTTGCTTTCTGGATCTGAAGGATCTCCCCTTCGCTCATTTCGCGAACAGCCTGTGAGATAAAATGCAAAATATCGTAATCCTTGTGCTCGATCGACCAAAGTAACCCTTTGGCCAGAATGAAATCACCGACCAAAACCGCTATCTTGTTTTTCCATATTGCATTGACAGAGAAGAATCCGCGACGTTGATATGATTCATCCACAACATCATCGTGCACCAAAGTGGCTGTATGCAACAATTCGATAGTCAGGGCAGCATGGTATGTGCGCTCATTGAATACGCCATTTAGTTTGGCCGACAAGAAAACAAGTATGGGCCGCATCTGCTTCCCTTTGCGGCGGAGGATGTAGTGCATGATGGTATCAAGCAAGGGAATGGTCGTCTTGGTTGATCTTTTGAAATAGGGTTCAAAATGTATCAACTCGGCTTCAACCGGAGCAATTATATCATTTTTTGATGCCATGTAGAAAGAGCTGTTGGTACTGCCAAAAGTAACAATTTTTCAACCATGGCGAGACTGTTTGTACCTGTTCTAAATTAAACATTTTAACGATTTGTTCCATTGATTAACTACATGTTATCTATATATTTGTATTAGTGTATTACGAATATTCTATCCATTATACCATGATCACGAACGAACAAACTTTAGAAAAATTGACTTACGCTGCAGAAATGCTGAAGGCAATAGCTCATCCGATGCGGATCACCATCGTGAGCTACCTGGAAGGTAGTCAAAAGTTAACAGTGACCGAAATCTATGAGCGTTTAGGCATTGAACAATCAGCCACTTCACACCATCTCGGAATTTTGAAATCCAAGGGTGTACTTGCTTCAACGCGCGATGGAAAAAATACCTATTATTTCCTGAAACACAAAGGACTAAGCGGTATTCTAAAATGCGTGCAGACTTGCCAGGGCAGCAATTAAAATTTTATCTGTACAGGTAGGAGGGCCGGCAATATATTTGCCGGCTCTTCGCTTTTTAGTAGCTTTGGTCAAATAATTTTTGTTCGATGAAGAAGCTATTTTTGATTGATGCCTACGCCCTGATTTACCGCTCTTATTTTGCCTTTATCAACAATCCCCGGGTGAACTCCAAGGGAATGAATACTTCGGCCGTATTTGGCTTTGTCAATACACTAGAACAGATTCTAAAACTGGAACATCCCACCCATTTGGCTATTGCCTACGATCTGCATGGTCCAACTTTCCGGCATGAACTCTTTGAAGCATACAAGGCAACCCGGGAAGCCATGCCTGAAGCCATCAGAATAGCCATTCCCTACATTCGCAGAATGATGGACGCCTACCGGATTCCTGCACTCGAATGTGTGGGTTACGAAGCCGATGATGTAATCGGCACCATGGCCAAAACTGCCGAAAAAGAGGATTTCAAAGTGTATATGGTCACACCCGACAAGGACTATGCCCAATTGGTCTCACAAAATATATTCATGTACAAGCCCAAACGAATGGGCAATGAGATGGAAATTTGGGGGATCGATCAAGTGTGCGAAAACTTCCAGATTAGTAACCCCCAACAAGTAATTGATCTCCTTGGATTGATGGGCGACTCATCCGACAATATTCCCGGGTGCCCGGGCATTGGCCCCAAAGGCGCATCCATACTTATCAATCAATATGGAGGCATCGATGGCGTGTATGCCAATATCAACCAGCTTAAGGGAAAGCAGCAGGAGAGCCTGATTAATTTTGAAGAACAGGTTCGGCTCTCAAGGAAATTGGCAGAGATCATCCTGGATGTTCCGCTGAATCATAGTCCGGAAGAGCTTTTGCGTCAGGAACCGGATCAGCAAATGCTGAATGAACTTTTTGCCGAACTGGAATTTCGCAACATGTTGGCAAAACTTCCTAAAGTGGAAGTGGTTGTTCCCAAACCGGTAAATCCTCAGGGATCGCTTTTCGATTTCGCCGAAGAGGTGATCACGAAACCAATATCCAACCTTGATCAGATTAATTCCTATCCACATACTTATCACCTCGTCGAAGGCAAAGAAGCCAGAGCCAGCCTGATCCGGACACTATCCGGCCAGAAAGAGTTTTGCTATGATACCGAAACCACCGGACTCGATCCGCTGACGGACCAATTGGTCGGCATCTCGATCTGTTATAAAAAAGGAGAAGCTTACTACATTCCTGTTCCTGCCAACCAAAAGGAGGCCAGAGAGCTTGTTGCTGAATTTAAACCGCTCTTCGACAGTGAGACCATCACTAAAGTTGGCCAGAACATCAAATTTGACGCTTTGGTGCTTTCAGGATACGGAATTAAGATGCGCGGTCCGATTTTTGACACCATGGTGGCCCATTACCTGATTCAGCCGGAATTGCGCCACGGCCTCGACTTCCTGAGCGAAATCTATCTTGGCTACAAGAAGATTGCTACTTCCGAGCTGATAGGAAAAGGCAAAAGTCAGACCTCCATGCGCTCGGTCGACTTGCAGACAATCAAAGAATACGCTTGCGAGGATGCCGACTTTACCCTTCAATTGAAACCACTTCTGGAAAAAGAGATGATCGAAGGAAAAGTAACCAAGCTCTTTGAAGAAGTTGAAATGCCACTTTTGAAGGTGCTGATCGAAATGGAGCTTTCCGGCATGAAGATCGATGTAAAGGCCCTGGATCAATATGCTGTAATCCTGCGTGAGCAGATTATCCAGCTTGAAATCGAAATTACGGAGTTGGCTGGCCAGTCGTTCAATATCTCCTCTCCAAAACAGTTGGGGCAAATTCTTTTTGACAAGTTACTGCTCGATCCCAAAGCCAAAAAGACCAAAACGAAACAGTATTCGACCAATGAGGAGGTTCTGGTAACCTTGCTCGACCGTCACCCGATCATCGCCAAAATACTGGAGCACCGCGGACTTAAGAAACTCCTTTCTACTTACGTGGAGTCTCTTCCAAAATTGATAAATCCCAATACAGGCAGAATCCATACTTCATACAATCAGACCGTTGCCGTAACCGGAAGGCTAAGCTCCAACAATCCCAATCTGCAGAACATCCCCATCCGCGATGAAAATGGGAGGGAAATCCGTAAGGCCTTTGTCCCGCGGGATGCTGACCACCTGTTCCTTTCTGCCGACTACTCGCAGATTGAACTACGCATCATGGCCGCCTTATCGGGAGACAAGGTAATGATCGAAGCTTTCGCGCAAGGCGAGGATATTCATGCAGCAACCGCATCTAAAATATACAACATTCCGCTAAGTGAAGTGACTTCTGATATGCGGAGAAAGGCCAAGACTGCCAATTTTGGGATCATTTACGGCATTTCTCCTTTCGGATTGGCCCAACGGCTAAATATTCCAAGAAGTGAGGCCAAGCAGTTGATAGATGACTATTTTATCAACTTCCCACAGGTAAAAATGTACATGGACGAACAAATTTTATTGGCGAGAAAGCGGGGTTATGTTGAGACAATCATGGGTAGAAGACGTTATTTGAAGGACATTACTTCCGAAAATGCTGCCGTACGGGGTTTTGCGGAGCGCAATGCCATCAATGCGCCTATTCAGGGATCTGCTGCCGATATCATAAAGGTGGCGATGGTCAGAATACAAAAAAGGTTTGATGCCGAAAACATTGCCTCGAAGATGATGCTTCAGGTCCATGATGAACTTAACTTCGATCTTCTCAAATCCGAGACTGAGTCGGTTAAAACAATAGTCAAGGAGGAGATGGAACATGCCGTCGAGCTCGTTGTCCCACTTGAAGTCGAGATGGATGCGGCGGAGAACTGGCTGCTCGCGCACTGAGGAAGGACGGGGGGACTAAGAGAGGGGGAGACTGGGCGAGTGGTAAAAGAAAGAAACAGGAAACGGGAAACGGGGAAACGGTGAGCGTGTCGGGACCGTCCTTGTGGCTGCCCGTCAAGCCTACCAGTAAGGCTAGAAAGAAGCAGACAAATCAATGTCTTTTCTCTATTCTTCGCTTCGCAATTGCAGAAAATTCTCCCTCACTGCGATCTCGTATTTGGATAGATTTACAGACTTCTTCACCCGTTTAAATTCCTTGTGCGGATTGGGGAACAAGAAGCAAAAATACTCCCAAAACTTCGTCATACGGGTAATTAAATGGCTATCCCCGCTCAGCATAGAGGCATAACTGCTAAGGATCTCGTTGTGAAAATTCTCAAGAATTACCAACTTCTCTCTTCTCGCAGGAAGGGGGACTCCTTTAATCTCCAAAGCCAGAAATGGATTTTTAAGCATGCCCCTTCCGATCATCCAGGTATCGACGGATGTAAATCTGGTTTGAGCATTTTCAAAATCATCGGTTGTACACAGATCTCCATTGAATGCCAATGGATGGTTGATCAACCTGGCAACTTTTTCGAACAACTCCCAATCCGGGCTACCTGAATAAAGCTGTTTGGCAATTCTGGGATGGAGGATAACTTCTGACAGAGGGTAGCCATTCAAGACAGTAATCACCTCAAATATTTCGTCAGGGGAAACCAATCCTGCCCTGAGTTTAATAGAAATCCGGCTGTTGACATTTGGCAGGGACTGATCCAGAATTTCCTTTATCTTGTTTGGGTGCGGCAACAAGCCAGACCCCATTCCCCTCCCAGTAACCATTGGATACGGACATCCGAGGTTCCAGTTGATCTCTTCATAGCCAAGATCAATAAGATGCTTGACTAGAAAAATAAAATCCTGACTGTTTCCGGCCATGATCTGAGGGACCAGCTTATACCCTTTGCAGTTTTCGGGCGCAGTATCCCGAAGGTGAGATTTTTTTATCGAACCATCTTTTTGCAACAGCAGATAGGGGGAGAAATATTTGTCAATTCCGCCAAAGTGGGAGGCATGTGCCCTGCGGTATACAAAATCAGTTGATTCCTGCATAGGCGCGAAATAGATCGCCTGCTGTTTTTTACTTTCCATGCTGCAAAGATATTGAATAGATGGCTCAATCGGAACTGCAGAAGGATCGTTGCAGGTATTTAGCTTTGAACCACTTTTTGCTATCTTTGCGTCTCAATATTTATTTGTCTAATGCTGCTTCCATCCAATTCACTTTTGGCGGTTTTAAAGACCAAAACAGGGCAGGCTCCTCTGAAGGGAGCGAAAGCTGCATCACAAAAAAGCACCGCAAAAAAGCAACTGACAACCAATTCTTCTGCCCAAACATCCAAGAAGTTAACCACCAAAGCTCCAACCCAAAAATTGAAAGAGCAAGGTGCCAAAAAATCGGTCCAAAACAGCAAACAGCAAACTGGAAAAGCATCTGTTCAAAGTGTAAAGCCACAGTCTGCCAAAACCGTAACTCAAAATATCAAACTGCAAACATCCAGGCCGGCTCCGAAAACGGATTATCAACTCCGGGAAGAAGACGCCATCATCAGGGCTGCTGAGCAGTATCACCAGCAAATCACTGGAAAAAAGACTGAAAGTGTTTCCGTTGTAAAGAAAGATGTTGCTGCTGGAAAGAAAACAGATGTTGCAGTTGGGAAAAATGCTGAAGCTGATCGGGAATTAAGCGCAAATATCTTCACGGGTAACCCGGGAATATATCAAACAGAAGGAGACACGCTCAATTTTTGGAGCCTAACTCCTGTTCCCATTGATTCAATCTCTCTGGTAAAAACCATTGTCGAGCAACCCGCGAAGCCATATGGATTCGATGGGAAACCAATGAAATCGGTAGGCCAGGACTGGACTTTTTTTATGGTTCTTATCGGCTGGACTTTTTTTGCCTCCCTGCGTTTTGGTTTCTCGAAATATATGGTTCAGGTCTTCCAGAGTATCGTAAATTTCTCTGCCGCCTCCAGATTGTATCGCGAAGGAGGCTACAGCAATAATTTAGGATTGTTCAGGCTAAATGTGATCTTTTATCTTTTTCTCCCCTTTCCTATTTATCTCATCGCAAGGGACAATGGAATGTCGATGGGTTCAACCGGAATAGAATTGTTCCTGCTTGTCTTCGTTGCAGCGAACGCCTATTTCATGATCAAAATACTGATTTATAAATTATTGGGTTCTGTTTTTTCTCAAAGGGAAACTACGGGTGAACTCGTTTTTAACATGATGCTTTACCACAATGTTTTAGGGTTAATCTTATTACCAGTGGCAACAATTCATTCACTTGTTCCTGGTTTTGGAATATTTTCGATGTTTATTGTCCCATCCTTAATTGTCATTTTCTATCTGATGTCTATTATCAGAAGTATTTATTTTGCCGCTAGGGTAGGTATTTCAATATTCTATTTGATTTTGTACCTTTGTGCCCTTGAAATTCTTCCAATACTTTTGGT
>JBAXED010000157.1:0-6717 GCA_037140615.1 Prolixibacteraceae bacterium
AAAATGCGTTCTGCTCCATTTTCTCCACGGAGATAATATCCGGCAATGCCTTGATGCGCTGTAGAAGCGATTGTGCGATGACCGAATGAAGAGCAATGAATAATAACGCCGAAATAAGCGCTAGACGCCTCAAATTATTCGTAAATTTTGATTGAAACATATAATTGAATTAATTAATTTTTAGAAAGAACACCTCCCAACCACGGATTACAAAGATTAACCCCTCCCAACCACGAATTACACAAATTACACGAATTAAAGAAGAAATTATAACCCCAGTGCCTACCACAAATTACACAAATTTTCACAGATTAAGAGAAGAAATACCTAGTCTGTTTCCCAATTTCAATTCATTTTAGCCGGCAGGCTTGAAGGGCAGCTACAAGGTTAGCGCCGACATATCTCCGTTTCTCCGTTTCATCGTTTCCCGTTTCTCTCTTCTATTTTCTCTCTTCCTTCTTCAACCACTCGCCCAGTCTCCCAGTCCTTTCCTCTACGTCTCATCTTCAAAAAAGAGATGATACCAATGACATCAGAATTCCTGATTAGAGCGAAATTACCCCTTCTATCTCTCCTGCTAGCTTATAAATGGCCAGCACTTCGTCCGGATTTTTCATCTCCTGTTTGCAGGAAAGCGAGATAAACCGGATATCTGTTGACGTGCGATAAGTAATGTCATCTTCAAACCGAAACAGTTTTCTTACCAGGTCTAATTTTATCTTGTCATTCGGCACGATAAATTTAAAAAAGTAGATCCCTGGCCACTTCTGCTGTGCCCAAAGTATACTTCTTGCATTCTCTAACTCGCTATTCATGAGTTTAATAATATGAAAATTGGAAAATGTGAAAATGTGAAAATTAGGCATTCATGGAGTGTCAATATTTGAGCACTAACAGGTTGGATGTTTTGATGTTCCACTGTCATTTTAGCGCAATTTTCACATTTTCCAATTTTCCAATTTTCCAATTTTCTCATTTCCACATTTCAATATTCTTACCAGATCATCTCAACAAATCCCTTCGATCGTCGTCGAACCCCATCTCTGCCCTGGGCATCAATGACATAAAAATAAACACCCGGCGGACAAAGATTGCCGTTTACACGACCATCCCAGGCAGCTATTTCAGACTCCGCCGGAATATAGTTGTTGGAAGAAAATTGGTGAACAACCTTCCCCCAGCGGTTCACTACCGTGAAATTCAACGATTCAAGAGATCTGGTTTTAATAATCATTTTGTCATTGACACCATCCCCGTTAGGGGTAAAAACAGGTGAGACTTTTACGAGCGAAGTGTCAACAATTATTGGATCAGGCAGATAGAACGTATCCCGGCAAGTAAGTGCCTGAACAGATTTGGCTGCAACGAGTTTGACTTTGTATTTACCCGAAAGTTCATAGGTATACAATGGATTGGCATCGTATAAAATTGCCTGAAAAGAATCTATCACCGCAGTTCCACCACCCATTGATTCGAGAATCGTTTTGTCCTTGAAAAGAAACCATTCGTACTTATCAGGATCGCTGTTTTCACTCAGATTTTTAAAATCAATGTTGGCCGGAGCCTGGGGAAAACTATATTGGGGATCATTCGCCTGAGGAGTCGACCAGGAGAATTTAGCCAGCGGTATCGGGGAAGCATAATTAACTTCCGCGCTTTTCATGCATCCTGCCCGGTCAGTAATCTCCACCCTGTAAACCGTATTTTTAGAGGGAGGCTGCAAAATGGTCGGATTTTGAGTGGAGGAAACCAGCAGGGTTCCGGTATACCATCTGTACCGATAGCCGGCACTCAAAGAAACTGCCTTTCCTGTAGTCAAATCATAATATTGGTAGCTGGTACCTGCTGCCGCCGAAGAAAGACGAAGCTGTGTGCAAGTTGACTCAACGATAGCTGCAACAGGCTTGCTCCAGCAATTTAATATCCATGCGCGATAAACAAAATTTACTCCATTTTCGGAAAATGAAACCCGGTAACAGCCATCGGCAAGACGGGTAAGAGAAGATGAAACACCCGTATCGTTAGAGAAATTTGCAAATCTTTGTGCAGCCGGATCAAATTTTTCCCAAAGAAAAGATACTGAAGAACCGGCCGACTTAGCGATCAGAGAACCGGCATCAATGCCTTCCTGGGTACAGAAATAATAGATCGGATCATTGATGGGAAAAGTCGGATAAGTTGTATTCTCTTTGAAGTCAGCACTCACAGAAGAGAGCGATTGAGCCTTTAGCATTCCCGGCAGGAAGTTCACAAAAACCAGCAATAAAATGGCAAGAATACGTTTTGGGTTATAAAGCATGGAGGGTAAGAATTATTGCTACCAGCTTACAAATTTAAACAACTATCCGGCGTGACAAAGAAAATATTTGATCGATTTAGCAAGTAACTTTTCCAAAGTTCAAAACTTTGGAAAAGTTATTTCAAAAGCTCCCTTTTTATTCTTTTCAAAACAAGAAAGTTAAAACTTATTACTATATTTGATAATCTTAACGTTCTTACCAACAACAACCTAAACATATGAGTCGTATCCTACTGACATTCATATTATTAATTTTCGTTCAATCATTATTCTCACAAAACATCTCGGTTGCCTCCTTTAAGTCGCTGCCTACCGACCTTGATGCACGCGTTAACTTCCCCAAGAAAGACCAAAATGGGGATGTCTGCGCCATCATCAAGGTAGTTACCACTGAAACAGGTTTTAGCTGGGACGGCGATCAGTTAGGCATCACCAAAATCGAGAAAAAGACAGGTGAATACTGGCTTTACGTCCCCTTTGGTGCCAAGAAACTCACCATCAAACATGATCATCTGGGAGTATTGCGCGATTATCGGTATGAAGAAGCAATTCAGAAAGCGACTGTCTATGAACTCATCCTGGTAAGCGGCAAAGTAGCCACTACCGTGATTCCTGTAGCCCCTGTTTGGCTCACCATCAGAAGTAATGCTGAGGGAGCAGACATATATATCAATGGCGTGCTGAAAGGAATTACGCCTTTGGCTGTGAAATTGATGCCGGGAAAATATACTTACAGGGTAGAGAAATCGATGTACCGTAAGAATGCCGGGGCCATTGAGATATCAGGCAAAGAAAAGGAGGAGAAGAAAGATCTGTTCGTTGAATTGCTACCCGCTTTTGGAACGGTGAAAATTAACTCCCTGCCCGAAACGGGTGCCACAGTTCTCATTGATGACGTTGAAACAGGAAAATCCACTCCATTCGTTGGAGAACAAATCAAAAGCGGAACACATCTGATTACAATCAAGAAGAATTTTTTTCAACCCAAAAGTATTGAAGTAATTGTGAAAGATGGAGAAACCACTGAACACACCATAACCCTTGCCTCCATTGCAGCCAACGTGACCATCAGCACTCAACCTTCTGCCGATATTTTCATTGATGGAAAGTTTATTGCTAACGGAAGCTACCAGGGGAAAATTCCTGCAGGGGTATCCACTTTTGAGGCCCGCAAAGAAGGATATTATCCAGACAAGAAAGACCAAGATATTTCCGTGGGTGAGACTGTAAGCATCAATCTTGCAGTGCAACCCAAATTGGGAAGCATGGATGTAGTAAGCAATCCGATGGATGCGAAAGTTTTCCTGAATGGCCAGGAGAAGGGGATCACTCCACTTACGCTGCAAGACCTGACTACAGGTGATTATGAGCTTAAGTTAGAAAAGAAAGGGTTTGCACCGATTGTAAAAACCATCACCATAGCGGAAAATAAAACTACAGAGGTTAACGAGAAATTGTCTGTCCTAGGCAAGGATTCAAAATCAGAAACCATTAAGCCCAATAAAGAAGAGAACAGGCAAGCACCTCCCATCACATTAGACAAACCAATCTATCCACCAGAATATTACAAGTACAAGAAAAGCAAGACCGTATGGCTGGTATCAGCAATGGTAACAGCCTCAGCAGGTACCTACACTTACTTGCAGGCTGGCAATTATTATACTCAGTATAAAAGCGCTACGACCGAGGCAGATGCACTTCAGACGAAAGTAAAGACCTTTGACACCATTTACCCAATCTGTTTTGCATTGGCCGGGGCTAGTACGTTGGGATTTATCCTACAATCGAAGAAACAGGGAAAGGTAAAGAGTCAAACACTTGGAGTATATCCACGACCGGTGTTTCAGGGTGCAGGACTGGGATTGGTATACAATTTTTAGCATGACAACAATGAAGAAGAATATATTTACACTCTTGATGCTGCTTCTTGTACTTATTTCTTGTGTGAAACGGGAATGGATCAATCCTTTTTCTGCTGATTGTCCGAAGGAGATGTGGACTCCCACTAATTTCAGTGCTGTTCAGGAAGGCAACAACGTAAAACTTACCTGGAGTCAGCCACTTACAAATATCTCTGGATTCAAAATTACCAAGAGTGTAGGAGGAGCAACCGCCACTAGTATACAGGATCAATCCAAAAGTGCTTCAATTTTAACAGACAATACCCTTATTGGAGGTAAAGTCCATCTTTACTCAATTACGGCTTATGCAGGCAACAATACTAGCAATACTGTTACTGTTCAGGTAACCCCCATCTTGACTGCAGGAATCACCACCACAGCGGTTAGCGCGATTACTTCCACTTCGCTCACTTCTGGAGGAACTATTTCAACCGACGGAGGTGCTGCAATCATTGCCCGAGGAGTTTGTTGGAATACAACAGCCAATCCAACCATTGCCAATAGTAAAACTACTGACGGAACTGGAACAGGCAGTTTCATCAGTTCTGTAACAGGTTTGACACCTGGAGCCACTTACTATTTCCGTGCCTATGCCATCAACAGCATTGGAACAAGTTATGGCAACGAAGTTACAACAGTTACCGCTGCAAATCTGCCAGTTCTTACCACAACAACAGTTTCTGCTGTCACTGCAACTAATGCTACAAGTGGAGGAGTTATTTCCAGCGATGGCGGTGGAGCAATTACCGCTCGTGGCGTTTGCTGGAGTACAACTGCAAACCCAACTATCGCCAACAGCAAAACCAGTGATGGAACCGGCATTGGGACATTTGCCAGTGCCATTACAGGACTTGCCTCTGCTACGACCTATTACGTAAGAGCATATTCAACAAACAGTGCTGGGACAGCATATGGTAATGAAGTTTCTTTCAAAACAACACTTGCTTCCATTCTATTTAATAGCAGTAAAACCTATGGAACGATAACAGATATTGACGGTAACGTTTATAAAACGGTTCAAATTGGGACCCAGAATTGGATGTCTGAAAATCTTAGAACCACCAAATATAAAGATGGGACTGCAATACCTTTGGTAACGGATAATAATGCCTGGGCAAATTTAACAGCACCAGGTTATTGCTGGTATAATAATGACGAAACCACCTATTCTAATACTTTTGGAGCGCTTTACAATGGTTATACAGTCAACACCAGTAAAGTATGCCCAACAGGATGGCATGTGCCAACAGATGCAGAATGTACAATTCTTTCATCCTATCTTGGAGGAACTAATTTAGCTGGTGGAAAGTTGAAGGAGACAGGTACAAATCATTGGCCACCTCCTAACACAGAAGCCACCAATGAGTCTGGTTTTACAGCCGTTCCAATTGGAATGCGTTCGTTTAGTGGTTCATTTGGCTACATTGGGAAAGCCGCATATTGGTGGTCTTGTACTGATTCCTTTTCAACAAGTAACTGGATCCATTATGTAGGAAGCGACAATAACTCCGAAGGTAGAACAAATAGCACTTTTCAAAATGGAGTGTCTATTCGTTGTATATCTGGCGAATTAGCTTTGCCTACCTTAATTACAAATACAATTTCTGGGATTTCCTCGAACTCCGCTACTTCAGGAGGAACGATCAGTAGTGATGGAGGTACGGCAATTACTACGAGAGGTGTTTGCTGGAGTACAACTACGACTCCAACTATTGCAAATAGTAAAACTTCTGATGGAACAGGATCTGGAACATTAACAAGTTCAATTACTGGATTAGCAGCGGGGACGACCTATTATGTTAGAGCATATGCAACAAATAGTGCTGGAACTGGGTATGGTAATGAAGTTTCGTTCAAAACAGAAATAGCCCCAATTATTTTTAATAGCAATAAAACATATGGGTCAATGTCCGATGTGGATGGTAATACCTACAAAACCGTCCAAATTGGCACACAGCTTTGGATGGCGGAGAATCTAAAAACCACAAAATTCAAAGATGGGACTGGAATTCCATTGGTTACAGACAATTCTGCCTGGGTAAATTTAATTACACCGGGCTATTGTTGGTATAGCAACGACATAAAAACATATAAGGATATTTTTGGTGCATTATACAATTGGTATACTGTTCAGGCGAATAAACTCTGTCCAACTGGTTGGCATACTCCAACTGTTGCAGATCTGAAAGTTTTGACAGATTTTATTGGAGGTGAAAATGTTGCTGGGGGCAAACTAAAAGAGATTGGGTTAACACACTGGTTGACTCCTAACAATGGAGCTGACAACGAATCTGGGTATACAGGTATACCAAGTGGCTATCGAGATGGAAATGGAATTTACTCTGGGATTGGTGGCTATGGTTCATGGTGGCTTTCAAACAACTACAATGAAGTATCAAATTACTTTAATTTAGGATACTTAAATATAAGTTCATTTCAATCCTTATGCCAAGTACAATATGGGTATTCAGTTCGGTGCATTTATGGTGAATTAACAATCCCAACTATTACAACCAC
>JBAXED010000158.1:0-6715 GCA_037140615.1 Prolixibacteraceae bacterium
TTTGAAATGTTTGAAATGTTTGAAATGTTTGAAATGTTTGAAATGTTTGAAATGTCAACCCTATAAACAATTTTTAGACCCCATAAACCCTTTAAATTTCTAAGGCCCTTCAAACTTTTTGAACAATCCCCATCAGCCGGTCAACGGCATCATGAACATGGGCAGGATCTTCGAAGCCAATGGTCATGGCATGAACTTTTTTACTTCCGACTACATAATTAAGGGAAGCCATTCGCTCTTCTTCTTTGAGGAGTCCGCCACATCCGAAAATTTTCATGCCCAGCACACCTTTACCCTTAGATCCTGCGATTTCAAGTAAAGACATAATTTTTTCGGGTGAACCGTCCATTTTAATTTCCTTGTTGTTGATACGGGCAAGAACTACGTCCGGCCAATCGTGGTTGACACCGCTTTGGAGAGCTCCAAAATCGTGGGCTGAAAAGCCAATTTTTTTAATGAGACCCTTTGACTTTGCTTCGCTTAGTCCATCCATGAAGCGTTTTTTCTCATCCGTCCAATTGGCTTTGCCCATACAGTGCAACAAAACGATGTCGAGGTAATCTGTTTGTAGTTCCTGTCTGATGCGCTCAATCGTTTGGTCTACAGGTTGAAGAGGATGCCAATCGAGGTTTTCTGTCCAGATTTTTGTCATGACAGTAAGCTCTTCTCTTGGGCGCATTTTGATTGCTTCTTTTGCAAATGGGTGGGAGCCATAAGTATCGGCTGTGTCGAAGAAGCGGATACCCCTTTCTAATCCTGCCTGCACTACAATTTTGAATTTCTCTAGTCCCATTCGGGTTTGGTTGGAGGCATGGTTCCAACCGTTGGTGCCCATACCCATGGCTAACCGGGTTACTTTTAATCCGGTCTTTCCCAGATCGACTGTGTCAACATTAACCTGTTTATTGGATTGGGCCATCAGGGATGAAAGTGCCCCTGTGGCAACAATAGCTCCGGCAACTCCGGTCCGTATGAAAAGACGACGGGTAAATTCGGCCATTTGCTGTAATTTTTTTTCTAAAGTAGCAAAAAATTATTTTAATCCAATATGTGTGTAATCGACGGTGGTATCTGAATATCTTTCGGAAATCAAATCAAGAATTTGGAGCACTTCATCGATTTCAATGGCACGCAATAGCTTGATTCGTAATTCTTTGAAGTCTATTAAATTTGGAAAATAGCGGGCAAAATGACGGCGCATCTCAAGAACGGATCTTCTGGGATCATCTTTCCAGGTTAGGGATTGATTGAGCTGATCTTTGACATTTTCCACCACAAATGGAACGGAAGGTGGTGGCAGTATCTCTCCTGTATTCAGAAAATGACGCACTTCCTGGAATATCCATGGTCGGCCGATTGACCCTCTTCCGATCATTAAGCCGTCCACGCCTGATTGCTCAAGCAGCTCTTTGGCTTTCTCCGGACCGGAAATATCGCCATTCCCAATGATAGGAATTTTCATCCTTTGGTTGTTCTTTACTTGTGCTATCAGGCTCCAGTCGGCTGAACCTGTATACAATTGACTGCGTGTCCGACCGTGGATAGCCAAGGCCTGAATGCCCACATCCTGCAATCTCTCGGCTACTTCGACAATGGGTTGATCATCCATGTCCCAACCAAGACGGGTTTTGGCCGTTACCGGAAGACGAACTGCCTTCACTACCTCTTCGGCCATCTTGACCATTTTGGGGATATCACGCAGCAGTCCGGCACCGGCACCTTTTCCGGCAATTTTTTTCATGGGACAGCCAAAATTAATGTCAATAAAATCTGGTTGAACTAGTTCTGCTACTTTGGCAGCCATTGCCATAGAGTCGATGTTCGAACCATATATTTGAATGGCCAGAGGCCTGTCAAACTCAAAAATTGTCATCTTCCTTTTTGTCCTCTCAACATCGCGAATTAAAGCCTCTGAAGCAACAAATTCGGTGTACATCACATCTGCCCCATATTTTTTGCATAGGTAACGGAACGACTTATAAGTCACATCCTCCATGGGAGCCAGAAACAGTGGGAGATCACCTAGATCAAGATTTCCGATCTTCATGAGAAAGTGTTGAGAGTTGAGAGATGAAAGTTGAGAGTGAAAATACTACAGGAATCATTTAATACAGCCAATCACTTTAATTGTTTCGTTGATCATACTCTAAAATAACTATTCAAGAGTATTTTTATCAGACAAAGATAACCATTCAGTTCGAAAGCTTTCTTGGCCAGGCGGAAGGAATGAATAACTTTGCAAACGAATGAGAAGGAAACAAGGAAGAATTGAAACGGAGGAGAAAGAAACAGGGAAGAATTGAAACGGGGAAACGGGGAAGAATGAAACAGAGAAGAAATGAAACGGAGAAACGGGGATGAAATGAAGCGGGGAAGCAGTGCAAAGCAATCGTTACTGGATGAACATTATAGTTAATAATGATAAAGATAAATAACTGAGAATATGAAATTTCTTCGCGAAACAACCCCGTTTACCCAGGTAATCTTTACAATGATCATCATTTTGATGGGTGGTGTTACGATTTCATTGATAGGATTTTTGGGTTGTTGGCTCTGGTTGGGCATAAGTTTTCAAGAACTTTCTGGAATGCTGGCTAATTACGGAGAGCCCGGAAATCTCGGATTATTGAAATTTTTCCAAATTCTCCAAACGGCAGGAATGTTCGTTTTGCCTCCATTGCTGATTGCTTACTCATTAGATAACAAACCATTTCAGTTTCTGCACCTTTCAAAAAAGCCTGAACTATTGATGCTTGTTTTGGTTTGTGCGGTTATCTTGTTTAGCGGACCAATGATTGAATGGTTTTCACTGGTTAACCAACAGCTTTCATTGCCTTCGTCAATGAGTTCTCTGGAGAAATGGATGCGCACTTCTGAAGATCAGGCAACAGAGATCACGAAGGCATTTCTTTCGACCAAAAGTTTTGGCGGATTGCTGGGTAATCTTTTTATTGTTGCAGTATTGCCAGCCATTGGCGAGGAATTGCTCTTTAGAGGATTACTTCAGAAATTGATTCAGAAGATGACAGGAAACAGTCATGCGGCGATCTGGATCACAGCCATTCTTTTTAGTGCACTTCATCTTCAGTTTTTCGGTTTTCTTCCCCGCTTGTTGCTTGGAGCACTGTTTGGATACCTGCTTTATTGGACCGGGAACCTTTGGCTTCCTATTATTGCTCATTTCGTCAACAATGCTGCCGGGGTAATCATTTATTTTGTCACAAGAGAAGGACTTGAACCGGACCAGCCGGATGCTCCCATTTTCACCAGTTCGGTCTTCTTTTATGCAGTTGGAAGTGCCGTGATCGTTTGGTTTTTGTTGAGGTATATTTATTTGAAGCGGGCAGGGAAGGAAGAGTTGCCTTTGGTTAGTCATAATATTTCCTAATTGTGATCTTTTCAGAATCTCTATTTTTACCCGAAATCAAGGAAATGATATATAGACCGCTACTAACATTGTTATTGAGTTCCACTGTTTCAATTCCATAGACTGTTTTACGGAGCATAATCTGACCCAGCATGTTTGATACGATTAAATTTCCGTCGGTATCAAACGGAAGATTTACATTGATAAATATCTGACTAAATAACCGTGATAAAGTAAATAACCTCTCTTTTGGAGGCGATGATTGAGTTAAATCCTTGGCGGAGAATATCAAGTAAAATCTTTGATTGTTTTCTCCGGAAGTCAAATAAAACCTGTAAGATGAATCTTTTCTCAAGTCCTGTATGCTCTTTTTTTCTGAATCAACTAGGTAGATATTCAAGGAAGTAGGCAGAAGGGAAATGTCCATGGCATCAAAATTAACCCACCCGTCCATCGAAGTCTTTATACCAATTGGCATTCGCTTGATGCTATCGTTTGGAGCAGGAATACCGCTTATGGAAACTTTCCTGACATCTGTTGTGAGAGTATACAGGTTTGGGACCATCTTATCTGTGTTCATCAATTTCAGGGCATCTTTTTCCTTGTCGAAAAGTGTAGAGGAATAAGGGTCAAAATAAATTACAAATTGATCGGATATGCTTCCTTTCAAGTCAAACTTTGCTGAAAAGCGGAGTATTGACCTGGGATCAAAGGAGGCAGACTTGAAAGGAGTGGTAAAGTCGTTTTTTCTGACACTGTTGGTCATATTGAGCGAACCTGTTACCGGATAAGTGCCATCTGATACATGGACAAAGAAACCTTGCATGGATGGTATGATGTTGGTCAATCCACCTGTCGAAATGCCATTTACAAAACTGCAATAGACTCCTGAGTACTCGTCAAACGCTCCACTTGAATCAAATAAATAGATGGCGTTGTCAATGTTTGTTTTTGTCCATCCTGATGCCGCAATCCAATCAATCGGGGAAGGAAAAGGATTGCCTACCAAGTTGAAACCGGTTGTAAAGGTCCTGTTATGGTTAAACAAGGTAGTGGTTTGGATTCCATTGCTGACAACTCCGCTTACATTTACAGTTTTTGGGGCAGACAGATTACCAAAATTGACAGCATAACCGGCCATCGGAACCATTGGGTTTGCTGTGTTTACCCATTTGACCCATCCGGAGATAAATGTAATGCCAAGTCCCCCAATGCTGTTATTACAATTGTATTTGTAAAATGTCGGAAAGGTAGATGCCAGATTCACATAAGGTTCAAAAGCATTGACAGTTAAGGTGGTAAAAGGTGAGCTAAAATACTTGTATCCGTATCCTATGGCAAGATGTCGCTGGATAACAACATTCCCTGTAACTTGTCCATTTCCGGAACCATCAATCAATGCAGTTTTTGTTGCGGAGGAAATTAATTTCAGGTTTCCGTTTGAAGCAAGATTTCCTGTGGCAGTTTTTATATATCCAGTAATATTGAGCACACCACCCAAAATAACACCGGCAGAATTGTTTACAATCAGATTCAGTAGGTTATTCCCTGCAAAAGTGCTGGCTTGTATGGTCTGGGCTTTTGTGCCTTTCATTTCAATTGTTCCGTTGTCTGCAATGAATGTGCCGCTGTTGGAAATGGTTCCTGCTATTTGAAGTGTATTTCCCGTCACGGTCAATGATGAACCAGCAATTATAACGATATTTTTAGCAGAACTGGTACTACCGGCACTGAGAACAGGTTTATAGGTTACATTAGGAATAAGCACATCGGTAGTAAGGTTTGGAATCACACCGCATCCCCAGTTTGATGCAATCTTCCAATCAGAAAGGGAACCAGTTGTTCCGCCGATCCATGTGCCAACTGCATTTACGGTTACAGTAGCGCTTCCGCCTATTGTACCAGAGTTACAGTTATTGTTTATGCTCGTTAAAGTGTATGTTTTAGTTGAGACAGGAGTAACACCCACTGTATATGTACTGGATGCTTGATTTGTTACTGTTAGGGGCGTGGTTCCGTTGGTATAGGTAAAATTCCAGGGACCATTTCCACCAAGAGTAAAAGTTAATGTTGCAGTACTTCCCTGGCAAATGGAGGTCGTTCCCGAAATTTCAGCAGTTGGAATCGTTGAATTTAATACAGTTACCGAATTGCTTATAAACCAGATATTGTCAATTTTATACATAGCGTTATAAGTACCAGTTTGGTTTGCCGTGTATTGATATGGCGTTGAAGGATGGGTGATATCTGTTGGTGTCAGCATTGTGCCGTTTACAAACCATTTTAGTGATCCGATTGTACTGCTTTCTGCAATGGTTAGGGTGACAATTCCGGTGGTTGGCAGGCAGTATGGAGATACAGAAAGATTATTGACCGTGAGACCAAGAATGTTATTTACATCATTGGTTATCAGATCATCAATTTGTCCGTAATTACAGCTGGCAGTTGATCCGGAATAAGTGTTACATGTTGCCAGATCAAAATCTGAATCAACCTCACCGAGAAGGTATATGTTTGAATGATCTGCAACTTCGATTGTGCTTTGATTAACAGGTCCTTTTTTGGCAAAATTTCCATAAACAATATAATAGCTTGCCAGTTCAAGGGTTGTTCTATTTGAAATCATTGCATCCCCCTTGATAATGACAATTGCAGGAGTATTCATGATAAATTCGACATTATTTGTCATGGAGAAATTTCCATTGACAGTCAAATTCCCATTTACCAAAAGCCTTCCGGAATTATCTATACTGACAGAATTTACCGTATAAAGTGGATTCGTGGCAAGAATAGTGACTTCATCTTTAATCGTGACATTGTCCAAAGCAGTGGGAATGACTCCGCGATTCCAAATTGATGGGTTATCCCAATTGCCATTTTTGATACTGGATATATTGGCCGCATAGGACTCAACAGTAATGAAAGGTATAAGTATTAACAATAGAGTTATATTGATAAAAGCAGAGTGAATTCCGGGATTTACTAGTTTTATCATAATATATATATTATAAAGTATAATTTCTGTTTACAGCAAAATCCTATGTTCTAAATAGCGATATTTCGCTATTTATTCCTAAATTTCTTACGCAAGGCTTTTAAAAATCAAAAGGATAACCTGTTGGAGGTTCGTATATGCAAGATTATCTTTTGTTTAGGAGCTAAGTCCTGTGAGGTAATTCCAATGTTAAAGTTACAATATTTATGCCATGATCTAGGTTATGGTTAAAAACATCTGCTATTCAGATTAAATATGGCTTAGGGTAGGTATTCATCATGAAATTTTCCATCCATAAAAAATCTCAACCATTGAAAATCAAATGATTGAGATTTTTTGAGTAGCCTCACCGC
>JBAXED010000159.1:0-6633 GCA_037140615.1 Prolixibacteraceae bacterium
GAATTTGGCGAAGTTAGATTCTGAAATCTTATGAGATTTGACCTGAGTAGTTACCAAAACATTCAATAGTTCAGGCAGGATAACCTCTCTGAGCTTTTCCCAAACGGCGGTATCTCTAAAAAAGCTGGTTACCCCAATCAGTAATTCTTTGAACAAAATCTCCACTTCACTGGGATTTTCTTGCAGAAAGCGAACATAGGAAGAGATCTTGTCAATCTGGTGGACACCTTTTCTCCGTTCGATACGCCGGAATAGTGTGTTTCTCTTGTACATCGAAAAATCCTGTCCAGTTTGTGCACGGATCAGGATAATGATTTTTTCCAGATTGCTTTTGTATTTATCATCCATCTCCGGATCACTACATTTGACCGGAACATATTTAAGAAAGGAGATGAGTTTTGCCGGCAACACTTCGGCAGGTGCAACCACATCGGCAATCACCGAATCAATGGCACTGCGGGGCATTCCATCAAATTTTGCCGATTCAGGAGTTTGAACCATCACGATACCGTTTTTTTCCTTGATAGCCTTTAATCCAAGAGAACCATCAGACCCCATACCTGAAAGGATGATGCCGATGCCTTTCTCTTGTTTGTCGATGGCCAGTGAGCGGAAAAAAATATCAATAGGTAAACGGAGGCCTCGCAATTCAATGGGTTCGAACAATTGAAGCGTGTCGTTGAGGATGGACAAACTCTTGTTGGGAGGTATAACGTAAACGCAATTCATCTTTACCTTCAGATTGTCGCTGGCCTGAAAAACCTTCATTGGGGTAATGCGTTGCAACAACTCTGGCATGATGCCAACATAATTTGGATCGAGGTGTTGGATGACGACGAAAGCCATTCCGTTGTCTTTCGGCATATTTGTAAAAAACAGCTCCAGTGCTTCTAATCCACCTGCAGAGGCCCCAATTCCAACTACCGGAAAGTCAGAGGAATTTGATATTTCGAGTATTTCGTTAACCGTTGTGGTAACTTTATTTAATTCCTTGATACTGATTTCTTTGCTTTTCTTCATAACACAATAAAGGTAATACAAAATATTCGGAAAAGTTTCCCGCGGATAAAAAAAAATATAAAGCGGAGCGATTCAAGGGATTCACATTGATCCACATAGGCGAGTATAAATAACTGGATCTCCGGGTAGCTCTGTGTTTCTTTTTCTTCCTTTTTTAAATTATTAAGCGGAAAATTTCAAAATACTTTATCCTCTATACGGAATTTGTGCATTTTACATATTTTTTTGGTAGCCATCATGGCAAAATATTAATTTTGATGAGCGCATAAACAAATACCATTCATTATGAGCCAGTCAAATATTATTGTTACAGCTTTGATTTTTGCCGCCATCGTTCCTATACCGGGTAGGGCAGAAGTGACCCAAAAGAAAGAAAAACCGCTTTCTGCCAAACCTAATATCATCTATATTCTTGCCGATGACCTTGGATATGGCGATCTGAGTTGTTACGGCCAGAAGAAGTTTCAAACACCGAATCTGGATCGACTGGCCACGGAAGGGATGCTTTTTACCCAGCATTACGCCGGTTGCACCGTAAGCGCACCCTCAAGATGTTCTTTGATGACAGGATTTACCACCGGACATACTTTTATCCGTGGAAACAAAGGGTGGAAACCAGAAGGGGAGTGGCCAATGTCTGCTGCCAGTTTCACGGTAGCCGAGATGTTAAAGACTGTCGGCTATGCTACAGGTTGCTTCGGTAAATGGGGCTTAGGTTTTGTAGGCACTGAAGGCGATCCCAACAACCAGGGGTTTGATCAGTTTTATGGATTCAATAGTCAAATGCTGGCACATAATTATTACCCATCTTATCTGTGGGACAATCAAACGAAAGTTGTCTTGTCGGGCAATACCGATAACAAAGCTGAAGAATACGCACCAGAACTGATCCACAAGAGGGCACTCCAGTTCATTGAAAAGAACAAAATGCACCCCTTCTTTCTCTATTATGCTACGACCATTCCGCATGCCGAAATGATGGCTCCGGAGAAAAATATGAAAGAATTCCGCGGCAAATATCTGCCGGAGAAGAGCTACAAAGGGGCGGATGCCGGACAGAAAGGGTTTAGGGAAGGGCCATACGGATCGCAACCCGAAGTTCATGCTGCCTTCGCCGCCATGGTCACCTTGCTCGACAAACAAGTGGGCGAACTGATCGGCAAATTGAAAGAACTCGGACTGGATAAGAATACCATCGTTATTTTTAGCTCTGACAACGGACCCCACATTGAAGGTGGTGCCGATCCTGAGTACTTCGATAGCAATGGTCCGCTGCGGGGTTACAAGCGCGATTTGTACGAAGGAGGCATTCGGGAACCCATGATCGTGAGGTGGCCTGGCTCGGTTCAGGCCGGCACAACTTCAGATCATATTTCGGCTTTTTGGGATGTGATGCCCACACTGGCAGGTATTACAGGAGCAAAAGTCCCGGCAAATATTGATGGAATCTCATTCCTTCCAACCTTGCTGGCGCATAAGGATCAGAAGCAGCATGAATATTTGTACTGGGAATTTCATGAGCTGGAGGGGCGCCAGGCTCTCAGAAAAGGGAACTGGAAGCTGGTCCGGTACCAGGTTTTCGATGCAGCCAAAACCACCACCGAATTGTACGATTTAGCCACCGACTTAGGTGAAACAACCAATATAGCCTCCCAACATCCGGCGATAGTGGAAGAGCTTTCAAAACTAATGAAGGAGGCAAGAGTACCTTCGGAGGTGTTTAAGTTTGAGGAACAACCTACTAAAATTAAATCATCAGAATGACACAGTCAAAGATTATCTGGATTACCGGAGCATCGTCCGGCATTGGTGAGGCCCTCGCCATAAGATGGGCAGCTCCTGGCGTGCAATTGGTTCTATCCGGCCGCAACCGGTCTCAGCTGGAATTGGTTGCCGAAAAATGCAGAAACGTTGGCGCTGCTGTCAAAATTCTTGTGTTTGACCTCACCCTAACGGATGAAGTAGCTTCCGCAGTCGCAAATTTTCAAACTGAATTTCCACGGCTGGATATTCTGGTCAACAATGGTGGAATCAGTCAGCGGTCGCTCCTGATCAATACGCCCATGGAGGTGGCACGGAAAATCATGGAGGTGGATTTCTGGGGTCATGCTGATCTGACGAGACGGATACTTCCGTTTATGGTGAAAACAGGCGGCAGTAAAATCGTGGTGATCAGCAGCCTCACCGGATTGTTCGGTTTCCCGCAGCGGTCAGCCTACTCGGCCGCCAAACATGCCCTTCATGGCTTTTTTGAGACATTGCGGCTTGAACATTTCAAAGACAATATCCGGGTTACCATGGTATGCCCCGGAATGGTTAAAACGAATATTTCCATCCATGCACTCACGGCAACAGGCGGTGAGCATGGATTGATGGACAAGGGACAAGCGGAGGGGGTATTGGCTTCTACTTGTGCCAAAAAAATTGTTAAAGCCGTCGGCCGAAACAAAAAAGAGGTAATTATTGGAAAAAAAGATGTAATTATGCCCTATCTAAAACGGTATTTCCCATGGCTCTTTTACCAGATAGCACAGAGAATTAATCCGCTTGGATGAATTAATGTATCAGATTTATGGAAGGAATTGTAGTCAGCGGGATTCAACAGCTTGGTATTGGTGTCAAAAATGTTGCTGAATCATGGAAATGGTACCGCAAATATCTTGGGATGGACATCAAAGTTTTTGAAGAATCTGCCACGGCTGCTCTGATGTTGCCTTATACCGGCGGATTGCCGCGTAACAGGCATGCAGTTTTAGCTCTCAATATGAATGGGGGAGGTGGATTTGAGATCTGGCAATACACCGACAGGGAACCTCAGCCACCGCTTTTTGAACCTGCACTAGGAGATTTGGGAATCTTTGCAGCCAAAATAAAAACAAGAGATGCATGCAAGTTTCATGCATGGTTTTTAAAAGAGAACCAGAATATCAGTGAGCTAAAGACTGATCCCGATGGCCGTTGCTTTTTCTTCGTTACTGATCCCTACAATAATATTTTTCAAATAATTGATTCCGGAAACTGGTTTGGCAACCTGAAAGAGAAGACAGGTTCAGTCTATGGCGCTGTTATCGGTGTGACTGATATTGAAAAGTCCAGAAATTTTTATGCCGAAATTTTGGGATATGATCAGGTAGTTTTTGACAAGGAGGGGACCTTTTCTGATTTGTCTTACCTTAACGGTGGAAACGCAACTTTTAGAAGAATGCTGCTGAGGCACAGTACGCCAAGGACAGGGGCGTTTGGCCGGCTTTTGGGCGACAGCGAAATCGAACTCGTACAGGTCGAAAACCGCGTGCCTCGTAAGATCTTTGAAGGACGGTTTTGGGGTGACCTGGGGTTTATTCACCTCTGTTATGATATCAATGGCATGGAAGCCTTAAATGCTGCCTGTCAGAAACTTGGATTTCCATTTACCGTGGATAGTTATGCCCACCGCGATGGCAACAGCTTTGACATGGGTGAAGCCGCCGGACATTTTTCTTACATAGAAGACCCCGATGGTACGCTGATTGAGTTCGTTGAGACGCATAAATTGCCCATTTTTAAGAAATTGGGTTTGTACATCAATCTGCGCAAACGAAATCCCCAAAAGCACCTTCCCAATTGGATGCTGAAATCGCTCAAATTAAGCAGAGTGAAGGACTAACAGCCAAAGACTAACAGCCAAAGGCTAAAGGTTAAAGGCTAAAGGTTAAAGTGAAGAACGCTTCAATCGAGATTGGATTTACTCAACACTCATCTTTCACGTCTCATATCACATATCTCAAAAATTAGCTCAACTTTAGCCAAACACCCGGGGCTCACTTTAGCCTTTAGCCTTTAACCTTTAGCCTTAATTGCTGCGACGAGCCTGGACGGTTGCTCTGCGTGCAGCCAATGTCCGGCTCCTTCAAAGCTTTCCAGTTTGGCCTCAGGATAAATTTTCCGGATCACTTTCCAGTCCTCATCGCCAATGTATTCTGAATTTAATCCTCTGACAAACGTAACCGGATAGGAGGTAATGGGCATTCGCTCCCCAAACCATTCCTCCTCTATTTCGCTGACAATAGAACGGAATGAATCCCTTAAAACGCTTGCATTGATCTTCCATTCAAAAACCCCGGCATGTGTTCTGTGAATATTTTTCAGAAGAAAATGGCGCACTGTCACTTCTTTAATTTTCGAACCAAAAAAATCATCCAGCTCTTTTCTTGATTGGTATTTTGTCAGATCCGCGTTTTGCAAAATCTCCAGAATTAACTCATGCTGGCGGATGTGTTTGAAGTTGCTGTTTCCGGCCAGATAGTTCTTTGGTGCGATATCAATGATCATGAGCCGGTTCACCTTTTCGGGATGTTCGGCCGCAAATCTCATGGCTACTTTTCCACCCATGCTATGGCCAATCAAAAACGCATCTTTGGTATTCGTATCCTCATAAAATTGAGCCAGATCATAGGTCATGTCTGCAAAAGTATGTGTAGGCGCGTGATCTGAAGCCCCGTGATTTCTTAAGTCGGGAAGCAAAACAGTGTACGATTCCTGTAACTGTTTGGCAATGGTAATCCAATTATCCGATGAACCATATAGCCCATGGAGGATGATCAAGACTGGCCCGGAGCCGTATTGTCGGTAATGTAATTTCATTTCCTTGCTGTGAATTTTAAAGGCAAAAGGCTAAAGCCAAAAGGCTAAAGCCAAAAGGCTAAAGGGAAGAACGATTCAATCAAGATTGGATTATCTCATGTCTTCTGTCTCATGTCTCATGTCTCAAAATTATTTCAAATTTAGCCCAACACCCGGGTCTCCCTTTAACCTTTAGCCTTTAACCTTTAGCCTTTTTTAAGCATTCCCTGTATCTCTTAATCGTCTCCTCCAACCCTAAATAAAGTGCATCCGCAATCAGTGCATGCCCAATAGAGACCTCCTGCAGATTGGGGATATGCTGATCGAAATAGCGAAGGTTTTCTAAACTTAAGTCATGGCCGGCGTTGAGGCCCAAACCGCATTTCGCTGCTGCCTGCGCGGCAACGACAAAAGGACGAACGGCTTTCTCGGGATTGTCAGGAAAGTCAGTAGCGTAAGGTTCCGTGTAGAGTTCAACCCTGTCTGCACCTAGCGCGGCGGCCCCTTCAATCATTTTAGGATCCGTTCCGACAAATAGGGAGACCCGGATTCCGGCTTGCTTAAATTGCCCTACCACCTCTTTCAAAAAGGCAGCATTTTTAATGGTATCCCATCCAGCGTTGGAGGTTATGGCATCAGGTGAATCGGGGACCAGCGTGACCTGCTCGGGATGAACCTCCAGCACCAACCCGATAAACCTTGGATCAGGATACCCTTCAATATTAAATTCTGTCGTAACCAATGGCCGTAATTCATGGGCATCCGCATAGCGTATGTGTCTTTCGTCGGGACGGGGATGAACAGTGATTCCTTCCGCTCCAAATAACTGACACCTGATCGCAGCCTCCGTGACGCTGGGCATCACGCCACCCCTGCTGTTTCGCAGTGTCGCAATTTTATTTATATTTACGCTTAATCGTGTCATTTTTCCTTGCAATTAATTAGGTTTGCAATTTACGAAATGATTCGCATTCAAAAACAAACTTACTTTTGGTTATGATCGCTGAAGCC
>JBAXED010000160.1:0-6629 GCA_037140615.1 Prolixibacteraceae bacterium
AGAGATGGAAGAGAATCTCCGTCAGAGTCGCTTGCGGCTCGGTTTTGTTGCCAGTAAATTAATCAACGAGGGAAGGATCCAAAAGGTCGAAAACCGTTATTATCCAACCGCTTCGTTGCTTGAAAATGAAGAGAATATTGAAAACAGTGCGTACATCACCAAAATGATTTACAGCTAAAAAAAATGAGTTTAAAATTTTAGTATGCTATTTACAAAAAAAATATTTATCACTCTGACTGCTTTAACCGCAATTTCTGCAGTTTCATTTGCGCAATCGAATTCAGCTCAAGCCATTGCCACCGTTGAGGTCGTTCAACCTATAGCGATTGCCAGGGCAAGCGACCTGAACTTCGGTAAAATCATTACCGGTGCAGGTACCATGGTTGTTTCTGTTGAAGGTGTACGCACACAAAATGGTTCCATCACTTTGTTGAAGGGTGGAAGCGAAGCTCCTGCCACTTTCACTGTAACGGGGAGAGCTACCGCCACCTATGCAGTTACGCTTCCTAGTTCAGTTGTCCTGAAGAAATCCGGAGGAACAGATGCAGAAATAATTACAGCTGATACTTTTACTCACAATGCCATAGCCTTGTCCGGTAATTCAGATCAATTAAAAGTAGGCGCAACCATGCACCTTCTTGGCCAGGAAAGCGTAGGCGTTTACAATTCCGAACTCTTCGCAGTTACGGTGGCATATAATTAAACACCACCTTCCCCAACAAAAAATATTTATTTTTATTGCCGTAGAGACAAGGCATTGCCTTGTCTTTTCAACCCACAACACAAATTTCGCCGATGCCATACCGTAGAGACAGGGCATTGCCTTGTCTCTCAAACCCCATCACGGATTTTGCCGGTGTATTTGGTGTTGGCAAATATTGCCGTTGCATTTTGCCAATACGTATTTTGCCAGGGCAAAAAGAGACAAGGCAGTGCCTTGTCTCTACGGTATCCACCCCGCACAATTGTATTATTTCCTCCGCACACCTTGATTTTAAGTTAGATACCAAAGAGCCAAAACAGATAAAAGAAAATAATATTCAAAAATTTAGAAATATTTTAAACCTGATAATCAATTACTTAAAAACTATTTTCAAATTATTTCACTGAATTTTAAATTTGTGGTACGCCTTTTGATATATCCTTATCACGTTGGACAAAAATTCGGTTCAACACCAAAAAAGAAATGGAAGAGCAAGTCGAAAAATATATCAATTCAAACACAAACGGGGTAAAGATTACAGAGATGGAACAGACCCTGCAGCAAAGCAGACTTCGGCTTGGGTACGTTGCCAGAAAATTACTAAATGAAGGAAGAGTCAAGAAGGTCGAAAATAGATATTATCCTGTAAGTAGCCCTTCTCAATCAAAATTTTAATAAACGAAAAAAACAAATAAAGTAAAAAAGCAAAAACAAGTAAAAAAACAAAAAACCATGAAAAAATTAATTATTCTTTTTATCGCTGTCGCTGGGTTCGGAGTTAGTAGTTATGCACAAAGTAGTGTAATCAATACTACTGCAACTTCAACTGCAAGAATTATTGCTCCTATCGGAGTAGAGAAAATAACAAACATGGATTTTGGTACGATTGTCCAAAATCTAACGGGTGGAACTGTTAGATTGAATGCCTTAACCACAGCGACTCGTACCGCATCACCTACTACCTTAATTACGTCTATAAATGCTGGAGTCCCAACTGCGGCTAGTTTTACTATTACGGGAGAAACAAATGCTACCTATACTGTTGTTTTGCCAGCTGATGTTTTATTACAGGGACCACTTACCAACACAATGCATATGACAGATATGAAAGTCGCTAATTATTTAGATGCTGATTTTACAACAGGAACAAATAGTATTTCAGCAACCGGTGCAAACAACGTAATATATGTGGGTGGTTTATTAACTTTAGGTGCTACTCAAGCTACCGGACAATACACTAGTGCTGCATTCGCAATTACTGTAGCGTATAATTAATTTTACTATATTAGGTTAAAAAAAAGCTGCTCCGAGCAGCTTTTTTTTAATCCTATTTTCTCCTGCCCTTAAAACTACTGCCCTATCAAAAAGATTATCCACATATCAGTTCTGTTTCTCCTTTGTCTGAGTTCTCAGATAGGAGCAAAAGCACAGACGGTTCCTGTGGTGATCGCTTCGAATGTGGCTTATGCAAACATCACCTGCATTGTGGTTTCACCCATTGTGATCACCAAGGTTCAGGACATGCATTTCGGCACCATCATGCAGGGGAAAGGGACGATTATTTTGCCACCGGATGGTAGTCCTCCGACCTCTACCGGGAATATCTCAGTAGGAAATTCCAATAATTTACCCAGTGTGGCAACGTTTGAAGTGACTGATAATCTGGGCAATAATCCGAACACGGTACGGATGTATACTGAATACACAATTACGCTACCATCCACTGATGTAATTCTGACCAGTACTTCAGGGACCTCCACCATGCGTGTAGGCAATTTCACAAGCAATCCGACTTCCACCGAAAAAGGAACTTTGGTCAATGGATTGGGGCAGCTTTCTGTAGGTGCTACGCTCTATGTAGAATCGGCAGATCAGGCGATCGGACAATATACTTCCGCAGCTCCGTTTCCGGTTACAGTGAATTTTAATTGAAAACTGCCTGTAAAAAAGCATAAACATCATCCGGCTGGGTGGTGTTTTTTATGTAATATTGTGTATTATCAACCGTATTCGAATGAAAGACCTTCCCAACATCCTGATTGTCGATGACATCCCTTCCAACCTGATCTATCTCAAGATCATCCTGAAGAATGTGGAGGCCAATCTGATTGAAGCAGAATCCGGTAAAAGCGCCCTTGAGAAAATTGAAGGGATCCCCTTGTCACTGGCAATTCTTGATGTCCAGATGGCCGGGATGAACGGATATGAGTTGGCGGTAGAGATCAACAAAACCAGGCAAACCGAAAGTGTTCCCATAATATTTCTGACTGCCGCATTCCCGAACAATGAACAGATCATGACAGGATACGAGTCGGGTGCCGTCGATTACATCATCAAACCATTGAACCGAAAGGTATTAATCAGCAAGATTCAGATATTTCTGCAATTATTCAGTCAAAAACAAGAGATCATTGAGAGCCGTGAAGAGTTGCGTCTTTCCGAAATGGAGATCAAAAAGGGGAAAGTGGAACTGGAACTGCTCAACCACCACATCATCAATGTGCGCGAAGAAGAGCGCGCTGCCATCTCCCTGATGATCCACGATGAACTAGGTCAGGCGATGACGGCCCTAAAGATGGATTTGAACTGGATCAAAGAAAATGCCGGTGACCCGCAAAGTCAGACCAGGAAGATCGGACGCATGATCGACACCACCAATCAGGTGATTCAAATCGTGCAATCGATATCTGCAGAGCTGCATCCCAAGTTATTGAAAGACCTTGGACTGGCGGCGGCCATCGAGTGGTATTGCTCAGAACAGCAAGACCGGAGCGGACTGCCAATTACCACAGTTTTGGATGATCCTGAGATTGAGGATTTTCAAACAAATCTGGCACTCTTTCGCATCCTGCAGGAAGCCATGACCAATGTGATCCGCCATGCCAAAGCCTCCAGGGTCTCCGTGATTCTGAACCAGTTAGATGAGGGACTGCAACTTACGATAGAGGACAACGGCATCGGATTCGATTTTACCCAGGTGGAAACAGCCAAATCGATGGGCCTCTTTGGCATGCGGGAACGAGCCAGATACAGTGGAGGAACGATAAAATTCAGCAGTGCTGACCCTCACGGAACCAGAGTAACAGTAGTCATTCCCGAAACAAATTAGAATTTGATGTTATGAAGATATTGATTGCAGATGACCATGCCATTGTCAGAGAGGGAATTAAGCAGATCGTGAAAACACTGCCGGAAGTGTCTCAAATTGACGAAGCGAATGATGGTCAGGAAGCCCTGACTAAAATGGGCAAGACAAATTATGACCTGGTGATCCTGGATATCTCCATGCCTGTGATGTCTGGTCTGGATCTGCTGCAACATCTCAAAAACAAAGGAGCCGAAACAAGGGTGCTGGTATTGAGTTTTCACCCGATGGAACAATATGCCATCCGGGCTTTCAAGCTCGGCGCCTATGGCTACCTATCGAAAGACAGTGCCTTTGAGGAGTTGAGCATGGCCATCCGTAAAATTGCCGCCGGCGGAAAGTACGTATCGGCTTCTTTCGCTGAAAAACTGTTGTTCAAAGAGATCAATCCGGATCAGAATACCTTACACGAATCGCTTTCAGAACGGGAGTTTCAGGTGATGATCCTGCTGGCCAAAGGCAAAACAGTTACTGAGATTGCTGCCGAAATCTTCCTGTCAGACAAGACCATCGCTACCTACCGCTCACGCATCATGGAAAAAATGCAACTCAAAAAGAACGCCGACCTCACCATTTACGCCCTCCGTAACAAACTTATTGAATAATTGTCCTATCAAATTTTGGAGTTCCGTTCGCCCCCTATCCCACTCGCCCCGTCTTCCGCTCGACTACGCCTGGGGACCGGCGCATCTCCAAGTCCCCCAGTCTTCTCCAAGTCCTTCTTGTAGGTCAAACCCCTACAAATAAATCACCCATCCCCTACTCCGATTCTCTTGTCCCCTGATTTCCCAATAGTAATGGCGAGCGTAATTTTGCTTTCACAGACGAACATTAAAAAGTTCAAAAGTCATGAAAGCAAAATTATTTTTAACCCTTACACTTCTCGCAACCATCTTCCTGGTTGAGGTGAAAGCACAAGCAACGGCTTATGCCAACATCTATTGTGAGATTGTAGCCCCGGTTGGAATAGAAAAAATCATGGACTTCAGTGCTGGTCAGGTCGTTACCACCAATTCAAATATTGCCAATGCTTTAAGTATTCAAAACACCAATACTTCAGAAGCAATTGATCTTTCAAAAAACGGAACTACAACTGTAGCCGCTTTTCAGGTTACCGGTAAAAACAACACATTTGCTATAACTGTACAAAATCAACCAGTTGTGCTCTTAAATGAAAACTCCAACAGTGTGACTGTTAACAATTTCACAAGTGAAGTGGTCATGCAACCAACAGCAGCAGGTGCACAAAGAATCAGCGTTAACGCCATGTTGAACGTATCTGACAATCAGGCAACCGGAAACTACATGGCTTCTGCCCCATTCAATGTTACTTTGAACTACAACTAACATATAAACTTCAAACAGCAGGAAAAGCACTCGTTATTGGGTGCTTTTTTTTTTGTCCTATTTGCAATTATCAATAGAAAAAAGTATTTCTATTAAAATTTTGTATATTTGCTACGGCGGTCTGATATCAATTAAACCTATTGTTTATATTAACGTAGTTTTTTATGCCATCTCGAACTAACTTCAGCAAATGCTGGTCTTTACCTATTGTGACATTTTTACTGGTCATTTCATCACAATTCACATTGCTGGCGCAGGGCGACCTGATGGTTTTTCCAAAGAGATTGGTTTTTGAAGATGTCAGGGGGACCAAGGAGCTAAACCTTGCCAATATTGGAAATGATACAGCCCGTTACAATATTTCATTCGTGCAGTACCGCATGAATGAGGATGGTTCATTTTTAGAAATCACCGTTCCGGATGAAGGTCAAAATTTTGCTGATAAATTTTTGCGCTATTATCCACGAAGTATTATCCTTGCTCCGAGGGAGTCTCAGGTGGTGAAAGTACAGCTCACCAAAATCAGTGAATTAAAGCCCGGCGAATATCGTTCACACATTTATTTCAGGGCCATTCCAAATATGAAACCGCTGGGCGATGAAGAAAAGACCAGAGATACAACCACCGTTTCTGTCCGGTTGATCCCAGTATTTGGGATCACCATTCCAGCCATTATAAGGGTTGGTGAAAATACCTCTAAGATTACCCTTTCCGAAATGAACTTTGCCATGGTCAATGATACGGTTCCTACTTTCAAGATTGCCTTCAACCGCACCGGAAACATGTCGAAATACGGCGATCTTAACGTTGTACATATCTCACCATCAGGCAAAAAGACCGAGGTAGGTCAGGCCAATGGAATTTCAATTTACACACCAAATACTGTCAGACGGTTTACGCTTAATCTTCGTCGTGATTTGAAAGTAGATTATCGTTCCGGTAAACTTCATGCTACTTTTTCTGCCCCAAGCGATACGAAGAAAGAGTTGTATGGAGAAGCTGATCTTGATTTGAAGTAAAGCTATGCCCCTCCTTAACACTTAGACTTGACCCCTCGGCTCCGCTCGGGGACCGGGATTTCACTGGTCCCCGAGCGGAGCCGAGGGGCAACCCAAAAGCCTTAATTTTCCTACTATTGTGCGCCCAAATCCGCACAAATTATCACCTTTCACATTTATCCTAAAACACTTGATATTTAAGTGCCTATAATTTGAATTATATGTACTTGATTTCCTAAGCATTACGAAGTATTTTCATATATTTATTAACATTTCTCTAAATTGGTACATCTTTTGCTGTATTCTTTTGTTAATAAACAACTTAAGATTGGCTATTTATTGAAATTAAAACAAAAATTATGTTCGTTTTTAGAGCATAAATAGCTATCTTCGTGAACGATATGAGAACATTGACCCGATTAAACTTTACTCATAA
>JBAXED010000161.1:0-6540 GCA_037140615.1 Prolixibacteraceae bacterium
GCCTTTGCCAGGCAAAGTTTGAGTGCTTTTAATTTTTATTAAAATCATGTTTATTTAAAAAAAAATCTATGAAAAAAATTTCGCTGTTGCTTGCTTTTCTCTGCTTGATTGGAGTGCAACTTGGATTTTCTCAAACCAGGGAGATCACAGGGAAAGTCACATCTTCTGAAGATGGTGGAGGAATTCCGGGAGCTTCTGTCGTAGTAAAGGGAACCACCCTTGGTACTATCGCAGATATGGAGGGTGCTTTCAGGTTACAAGTTCCTCAAAGTGCCAAGTCTTTGATCGTTTCATTTGTGGGAATGGCCTCAGTTGAGGTGGCTTTAACTACTGCAAAGAACTATTCAGTTGTACTTAATTCTAACCAGGTAAATGTTGATGAAGTAGTTGTTGTTGGTTATGGCGTTCAGAAAAAGCGTGAAGTAACCGGTGCTATTTCTCAGGTTAAAGGAGATGCTATGGCAAATCTGGCTACACCTAGTTTTGAATCCCAATTGGCAGGTCGTTCGGCAGGGGTACAGATAACCGCAGCAACCGGCGTTTTGGGTGAAGCGCCACGTATCAGGATCAGGGGTATTGGTTCTCTTTCTCAGGGTACCTATCCTCTCGTTGTCGTTGACGGAATGCCAATTATCACAGGAGATGTTGGAGGTGATGCTTCGGTCAATGCAATGGGCGACATCAATCCTGCTGACATCGAATCAGTGGAAATCCTGAAGGATGGTTCGGCTACTGCTATTTATGGTTCAAGAGCTGCAAACGGTGTCATTCTGATCTCAACAAAAAAAGGGTTAAAAGGCAAAGCCAGCGTTTCCTATAGCAACTATTTTGGAGTTGCTTCTCCGGTTAACTTATTTGATTTACTACAGTCTCAGGATTTTGTGACCATCGCCAATGAAAAAAGAAGTAATCGCGCTCAGTCAGCACTGGCGGTTGGCACAGATGTAAACACAGATTGGCAAAAGGCAGTTTTGCGCACAAATGCTTTCCAACAGGATCATAACCTTTCTATTTCAGGAGCAAATGATGCAACCAAATACTATTTTTCGGCTGGTTACACTACTCAGGAAGGCGTTTCCCGTCCTAACAAAATGAACCGTTTTACTTTGCGGGCCAATGTTGACCATCAAGTATATAAATGGTTGACACTGGGCTTAAATTCATCAGTTACCAGGTCAGAATATTTTGGAATGAATACTGGGTCGAATTCTCTTTCAGGGAACATCTTCTCAGCCATTCGTCAATTGCCGAATACCTTGGCTTTAGATCCTACCAGTCCCACAGGATACAATATTGATGTTGCTAATCCTGCGATTGTAGGCCGCGGGTCTAACTTGCAGGGTATCGATGATAACTTGCCAAATATTAGGTACACGCTAGATAATAACATCCAGACATCTAAAATTATGGGTGTTATGGCAAGTACTTATGCATTGGTAACCATTATGGATGGCCTTACCTTTAAAACCCAGCTGGGTGTTGATACTAAAGGTACAACCGGTTTCTTGTATTACAATCCATTGCATGGTGATGGCAGGGGATCCAATGGTATTATCCAAAATGACTTTACCAGCTATCTAAGGTGGAACTGGCAGAATGTTTTGACCTATGCTAAAACGCTGGGGGATAAACATAATATCAACGTTAATCTGGTAAACGAGTTTCAACAACAAACATACAACTACTTCTATGGTGGTGGAAGCAATATGTCAGATTCGTTTTTCAAAAATAACCTGATCAGTGGTTCTTATGGGACACAAACCTCGGGTGGATCAATGTCGCAAAATGGTTTTAACTCATTGGCAGCAAGGGTAAACTACAACTTCGGACAAAAGTATTTTATTCAGGCATCAGTTCGTCGTGACGGTATATCCTCCTTGCCACAAGCCAATCGTTTTGGGTTGTTCCCAGGTGCTTCGGTTGGTTGGACTGTTTCCAAAGAGTCGTTCATGGCAAATTTGAAATTTTTGACTGACTTAAAAGTTCGTGCTTCCTATGCTGAAGTTGGTAACGTAAATATTGGCAATTATCCGTATTTGGGACTTTACTCAAATGCAAAATATGCTGATTACAATGGTATCGCATTTTCTCAGATGGGAAATGATCAGCTTAAATGGGAAACAAGTAAGAAAACAGATATTGGTCTGGATGCTTCATTCCTGGACAATCGGATCAAGTTTAATTTTGATTATTTTGTGAATAATCAAGATGGTCAGATATTGGGTGTTCCAACTCCTCCTTCTTTCGGTATTCCCGGAAACACTGTTGCAAAGAACATTGGTGCCTTGAAAAACTGGGGATATGAATTTTCAGGTGAGGCAGTTTTGATCAGCAAAAAGGATTTCAAATTGACAGTTGATGGAAACCTTTCACTTGTCAAGAATGTGGTTAAGCAATTAGTTGACCATCAGGATATTATCGGAACATATACCATCGTTCGGGAAAATGAATCATATAATTCTCTTTTTGGCTATGATTACCTTGGTGTCAACATGTCAAATGGTAATCCAATTTACAGAAAAGCTGATGGAACAATGATTCAGGCAAATATTCCTACTACTTCCTACAAGGTATATACAGAAGCCAATCCAACAGACGTTTCTACTGCTGCTGTACTGGCGTCAAGCGACAGGAAAATTTTGGGTTCTACAATTCCTACTTATTTCGGATCTTTTGGTGCTAAGGCAGAATACAAAGGATTTGATTTTGGTCTGATGTTCCGTTACAGCGGAGGTAACTCCCTTATGAACCGTACCAGAATGGATTTGTTGAACCAGAAATTTCAAAACAACAGTTCTGAAATTTTGGGCAGATGGCAGAGTACAAGCGTTCCCGGAGATGGCTGGACTCCACGTTTGTGGTATGCAGGTGATACTTTTGTCAATTTGACTGATAACACCAGCACGCGTTGGGTTGAAAAAGGGAACTTTGTTAAGTTGCAGAATCTAATACTTGGCTATACTTTACCAAAATCCTTGCTTAATAAAATCAGAATTCAGAATTTGAGGGTTTTTGTTCAGGGACAAGATCTGCTGATGTTCACCAAGTACAAAGGCATTGATCCGGAAATGGAATCAGGAGGAGTTGATTTCAACGGTACACCTCGGCAAAGTGTAGTTACTTTTGGTATTAACCTGAAATTATAATTCCTAAAAACTATACAAAATGAAAAATATATTCAAAATAAATCTGAAAACAAGTAAGCTGGTTTACATTCCATTGCTTGTTTCCTTTATGATGTTCAATTCCTGTGAAAAGAACATAGACCTGCAGCCTTTCAACCAGGTTTCAGAGACTGCGGCTTTCCAAACACCTGCTTTGATAGCACTTTCTGTTACCGGTATGTATGAGGCAGCTCAGATTGGTTATTATGGCAATCCGGTTTCTCCTGCCTATAGAGGTTATCCTTTTGGAGCAGCATCTATTGAACAGGGAGATAACAGGGGTGAGGATGTTGTCAATACCGCTACTTTTTACCAGCTTACCTATACTGCAACGTATAGTACCTCTTCGGCCAACAATGTTAATTTCTGGAAGGACAGTTATCGCTTGTTAAACCGTTGTAACATTGTTATCGATGGTGTGAAAACTGCTGCTGCTGCGAAGATTATCACAGACGCTCAGGCTGCTATTTATGCCGGCGAGGCCAGGTTATTTCGTGCTATGACATATCATGAGTTGCTGATACATTTTGCACGCCCATTTAAGGACACACCAACAGCCTCTCATCTTGGCCTTCCTTACTTTGATAAACCTTTTACAACAGCCGCTGCAATTGCTGAAGGTTTTGCTACCGGCAGGAGTACTGTCGCTGAGATTTATGCCAAGATTCTTGCTGATCTTGACTATGCAGAAGCTAATCTCCCGGCTAAATCGGCACTGGCAGGTAACGCAAAGATTACGAGAGCTTCCAAAGGTGCAGCAGTAGCTGAGAAGACCAGGGTTTATCTTCATATGTGGAACATGGATAAGGTGATAGAAGAAGGAACAAAATTTACTGCAGGTTCACTTGCAGGCACCTATTCTTTGACCGCCGATCCTTCAGGTCCTTTCACCAATCCTTATGGTAACTCGGAATCAATTTTCGGAATGGAGAATTCAGCCACTCAGAATCCTGGTGTCAATGCGGCCCTTGCAGCCATGTATTCTCCTACTTCTATTGGTGGTCGTGGTCTTGTGACCATGAGCCCTATCATCTGGAGACTTCCAACCTGGCTTGCTGATGACAAACGTCGTTCAATTACGAACATGATTACATTGTCCGCTGGAGTGGTTTACACCAATAAATATAAAGATCCGGTGAATAAGACGGATCCATCACCTTTGATTCGATATGCTGAAGTTATATTAAACATGGCGGAGGCTTACGCACGCAAAGGGGATGTAGCCAATGGCCTGCTTTATTTAAACATGGTTCGTAACCGTGCATTGGCCACTCCTGCTACACAGGCCTATACTGCTTCTTCCTTTGCAACTAATGTAACCCTTTTGGGAGCTATTCTTGATGAGCGGAGAATTGAATTGGTGATGGAAGGTCGCCGGTGGCCTGATATTTCAAGGTTACAGCAATGTCCTTATTTCCCAGTAAGTGGAATTCCTGCAAAGATTGCCAACGGGATGCCAACATTAGCCATGTTTACGCTGGGAACTCCTTATACCGGAGCATTGGGAACAGTGGCGGTGCCTTATTCTGATTACCGTTTTGTGTGGCCTATTCCTCAAGATGAGATCAATGCCAACCCAACTCTTGCCAAGCAACAGAATCCGGGATGGTAAATTGAAAGAGTTTTCATTACAGAAATATTAAAATAATTTTAAAAATCGTCTGATTATCAAATAATCAGACGATTTTTTTATTGTAATCGTTTTAAAAATCAAATTATTGGAATATATATTCGAATTTTCAGTTTTTAAAAAAAATAACATATATTCGCCATGCTCTACGACCTTATCACTTCTTTGCCTGGACTCCTGGGTAGAAGGCTGAAAATCGTAAAGTATTAGGTTTAACTAACTTTAAAATTTTTCTATGAAAAAAATTTCTCTGTTGCTTGTTTTTCTTTTGTTTTTGGGCATACAGGTTATCTTCGCTCAAACCAAAGATGTAACAGGTATTGTGACTTCTTCTGAAGATGGGGCGACAATTCCAGGTTCCTCCGTTGTTGTCAAAGGAACCACAGTTGGAACTGTTACGGACATGGATGGTAAGTTTTCTATGAAGGTTCCTCAGGGAGCCAGGACATTGGTGATTTCTTTTGTCGGTTTTGAAACAACTGAAGTGGCTCTTACCAATGCCAGGAATTACATTGTTGTTTTGAAATCAGAACAAATTTCTGTTGATGAGGTTGTAGTTGTAGCTTATGGAACAGCTAAAAAGTCAAGTTTAACTGGTGCTATAAACACTGTTAACTCGGCCAGTCTGGAAAAGAGACCTGTTACCAATGTACTTTCAGCCCTTGCAGGTACGGCTGCCGGCGTACAGGTGAATACCTCCTACGGACAACCAGGTAGTGACCCGTCTATTAGAATCAGGGGATTTGGATCGGTGAATTATTCATCAGATCCGTTGATCGTATTGGACGGTTCTCCATTCAATGGCGTAATGGCCAACATCAACCCGGCAGATATTGAATCTGTCAATTTTCTAAAAGATGCAGCTTCAACTGCCCTTTATGGAGCCAGAGGTTCCAATGGTGTCATCATGATAACCACAAAAAAGGGAAAGAAGGAGAAATTAAACATCAACACGAGTATATCACAGGGTATTTCATCAAGGGGACTTCCTGAATATGACAGAATTGATGCATTCCAGTATTATCCAATTATGTGGGAATCTCAGAGAAACAGTTTGATAACAACTGCGCGGCCAATTGATCAGGCCAGTATCCTGGCATCAGGAGCGACCTCAAACGGCATTTTTACACAACTCGGTTATAATCCCTACAAAGGCGTTGCAAATGATCAAATTGTGGGTGTTGATGGGAAACTCAATTCCTCAGCTACTACGCTTCTTTGGGATGACACTGATTGGTACTCACCCGTAGCCAGACTTGGAAATAGAACCGAAACATCTGTAACCGCCAATGGTGGATCAGACATGATTGACTATTACCTCTCTGCAGGATATACCACAGATCATGGCTGGATCAAGAAGACAGATTACGATCGTATGACCGCAAGGGGGAACATCAATGTTACCCCTAAAAAATGGCTCTCTTTTGGAGTAAATTTGAGCGCTTCTTATAACACCTCCAATTCAGCCAATACATCCAGCAATACAGGTTATGCAAACCCGATATATTTTGCCAGGACGATGGCACCAATTTATCCGGTTTATCTTCATGATAAAGTTACTGGTGATTACATTCTTGACTCACAAGGAGAAAAACAGTGGGATATCGGTGGTTCAGTTGCACAGAATGGCATAACCTATCCTTCAAGAACCCAAAACAATGGTCGTCACGGTATTGCAGAGCATTTACTTAATGACAGAAATTTCGAGAGAAATACGCTTCAATCAAGGGCCTATAGTGAATTTTC
>JBAXED010000162.1:0-6521 GCA_037140615.1 Prolixibacteraceae bacterium
TCCTCAATCCGGACAGAAGGAACAGAATAAATGAAGAAGCCAACTAAATAAGATTAGCAAATAAATCCATATGAAAACAAATCGCAGAACATTTATAGGAGCAACGACCATGGCAGCAGGTGCAGGAATCTTAACCTCATTTACCAAGGATGGAAAATCACTTCCCCGATATAAACCTACCGGAAATGGTCTGAAATTATCGTTCAAACCCTATGAACTGCAACTTAAACATGTATTTACGATTGCATCCAACTCCAGAACCACAACAGCGGTGATGCTGACAGAAATTGAATGGGAAGGTGTTACGGGTTATGGAGAGGCATCTATGCCGCCTTACCTTGGGGAATCGCATCAGACTGCCACCAAATTTCTCTCTTCATTAAACTTGTCACAATTCAAGGATCCCTTCAGAATGGAGGAAATTCTGGATTATGTGGATGCAGCACTGCCTGGGAATTGTGCGGCAAAAGCATCAGTGGACATAGCCTTGCACGATCTTGTCGGGAAGTTACTTAATCAGCCATGGTATCGGATTTGGGGATACTCTGCAGAGAAAACTCCATTGACAACTTTTACGATTGGAATCGATAAAAGTGCAGAAGTAATTGCCAAAACTAAAGAAGCATCCGCCTTTAAAATATTAAAAATCAAAATTGGTGGCGGGAACGATGAAGAGATGATTAAAAGTGTACGCTCTGTTACCAATGTTCCGCTTTGCGTGGATGTCAATCAGGGTTGGAAAGATCGTCAGGAAGCTCTTGACAAGGTTCACTGGCTCAAAGAGCAAGGAATAATTTTCGTTGAGCAGCCCATGGATAAACACAATTTTGATGATACTGCCTGGCTTACCCAAAACAGTCCGCTACCCATCATTGCCGATGAAGCCCTGCAAAGGGTTGGCGACCTTGAACGACTGCATGGTGTCTATTCCGGAGTGAACTGCAAACTGATGAAATGTACCGGCATGCGCGAAGCCCATAAGATCATTGAGATGGCAAGAAGTTTAAAAATGAAGACACTGATGGGCTGCATGACCGAAACCTCCTGCGGAATCAGTGCTGCGTCGCAGTTATCACCGATTGTCGACTGGGCCGATCTGGATGGAAATTTGTTAATCTCCAACGATGTCTTTGAAGGGATGAAGGTAATAGAAGGCAAGGTCACTTTGAGTGATTTGCCGGGAATTGGAATTTCCAAAAAGAAATAACAACAAAAACCTGGTGTCCTAAAAATAGAAGAGGCTGTATCGATTGGGATACAGCCTCTTCTATATAATTCTCTATGATGAGAAATCTACCAACCTGCGGTCTGTGTAAGTTTATACCCTTTTCCCAGATATTCACTTATTTGTGTGTTCCCAATAGGTGCCATATATACTTTATCCGTAAATGCATCTCTGTTAGATACATTTTCAGGAATATAATAACCTACCATACTGGCAGCATTGGTTCCGTTATAGGTTACGATAGTGCCATCGTCCTTTTTGACCTGAAGTTTGTTCACTTTGGCAGCAACTAACCATTCAGGAAATTCAGTCTGGAAATTACACCATAATCCAAGCATATTATCAGGATCTGTATTGGCCATGTAATTGATTTTCTTCCATCGTTTAATGTCTAACAAACGGGAAGTTTCAAAAACAAACTCCATTCTACGCTCGCGGCGAATCTCCCATATCAATGCAGGAACATCCGGGTCACGGTCAGGGTCATTTGCTAAAGTAGCCAGTGATAAGGCAGCAGTCTTTTTGATCCCTTTGGCAATTGCAGTAGCATCCAGTGGACGATTATGAATTGCATTGATGGAGGCATCAATATCAGCCTGCGTCACTGCAGCACCACCCATTGTAGCCAATTCTGCTTTGGCCTCAATCCAGTTCAATACAACTTCAGCCAACCTCATAACCGGAGCATCGCTGGTATTGGTACTTGATCCGTAAATGGCAGGATAAGGACCTGGATAGTAGGTTACGCCGGTACGGTCGATAAACTTGCAAGCATAAAGTAATGTACCTGACTCTTTCTTGGGAGCATTCCAGAAAGTGGCTTCAAAACGAGGGTCACGGGTGGCTACCATGTTCTTAATGTCTAATACATTGGCATTGGGAACAGTAGATAATTTGTAAGGTTTACCATCATTGCACAAAAATGCTTTGGCCAGTTTCAGGTTTGGTCCCTGACTTTGGGCTTCATATCCATTAGAATAAGAAGTAACAGAATGTGTGACACCAATGGTAGAATTGTATTCACGATACAAAATTACCTCTTTATTGCTGGCTAAACTTTCAGAACCAAACAATGACCTGAAATCACTGGTAAATGAATACCTACCTGAAGCCATAACAACATTTGCAGCTCTAACCGCAAGATCCAGATATTTCTGGGCCTTTGCAGTATTGTTCAACTGGTATTTTTGCCAGGTACCTTCAAACAACATCAATCGGGAAATAAACCCTGCAGCGATGTATCTGTTCAAATATTGATTGTCACCATCTGTTAGGCGCATGTTGTCAAGAACATAAACAAAATCATCGTATACCTTGTCCATAACAACTCCTCTATCATCCCGGTCTTTGTATAGTAAGTCAAGTTCTGAGTCGCCAACAACCTTGTCATAATAAGGAACATTTCCGAATACACTTACAAGTCGACTATATTCAAAACCTCTGAAAAAGCGAGCCACAGCACTCCAATGTTGGTAAACAGGAGTAGTAATGTTTGCGCCCTTCATTGCTTCAATCCTTTCCAGAAACAGATTGGATTTGCGAACCCATGCAAAATCCCAGGTTGGTCCGGCATAAGTAAGCAACCATGCAGCGGCTTCACTTGTTGAAACTCTTGAAGCAGGTGCCTGAGTTTCGAAACCACTTTGCTTGCCTGCTGAGGCAAGATCGTCAGAGAAATAATAACCTCTAAGTGATGCATAATCCTCAGTAAAACTAGAATTGTAACCTACAAAGTAGTTGGTATAAAAACCATTTGCAAACAATCGAAGGTTGTTTTCGGAGGTCCAATAGTTTCCATCGTTCATCGTAGTCAACGAAGGTCTGTCAAGAAAGTCTTTGCAACCAGCAAATCCAAGCGAGACTAATGCTATTATAATGATTATATATTTTTTCATGATACTTGAATTTTAAAAGTTCAACTGAATACCAACTGACGAACTCTTGTAGGTTGGAATACTCACACCTGTACGACCAGCATTGTAGTTTGAGGTGTTCCACATAGAATAACCTTCAATTTCCTCAGGATCAATAGGCAAAGTGCCAAGATGATCGAAAGTAAAGAAGTTCTCCAAAGCAATATAAACACGCAACTTGCTAATTTTAGCTTTCTTGAGAATGGCCGAAGGAATAGAATATCCAACGGTAATGTTTTTGATTCTCATATAAGCCATGTTGAGCAAATACCTCGATTGAACCTGCATATTTAAGGTTGTACTGCTTCCTGCCAGATTATATGCTGCAGGATAGAAGGCATCCGTACGGTCTGCTCTCCAAAAATTTCCAGCAAATGCTTCAGGTATAGCACCATCCGATGAGTTAAATCCCGGAATTGCGAGGAACCCTTCTCCCCAAACACTCCGTTGTCCTACTCCCTGAATGAAAACAGAAGCATCAAATCCTTTGTAGTCAGCTCCTGCGCGTAAACTATACAGATATCTTGGAGTTGAATTTCCAATCTTTTTTAAGTCGCCATAATCAGCAACACCACTTGCATTAGTCAACAATCGATTCCCCGGACTGATTACTCCATCGCCATTTAAATCTTTAAACTTAACGTCTCCAGGACCAAATTTAAAGTTTCCAGCCTGGAACTTACCCTGAGTAGGTGCACTGGCATCTGACAATTGATTAACGGAGAAACCATCTTTGGTTGTGAAAGGAACAAACTTACCTGCAGAATCATAGATAAAATCTTCTTTCTGGTACAATCTGTCTGTTTCGTAGCCCCAAATTTCACCATAGGTTTTACCTACGTACCATGAATCAATACTTTGTGTTGAACCGTATTTGGTAATTGTTGTCTTGGAATCAGACATAGATGCAACCAAATTTATGCCAACTCCATTTTTGAAGCGGTGGTTGTAATCAACCTGAATTTCAACACCATCTGTCCTTAATGAACCGAAGTTCCCCTGGGGTGCACCCGTACCATAAGTTGCTGGTATACCTTCAGAAGGTACAATCATGTTTTCAGTATCACGTCTGTACCAGTCAAATCCCACTCCCAGATCACCTTTCAGAAACCTGGCATCAGTACCGAGGTCAAGTGTGGTAATATCCTGCCATGTTACAGTTGCAGAAACAGCTCCTGGAGTGCCAAACTGGTATAGTTTAGCGCCACCGACCAGGAAGTTATTGAAAGAACCGCTCATGGTAGGCACGTACAAAGAGTTACTTACGGTTTGGTCACCGATGGTACCCCATGATCCGCGAATTTTTAAAGCACTCAACCAAGGTTTGGAAAATGCCATAAAGCTTTCCTCATTGACACGCCAGCCTGCTGAGAAGGATGGGAAATAACGCCACTGAAGATCAGTAGGGAATTTAGATGTTCCGTCATAACGAAGGTTGGCTTCCAGCAAATACTTTTCTTTGTAGTTATAGTTCACACGACCGTAGAAACCGAGCTGAGATTCCCAATATTCACCACCACTAGTTGTTTGGGTTCCTGTTGCCAGGTCAAACTGAGCGTTGGTATAATCTATTAGCTGTGTTGTTTGAGACCAGTTGTATGCATACACATAACTTACTTTGTTCAATCCAGCCATAAATTTGAACTGATGATCATCAGCCAATTTCCAATCATACGTTGTATTGATATTTAATGTGTTCCACTGATCATTTTTCGAATAACGGTAAACATGGTCAGGGTTTGCACCAACGGCAGTATACTGCGACATAACCAGCTGATAGGCAGGCAATGCTCCGGTAGCTGTAGAAGAAACCACTTCACCGGCACTGTTCATATAGATCCGGTTTCCGGAAGCATCATTTTTAGCAATAGGTGCAGACCAGGTGTCCCTTGCCGTGAAACGCGTACCAGGTCTTTCGTTTATGTACTCTTGATTGGCATGCGTGTAATCGAAATTTATTTTCCAGTCTTTCAAAGGAGTAATGGTAAATCCTCCGTTCATACTGGTATAGTTGGTTTCCTGATTGGCAGTATTGGCAGCAGACATTTCATACACAGGGCTCCTGAGTGGATCTCCGTCTTCAGTGGTAAATGGATATGTTGGTCCCCAACGATATAAATACAACCATGGATCTGCGGTTGTTGAGTTGGTGGCATAAGCATACCTTTTCAAACGTTTGGAATACATCATTCCAGCATTAACTTTTAACCAGCTGTTGACTTCAGTTCCGATGCGAACTGCACTGTTGTAACGTTGAAAATCATCCGTTTTTGCAGGTTTTACCATTCCATCCTGGCCCAAATATCCTAAACTGATGTTGTAATCAGTCTTGCCACTCTTTCCGTTGACAGATAAATTATGAGTTTGGGTTGGTGTCCACTCTTTGATCATATAGTTGTATGGATCATAAGTCCTTAAACCAATCTTGCGTCCGTTGGCATCTACATACCAGTCGCGACCATACAACATTGGATCGTTGGGTTTGACTGAATTGCCGTAGGTGTCCTGCCAAACCTTAGCTTTGTCGTAACCTTCCCGGGTAATCTGCCAGAATGCTCCTGCGACAGTACCTCCGACACGTTCAAAAGCAGTAACTGCATACTCTAAAGCATCCAAGCCTCCCATCTCCATCTTCTTGGATATGTTTTGAAAGGAAAGGTTAGCGGAATAAGTAACATTAACACTTTCTGTCTTGGCACCCTTTTTGGTAATAATCAAAATTACGCCAAAGGCAGCCTTGGCACCATAAATAGAGGCTGATGCTGCATCTTTCAAAACAGAAATGGATTCGATATCGTCCGGATTAACCATTTGAATCGAAGGTATCTCGACATTATCCATCAGAATCAGCGGAGAAGATCCACCTTGAAGTGATCCCAGCTGTCCGCGAATCTTCATGATTGGATCAGAACCGACCTCCCCACTTGGAATCACGACACTCAAACCAGGAGTAGTTCCCTGAAGTCCGCGTCCAACGTCAGCGATAGGCCTTGCTTCCAACACCTTCGTGTCTACCGAAGCAACAGCACCAGTCAGGTTCGCCTTCTTCTGCTGACCATAACCAACAACTACAACTTCATCAATTTGCTGGTTGGAGGATTCAAGCGAAATGTTCAAGGTAGATGAACTACCAACTTTTACTTCTTGCGGTTTCATCCCAATATAACTGACAACGAGTGTTGCACCTGCGGATACCGAAAGTTCATACTTGCCATCCATATTGGTGGTGACTCCGTTCTTGCTTCCTTTTTCAAGAACCGAAACACCAGGAAGTGTCTCACTGGTTGATTTATCTCGGATGACTCCGGATATCAACCTCTTCTGTGCCATGGTCAATTGGACAATCATGCACAAGATGAAAATTAATGCTACCGTTCTTTTCA
>JBAXED010000163.1:0-6447 GCA_037140615.1 Prolixibacteraceae bacterium
TAGAATCCTTGCTCCGGATCCGGCTCATGTTGTAACTCCTTACTTCGGGTTCGTGAACGTCGGCCATGGTTGGGAAATTGTCTGAATCAGAATTAGCAGAATTAAAGAATTAGCAGAATTATGTTGGTGAAGGAATTGATGATTTGTGAAAGGAATTGATGATTTGTGAAAGGAGTTCTTTATCATGTTCAATACGAAAGCGGCCAATTCTATTATACTTCAGCTTGAAAATATCTACAAAAAAAATAAGCAATCTTCGTTTCTCTTGATTATTCGGGGTAACTTAATGTCTGAAGCAGAATTTTCAGAATTAAAGAATTAATAGGAGAAAGAGAAGAAATTAAGAAATGCGGATGATGGGATGGAGAGGGATGAGCTGACTTACAAAATCATAGGGTGTGCGATTAAAGTACACAATTTACTTGGAAATGGTTTTCAGGAGGTTATTTACCAACGGTGCCTGGCCATCGAATTTTTCAATGAAGGCTTGAAATATGAAAGAGAGAAAGAGCAGAACATTTTCTATAGAGGGACTAATGTCGGAACCCGCAGGGCCGATTTTGTGGTTGAAAATAATGTGATTGTGGAATTAAAAGCCCTTATAAACCTTGAAGATGTGCATCTGGCCCAAGCCAAAAATTATGTAGTGGCCTATGATTTTACCCGAGGTCTGCTCATTAATTTTGGAGCTACCAGTCTTCAATACAAACTCATCTTCAACCCCAAAAACAAACCTCTTCTCCTTCAAAAAGAGACGCATTCCCCTAACTCCCTATAAATTCTGTTTCTTCAATTCCGAAATTCTATGAATTCTGTAAATTCTGTTCAATTCTGTAAATTCTGATTCAGACTCTCCATTCACCCCCCTAAAAATCGCCATTCACCGATTAGTCGTTTCAGAAAAGATGAACCGGATATATTTTTGATCAGATTTAAAAATTGACAGCCATGAGACTCCAAGTTAATCTGATTCCAGCCATCGCCTACGCCCTGGTGAACCTATTTTTCAACATAGCAGAACCGACTTCAGAAGTTCAACATCCGGCAAAAAAACAACAGCTCGTTTCATCTCAAGCCGAACATCAGAAAATTGACAATCACAATCGCTATTTTATGCTGGCAAAGAATGGTCAGGTAATCCTTTCAAGGGGTTTTGAAAATGCCGGAATAGTCTGGAAGATCCCATACACCTTCTAAGTGAAGCAACTGAATCATCTACTGTCAACTAAGCCCAGCCTGCAAGAAATCACACCCCCAACCTCCCTATCTATTCTGCTAATTCTGTAAATTCTATAATTCTGTAAATTCTGATTCAGACAGCGAGCACAATCCCCCCTTACGCCATCACCCTAAACAACAAATAAGAAACCACCAGCGTAAATACAACGTTGAAGCCCTGAGCAATCAGGAAACTGTAAATGGGTCGCTTGTTTTCGGCGTTTTTCAGGTCCGAGAAACGGGTTTCAATGCCGATACTGATAAACGCCAGATTGAACCAGAACCCGCTGAATGTCTTAATCAGCTTGCCCGAACTCACTGCCAGATCTGTATTGATGAAGAATGAAAACAAGATAGAAGCAGCCATAAACCCCAGCACGAACTTGGGAAAACGTTCCCAAATCATGATCAAAGGCACCCTTTCGCGTTTCCCACTCCCCTTCTGATTTCGATAAGCCCAGAAAACAGAAATGGCAAAAGCAGCAATCCCCAGCAAAACATTTTGCGAGAATTTGACGATGGTGGCATACTTTAAACCCACTTCGCCAACAATCGTACCCGCCGCCACTACGGCACCAGTCGTATCAATCGTTCCGCCCAGCCAGGCTCCCGTCACTTCGTCCGACAGTCCCATCCACTTGGCCAATACCGGCATGAAAATCATCATCGGAATGGCAACAATCAGTACCAATGAGATGATGACCGACAACTTTTTCTTATCCCCGTTGATGGCCCCTGAGGTGGCAATCGCTGCCGATACACCACAAATAGAGACCGCACTCGAAAGCATGGCCGCATATTCATCGTCCACTTTTAACTTGCGTGATACCCAAAAAGCAAAATTCCACACACAAACAACCACAATGATCGATTGGATGAGTCCGTAACTTCCTGCCGATAGCAGATCGGAAAACATAATGGTGGCGCCAAGCAATATGAGTCCGATCTTTACATATAACTCTGTCTGCGCACCTCCGCCCAGCCATTGGCGCAAATTGCCGATATTTCCTATCAGCAATCCAATCGCCAGCGAGAACAGAACAGATTCAAGTCCAAGATTTTTAAAGGGGACAAAGGCAGATAAAAGTTGCGCCAACAATGCAAAGATGAAAATGATGGTGTACCCTACCAGGAATTTTTTGGGCTTGTCTCCGGTGAAAAACAATCCGATCACTGCAATGCACAGAAAGAGCAAGAAAGTAGCCAGGATCGAAGTGACCAACGAGTCAGAAGATAAAACTGCCGAAAACGTGGAGAAATCATGCCAGCCTGCTTTGTCACCAAATGAAGGAACCCTAATTTTATAACCCGATAAAAGCACAAAAAAGATGAGTCCAAAACCACCAATCACAGTAGCCCAGTCTTGTCCTACGCGAAAAATATTTTTCTTCGAAGCAATTGTTTTCTCTTCCATCAGCAGTAAAGTTTAATGTTTTTTAGCTTGTTAGCGGCTGACTACAAGCCTCATTTTTCCATGGCTAAAAGTAAACTTTGACAGCGTAAAAAAAAACACTTTATTTTACCACGATGGATCTGTTTTGATCAGCATATCATTGCCTTTTACGCGGTCCAACGAATCCCCTTTTTTACAATGATATTCCTACCGTAAAGTTCAACGCCTTAGTCCGGTAATCTGTTGGCTGATTGGCAATTTCGGCAAGACCCAGATCGTATCTGAGATCGAAACGAATATCTTTTCCACAGATTGGGGTTTGCATGCCAACTCCAATCGTTGCTCCCCAGTCATTCTTTTTGTTGGCTGCAGGTATATTGAGGAGATTTGGTTTGGACTGATCGTCTAAAGCAAATGCTATGTACGGACCAGCATTGACATATAAAATGTAGCCATGATCGTCCTTCATCTCGTTGTCGCGGAACTGTAAAAGCACCGGCACCTCTAGATAGTGTACCATGTAATCCGTTTTGATGCTTGTGAAAAGCTCACTTGTTTCCTGGCTACGCCCTTTTCGAACATAGTTGATCTCCGGCTGAATAAACCATGAAATGCGAACTTGGCCATGTTATGATTTTCGTTCAACATGGTCTCCATGTCAGTGTATTTTAATGAATAGATCACCGAGTCTTCAAGTAATTCGCAGTTTAGCAAGGTCGGTTTGTGGTGATAATAACTATCTGCAGCCGTTAAAAATCCATATTCGGCGAAAAACCATTGGGTTATCTCCTTCCCGGTTTCGGTATAATAGAATACCCGCACCAACCCTTTTTCAATGTAAAATATGTGCTGACAGATTTCACCTTGCCGATAAAGAAAATGCCCCTTTAAAAATTCTTCCCGCTTGAAAACAGTACTTATTTTTTGCTCAGCTTCATCTGATAAATTGGCAATATTTTTAATGTATTTCGGAAGATTCTTTGTCATCGCTATTCCCGGATCATAAAATGAGTCAGTAAATTATTTACTAAAGCAAATTCAAGTGCATAGTAAACTGCAGAAAGGCTTTGTCAAAAGTAATAGAACATACTCTATGGCCAAACCCCAATTTTAACCGCTTATTAAAAACAGAAACTGCCTCAAAATCCGCGGAGTGCTCTACTTCGCAGCTTTTAAGACAGTTTGATACAATCAGAAATGAAAACTAAAAGGCTCGAAACAAAAACTATTTGTTTACAATTAATTTTTTTGTCGCAGTAAATGTGCCTGCTTTAATCTGATAATAGTAAATTCCGTTGGTAAGATTGTCAGGATATAACGTTACACTATGATTCCCGGCCATGGCATCTGAGTCAATAAGAATAGCAACTTCTGCCCCGATACTGTTATAGAGTTTTAGCTGAACATGCATATTCTCAGGAATGCTGAATTTAATCTCCGTTTGATTAAAGACTGGATTTGGTATATTCTGCTCAAGTGCGAATCCATCAGCAACAGTAGGAAGTATACTCGAAAACATGTCGGCTGATTTAAGTTTCGGCCGTGATGGATTTGGCAGGACATTCAGAGGCCTCATCATATCATTGTCTTCATGTTCGACGATATGACAGTGCCATACGTAACCTGGACCAAAACTTGGATCGAAAGAAAATTTTAAACTTGCTTTTGCTGCCTTGACCGACATATCAGTTGGTGCAAACCTGACCATGTAAGTAGTAACCTGTCCTGGATAAGCCTTAATAACATCTTTCCATCCTCTTTCATTAGGTTCAGCAGGTAAAACCGGACCCTGAAGATAAGGAGTGACTGCAACATTACCACCTATGGCACCATCAGCATTCTTTGAATCGTATAAAAATGGCGGACCCTCGCCTCCCATATACATTCCTGTCATTCCAAAATTAACTCCGGTTTTAAATGAATTCATATATGTATCCATATAACCCATTCCATCAAAATTCTGCCTGCTTACCAGCTGAAACTGCACAAGGTGCATGTGCATCGGATGTGCGTCCATGGTAGTGTTTATTATCTGCCACTTTTCAGTATTGCCTTCAACCGGCCTTTCAGTTACGGCACCAAACATAGCAGGCATACTACCCATAGCAGGCATCTCTTCATATCTGGAATTGTTCACCAGAACCATTATCGGACCGCCATTTCCCTGGACTTCATTCAAGAGTAATTGTCTGGTTACATCTGGTGTAACAGTGGCATGACCAGCAAAATCGGTCAATTTTACCAATGGAACTTGTCTCAATCTAGCGGGAACGTTGCTCAAATCAGCAGCTTTATCCTTTGGATTTGAATGATTTACCATAGTTCCGTTGACAACAAATTGCATAATCCGGTCAGTAGTACCTGGTGTAACGGGATCACCGGACGGATAAGGAGTGGCCGCGTCATTCATAAGAGTAAGTACCGTCCCTGGTGCAATTTTTGAAAAGTCGATGATTACATCGGCCCTTTCGCCACCGCCTAGGAGTAATTTCTGACCTAAAGCTGGGTCAATAATAGCCGGAGTATCAAGCAATCCACCGTCAGTACCCACCTGCTGAAAAGCAGGACCCATGGCTCCTGTTGATAAGTTTTGGAGCCACATGTTATAGAATCGCGCATTTGAACCGTCAAGAAGACGGAAACGGTATTTTCGCGGAGCAACGCTGAGGTAGGGCCATGACTTGCCATTTACAGTTATTACGTCACCAAAAAATTCGGGAGACCAGAACGGATGAATTTCAGGATTAACAGCTGTAACATCATAATAAAGTTGTCCTTTGGTGTCGAACATCCTATCCTGAATCGCGATTTCAATTTCGGGCAAATAAGGACCTGGATGCAATGGATCAGCTACTCTTCCGGCAGGAGTGACTTCCTTAACAAGGTCATCTTGTAAATAACCTGCTAATTTGTCACTTTCCTCATCAGGTCCCCTCAGAAAATAAAATCCGGCCATACCTGCATAAACATTTATTCTTGTTAATCCCAACTGGCTGTGCTCATGATACCAAATTGTTGCAGCTTCTTGCGCGTTAGGATAATGAAGGATGGAATCTACGCCCGATGAAAATGCGCTACCTTTCATTGCATACCTTGGAGTAAACCAGGCATAAGGGCCTCCGTCAGAAGTAGATTGGACTTCTCCTCCATGAAGGTGGATAGCCATTGGTATCGGACCTGTGTAAGGATCAGCCATTGGATTGCCTGTGAGCGGAACTCCACTCATCATAATGGTTTGGTCAGCGGCAATATTTACATCCTTATAAGTAAGTCCATCGAGGTTATTTCTTACATTAATATCCAATTTTTTACCTCTTTGAGCTTCGATGGTAAATGATGGCCATAAAGGCAATGTCCAGGTTTTACCCCCATCTTTAGAAATACTGTAGACGAAGTAGTTACCTAAACCAGCGCCGGGAGTTACACCCACTGTTCCATTCTCCAGGACTGTACCTGTCGATACTGCAACCTGTTGGGTTTTGACTGCCTTAATAATAAGGTTTCCACCTTTCTTTGCATCAACTCTCAATCCGGCAAAATGTGGCAAGGGATCCACAAATTGGGGAATCGAATAAGGGTTTAACGGGACCTGACCTGAGCCTGGATACTGGGCCCAAGTCTTCGTTTCGTTTAGCGCTAACATTAATAATGCTGCGACAAGCAATTTAAAAAGCTTCATCATAAAATGTAGTTTTAAGTGAATAAAACTTTACTAAAATATAGGTTGGTTGTAATAGACTATTTTGTTTTGCTGTTCAAACATCTTTCTCTTCTAAAACTGTTCAAACTTAAAACATACTAGATTCAGATTACTGCTCAAACTTAAAACATACTAG
>JBAXED010000164.1:0-6443 GCA_037140615.1 Prolixibacteraceae bacterium
ACATACCAATCGCCGTAAACAGCACCCCCGCTTCTCCGCGGAAAGTTCCAGATCCGCGGGGTTTGTTGTCGACCGAATACCACTCAAAAAAGCCATTGTAGTCCTTCACCCGCTTCACCATGGGCTGCACCTGCTCGTAGGCTTCCTGAACGAATCCGTTTTTGTTCAACTGCTGTATCATCCGACCTCCAAACCAGGTCCAGTCGCCGCCATTTTGATAGCTGTATTCGGGGTTCATGATTTTATTCTCAAAGAACCCTTTGGGGTAAGGCGGATATAAAGTTAACCCAATTGAAGCAGCTCCGGCCTGCTTCACCCGCTTGACCATCTCATCCAGCGATGCTTTTATCTCTTCCCTGCTCAACAATCCGGCTTCGATGGCAATAGCAGTTCCTCCAAAATAAAAAATGTCGTTTTCGTTAAAATCAGCAGGAAAAGGAGACCCCCTTTCAAGATAAACGTGTGGTTTGTATTTTTTATTCTTATTGTCCCATAGGCATTTACGCACATTCACGACAATGCTTTCGCGGATAGGTCCCCATTTGATCCTGCTTTGCGGAACTATTTCAGTCAGGTTGTTCAGGGCAATGACAAACATGGCATTGTCGTAAATATCTATCGCAGGATGAGTGTTGGCATCCAGATCGACTCCCCAGCCATGCTCCGGCTGAACGTCTCCCCAGTCGGCCGTTGTTGCGCCAATGATTAGCCCGTACTGCCGATTGTAACGATGCTGCATCAGGAAGTCCATGGCCCATTCCAGGCGTTCGGCTACTGTTTTGTCACCTACTCTTTCAAGCAGAATGGAGTTGTCGCCAGTCAATTGGATGTACTTGTAAACTGCCTGAATGAGCGAGCTTTCCTGATCAGTTTCCACCGAGTTCTTGTGGGCTGCATAACGCGGTTCCAGTTTCGAATAGCTAAAATCGTAGGCCACTTTTCCAACCTTCTCAATCGGGGTAAAACCATCTATGATGTTGCCGTCATCGCCCTGCATCCTTAAAAAGACCAACAGATTTTCCTTCAGCTCTTCCTTGGGAAAAACCTTCGAGGCCAGCTCGATAAAAGTGTTGTAATCCCGTATCCAGACTTCGCGGTAGCCATCGCCGGCATTGAACCCGGTTTTCATGATTTCGAGGGCTTTGCTCTTTACGTATGGGAAAAATTCATTTTTAGCGATTTCAGCCTTTAATACTTTTTCCTCAGTTTTTTTAACCGGCGCTGCACAGGCGATCGCCAAAAGAGGCAGCAACAAAAGTGAGTAGCAGTTTCTCATGGATTGATATTTATGTATCTATATGACAGACTTTTAATTATTTCGTTGTTGACATGGAAGGAGGCGGAGTCGCGATTCCCCATCTTGTATTGGGTTGAGCCCCCATTTCCCAAACAAGCGAACCGCCTTTCATCAGCAAACTTCGGTCGATCCAGCAATTGTCAATTTTCTCACCGTTTAACGAAACTGACTGCACAAAAACGTTCTCTTCTGAGTTGTTTTTTGTTTCGATGACCAACTCTTTTCCTGCATAATATTTCGGGTCAAGCCGGATAGTCACCTTGTTGAAAAGCGGACTCCCAAACTGGAAAGTCGGGTTCATCGCCGCATGCCCCTGCACATCAAACAAGCCCATGGCTGCCATCACATACCAGGCTCCCAGCTGACCCTGATCTTCGTCCTGACCTACCCCATAGCCGCGGAGGGGTTCAGTTCCGTAAAACTCATCGCAAATCGCACGCGTCCACTTCTGGGTTAGCCAGGGTTGTCCGGAGTAGTTGAACAGCCATGAATCGTGCAGGCATGGTTGATTACCATGATTGTACTTCATCCCGATCCCCGAAAAACTGTCGATTTCATCAGTTTTACCCCCAAATTTGGCTTTTTGGGCTTCGACAAACTGATCGGCCAGCCGCCGCTCAAATTCATCTTTACCCATCAGGTTAATGAGTCCGGCGATGTCGTGCGGAACATACCATGTATATTGAAAAGCATTTCCCTCCTGAAAACCATCCCATGCTTTCATCGGATCGAATTTGCCGATGAATTTTCCATCCGGTTTTTTTGGCCGGATAAACTTTGTGTCGGGATCAAACAGATTCTGATAGTAGGTTGCCTGCTGCATCAGTTTCTTGTAATCCTGATCTTTGCCGAGCGCTTTGGCAAACTGGCCTACCGCGAATGAACTGAAGGCATATTCCAGCGAATGCGATGACCCAAAGTTAAAGACCCATCCGTTTGAGATCGTGGTATCTTTATAGGGGACATAGCCATTCTTGATAAAATAGTTGAGATCGTATTTCCCATTCCCCAGGTTACGCCCATGGTATTCGACTTCATTTTTCAAAGCAGCTTCGTAACCTGTTGCTACATCAAAATCGCGGATTCCGCAGTTGTAGGCCGAAGCGATCAGCAAACCCTGAAAATTGGTTTGGACCCCGTTGGTATAGACTCCTGCGGCTTCGCCATCATGCAGCCATCCACGGTCTTTGTAGTAATCGATGTTGGATTGCACATATTCCCTGAAGTAATCGGGATACGCCAATGCCCAAAGCTGGCTAAGGTTCCAGAATCCTCCCCAGATACCGTCAGTGTTGTAATGGTGATGTTTGGGCTTTCCCTTTTCATCGAGCATAATTTGCCCGATGGTACCGTCGAATTTCCGGTACTGACCATTTACGTCACTCGAAATACCGCGCCCCAGCAAGGCGTGGTAGAGTCCGGTATAAAATTTCACCAGGCTAATACTGTCACCTCCTTCGGCTTTGATTCGTCCCAGTTTTTCATTCCAGGCTTCCCTCGCCTGCCTGCGAACTTGCTCAAAGGACTTTCCGGTAGCTTCTGTTTGAAGGTTTAACCGGGCATTTTCAACGGAGGTATAACTCAGTCCGGTGGTGATCTCCAGCACTTCATCCTGATTCATATCGAAATTAAGGAACAAACCGCTGCCAATGCCTCTGGTTTCAAAGACTCCGGGTGTTTGGACCGAGTCGATAAAAGCCCCGGAGGTGAGCGCCTGCTTGCTGAGCTTTGCCACGAAGTACATCTTCACTTTGTTTCCGGGGTCACAGAATTTTGCATACTCCGGATAGGTCTCAATGAACCCTTCTACCTCATTGCCTTTGACAATTTTTGCAAATGCATCCGTTACACCGCTGCTTTCGCCCTGCCGGTGACCGATATCAACAATCAAATGTGCCTGACCCGTTTTTGGAAAGGTATAGCGATGAAATCCAACACGTTCGGTTGCAGTTAGCTCTGCTTTAATCCCGTAATCCTTCAGGAATACCGAATAGTAACCGGGAGTTGCGACCTCTGTTTCCTTGTTAAATCGTGAACGGTAGCCCTCATCAGGGTTTTCGGGTTTCCCCGGGATGGTTTTTATCTGCCCGACGGTCGGCATGAACACCAGTCCGCCAATCTGAAACTCATGAAAGTGACCGAATCCCTCAATGGTATTGTGCCGGTCGTCGTAGCCGCAGGGGGCCCAGCTTCCGCCGCTTCCGTAAGCATTGGTGTGCGGTGCAAGCTTAGCCATCCCAAACGGAAGTGAGGCCGGAGTGTAAAAGAACCATCGACCATGAACGGAACCAATTTGCGGATCGACATATCTTGTCAAGTCCAAACTTTGGGGTTTTTCTGAGCATGAAACCAATATTCCGATAAAGACAAGAATCAGAATTGCCGTTTTCATAATTAAATTTCAGGAATCACTTTCAACAGCAGATTCACAACATTGTGCACGTTTTTGCCGAAAACGGCAAGTATCTCCTCCCACGTCACCGGCGTCTCCTCCTCCTTCCAGCTGTCGTAATCGGTGGCCATGGCAATGGCTGCATAGGGTATTCCAAGCTCATTGGCCAGGATGCACTCCGGTGCGGTGCTCATGTTGATCAAATCCCCTCCCCAGTTGCGAAACATCCTCGATTCGGCCCTCGTGGAGAAACGCGGTCCTTCGATCGTGATGATGCATCCCCCATCGTGGATAGGAAGATTTAACTCGTTGGCAGACTTGAGCAGCAGCTTCCGCATTGATAGGTCAAACGGATCAGCCATCGGCGTGTGCTTCATCTCATGGGGCTGAAACGCCTCAAAAAAAGTAGTGGCGCGATGCTTCGTGAAATCGATGAACTGATCGGGCAATACCAGCTCTCCCCTGCCAATCTGCTCCCGCAAACTACCACATGCCGTGGTGGCCAGAATGTGGGTGCATCCCAGTTGCTGAAGGGCATACAAATTGGCTCTGCTGTTTACCTGAGATGGAGGAATGGTGTGCTCACGGCCATGGCGGGAAATCAGTACTACCTCCACTCCCGAAATGGTTCCGCAAAGCAGGTCGGAACTTGGAGCACCATAAGGAGTCTCCACAACCAACTTCTCCTGGTTCTGCAGAAGATCCGGATTCTCGAGTCCCGATCCGCCGATGATGGCAATTTTCTTCATTTTATGATCCTCAATTTTAAAAGTTTGCGACAAAAGGGAAAAACCAGGACAACGGTAAAATTTTGCTATGCGAATTTGAGCAAATTATTTTGTTTCTCCCAAATCACAGTTAACTTTATCATGTATTTCAGTCGCCAGACCAATAAACCAAAGAACTTATTAGCTATGAAGAAAATGACCTTCCTGTTTTTGGCTTTCCTGGTAAGTATTGCCTCAACTGCCCAAAAAAATACACTGGTCAATCCGCCGGAGTATCAGATTTTCAAAGAGAATGTGGACAAACTCGTTCCTGCCATCCCAATCACCAACAAGAGTATCAAAAATGAGCCTGGGATCTCGGAGAAACTGGAGATACAGTCGTTTCAGAAAACTGCCGACAACAATGATCTGACCATCAATGTTGAGGTGACAAAATATACCAGCAATCCGCTGAACATGAATCCCTTCGCGGCTTTTGCCAAAACTGCGCGTTCCCTGGATGAAAAATTATCCCTTACCGGAATGGCCTTTATCCATTTCGAAGGAGATTCAAAGGATGATATCACCAAAAATGAAAAGAACAGAATTTTCTCACAGGTCAATATTGATCCGGAGGAGGATACCGATTTCAGGGTGAAAAAGGGCGGCGAAAAGATGAAAAAGAAGGAGTTCGGCATGGATGTGGATGCCATGTTCAATTACGTCAACTCTCTGTTGAAAGGCAGCTTTCACGATGCGGAAGCCAAGTGGGACAAGGGCAAGCAATTCAACCATTTTTACTTTGCAGCTGCAGGAAATGTGCTCGTTAAGGTGCAGGTATACGCTTATAAAACTGATTCAAAGAATGCCCCAGATGCCCGTGCTATCGCCGAAGCTATCCTGGCTAAACTGCCGAGGGACAAGCCTGTGCCAATTGAGACAAATATTACAGTTTATCCCACAACGAACTTCAATGGAGATGCGTTTGAGGTTGGTTTAATTCCGGCCTCTCCACTCCTTCCTGCCAAAATCGTTCTAAAAACAGGAAAGCCCAATGTCAGTGTCAATTTTGCACTCATGGTCAACGGAACAGGCGAACTCAGGGCCAACAACCTCAGCGGGAAGTTTCTCGACGTCATGACCGATGCCAAAGGCGATGCCACAGTCTGGTATCACTATACGGATACAAAACCCCTGACTGCTCCGGTTCGGGTTCAAATCGTTGCCGAAGCAGAAGGGAAAAGCAGAAAAGCCTTCGTGGATGTGGGACTGGGACTGACTTTCGACCATTTGTCGGCCATCCCGGAACAAGTGTACGAATATTCAAAATCCAGGCCTTACGCCTTTGCACTGACGGTAAAAAGTACGTTTTATCCAAAACTTAGTATAATCGATTTCCTGAATAGGGCCCATGCCAGCAAAATTTGGGGTACCAAAATGGTTGGGGTAGAGTTGAATTCCAAATGGGTCAATCGACCCGATGGAGCCCCTGCAGATTCTGCCTTTAGCGGAACGACCCATATTGCTTCCACTAATATTAGCAACAGTTCGAACGTTTTGGTTGCAAACCACAGACCCTGGCAGTATTACACCGATATTAGCTATCCTGCCTGCGTGCTCAACAGCGAAGGCACGCACATCTACCAGGTTTCAGGCAACCTTTGTGTCTATGACAATAATTCGGAAGGAAAGGCAAAAATGGGTGATGTGTTTGAATCGCATTTCAAACCTGATGCGATTTTACCGCTATCTGTGGAATATCCAAAGAGTTGGTACAACAGCGTCGCCTGTTCTCTGGCATCAGTAAACACCGATAATGAGTGGTTTATTCTGGAAGCAGTCAAGCTGATTCCAACCTATGGCATGATTGCGGATGTTTCGACCACAGCTTCCTCGTTCCTCTGCGGATTGTCGAATGGCGATTACCAGAAGAGCATCATCGACCTGGCTGCGTGGGTCGGCGGACAGTACATCGACAACCTGATGGAGGCCGATGTGTTTAATAAATTGTCAAAAAGTAGCCAGGATGCTGTTTTGGCAGCCAAAG
>JBAXED010000165.1:0-6414 GCA_037140615.1 Prolixibacteraceae bacterium
CCCGAATGTTCACCTGAAGAATAACTTTGAGAAACCTTGTTCATCGCTTCTGATACAATGACATTCAGCGAGTCGGCTTTCCCTTCATTTTTCTTAATCCTGTCATCAAACTTATTCATTTTAGCCAATTCTCCATCGAGGCCAATCTTGCCAATCAGTTTTTCCTGGACTGCATAGAGCTGCGATACAACATCCTGACGATTATATGCCTTTGCATAAAAAAGATCAAATTTGTACATCCCTGCTGCCAAACTCTGGTCAAAAATAGTCATGTATTTTTCAACGTTTTCAGCCGGAACAGTCAGCTCAAGCATATAAGATACACCCGTTTCATTTAAAAAACCCGCAAGTTCGTCAGGTTTTGGAGCAGTTTTTATGATCTCAACGATTTGATCTTTAAGTTTAACAGCATCAAAAACCTCAACTTCAACGGAGCTGGTTTGCCCTTTGGTGTTGGTTCCTTTGTCTTGTTTAACTTTTGGTTGATTGTTACAACCCGAAAAAATAAGAAGTGCTGCTAAAAGGAAAGCTCCGGTTTTTAAAGAAATCTTTTTCATTGACATAATTAATATTCTTTTGGTCAGTATTTAACGAAATATGCGGTACAAGATAAGAAAGTAAATAATAAAATAAAAGTGTTGCTACAGTTTTAAAGATACCATGAATTGATTTTTGGAAGATTCTGGTCCATAAGCCCTTGCAACACCAAGGGAGAGAGTCGACTTGAGCAGGGAAAAAAGAACAATCTCTAAATCTACCTGTGCTCCGGATGAATAATAGTTGAGCTGTTTGAGCTGTGGCTGATCATAGCCGAGATTGGTGAACATTCCCATTCCAAACACCGTCATTCTGGCGTACGTGGAATAGAGTCCTTTGAACCCAAATTTCTTGAAGCGAAGAGGTTTTAAATTGACTTCCATAGACATTTTGCCATAGTTGATGGCCGAAATTTCGTCGATTTTCATTCCCGGAAAGCTGGACATCTCACGGTATTGCTGGGCAGACCGGTAGTCAAGATAATTATTCCCAAATCCTCCAAAGTAGAAATAGGAGTTAGACTTGTCTGAATCGCCAAATGATTGTCCAACGGAGGATCTGAACCAGAGAGAAGTGTTCCTCAATGGCAACAAAAATCCCAAATCATAATTGCTGATTAGCTGCGGATAGAAACTTTGTTTGGCCAAAGTACTGAAGCCATAAACATTCCATTCATAACCTTGTTCCGGTTCAATCGCCCCGAGTGATTTGCGCAGATAACTCTTGTGGTAATTGATGGTTCCTACATAAAGATTTTTGTAATCGGAAGCAATATTTTGGTAACCTGGAAGGGTTTCCAAATCGCCATAAACGCTAACCTTGGCATAGAAATCGGTTTTATTCGGCGAAAGCCGGTTGATCAGCTTGTAATATTTAGCTGAAAAAGAGTATCCTGCCCTGCTAAATTTTGTCGGTCCAAAAAGGTCGTAGAAATCAGCATAATTGTAATTTGCGTTGAAGGTCCAGTTCCAATAGTTGTATTCGGCAGCAAAGTGGGGAATCTGTTTTTTTGGTAAACTGTCGCTGGCAGTAAATGATAACTTTAGTACCAATGAATTCAGCCCCATTGGATCCATAAAATTGAGACGATATCCAGCCGCAACATAGTTTTTGTAACCCTGAACGATGGGATAAGCACTTGCCAGCCTCAGCTCTTTCACAGGTTTGTAAGGTTTTTCAACCACATGCAACGAATCCAGGCTAATTTTCAATGGCGAAGGCAGAGTCCAGCTTTCTAAATTTGGGTTCTTGTTGTAAATATTCTGACCCAAATAGGTAATTGGATTCACATTGGCCACTGTGTCAATTTTCATCATGCCGGCAATCATACCTTCAGGCGTGTAATTAAAAACGATCATCGAATCGGCTGAAATTGGCAAAGGTCTGAAGAATCCGGTTTCTGCATTCGTGAGAATCTGTGCCTTGCGTGTTTCCAGCGAAACGCGGAAGACATTGGAAACACCCGTATAATAAGATGTTCCGTAAAGGTATTTACCATCCGGTGAAAACACAAAATTGGCTGCCGGATTGTCCTCAAATTCATAGATTATTTGATAATCTGTTTTCCCTGCCTCCAGATCAGAAATTTTATAGACAACCAATTTTTGAACTCCTGCCACATTTGAAAGTGTAACCGAAATTAGCTTCCCATCCGGTGAAATCGCCGGATCAGAGAAATCCTGACCAAAAGGAAGCGTCAAAATCGTTTCGAACTTGTCGTATGGAGGCAAGAAACGCATCAGATTGGATCGCCCGCTCATGCTCTGAATGCCCCACAATGCCCTGCTTTTTTGATCGAAAACCAGATTGCCGCATCTCGTGTATTTGATGAGATTTTTCGCTTCTCCACTGTTCACATCAATGGATTCGAGTCCGCGCCAATCCCTGTTCTGGGTGGAGGCAAAGAGAGTTTTGGATGAATCATCGTAAGCCAAATTCGTAACCATGAACAAACTGGGACTTTCCACCCTGGCAATGGGCGACATCTGGCCTGAGTTCACATCAATGGCGGTAATGTGAGACAGCTTGCCTGGATAGTTGACCGCCAGTAAAAGCTTGTTCGATGCGGGGTCGTAAAATTGACGGGAGACTGAGCCCAACGGTTTTGGGGTAATTTTCCTGAATCCCGTAACCGGGAATTTGTTGACTTCTTTCAGGTTATTTTGTTGAAACTCTTTTTCCCAGGCAATCCATTTGTCCCATTCCTTCTGAATAGGAACTTTATAAACGTTTTCAAACTGGTTGGCATAAAAACGTTTGCTGGAATCAGTTCTCGTATAAAACTCCTTCAGCTTGGGAATTCCGTAGGTGTTGGCAAGATAACTCACAAACCTCGTGCCGTAGAGGTAAGAGTTTACACCAACCTGAAAGTCGATCGTTGTCCCTTCTGTCTCGAGCCCAATAACATTGTAAAAGAAGGAGTTGTTGCGCACCATGGTTCGAAACACCATTTCATCGTATCCTCCCATCACACGACCCACACCACCCGACATCCAGGTCTCCATGAAAACGGCGATTCCTTCGTGGTACCACCGGGGTGAATACCAGCGTGGAGTGGTGAAGTAACTGTATGCCATTGAAATGGGATCACGGTTATCTGCCACCACTTTGCCTCCCAGGATGGAGCGATAAACATCGTCAGTTTTTGAAGACTGGTCGCACATCACCTGATGTGCCAGCTCGTGGCTCATCAACCATTGCATCCGCTCGTTGGACGGAACGACAGAATAGGTATAATCAAAAGGAGATACACCAATATTCAGGAAGTTCCAGGGAAGAACCATGGTTCCACCGTTGCCAACATCAGAGAAGTCATTGAAGAGAATATTGGTTCCCCCGGAAGGATTGTACTGCCAAAATTTCTTGTGAAATACCAGCGCATTCTCGAACGATCTGGCCGTATGAGGCACAAGGTACGAGGTGTTTTTATCCAAGAAAACCAGTTTCATATTCGGTGTTTCATATTGCTGCAGCATGATTTTCTTTTGCGCAGAAAGAGAAACGGGAAGTAAGAACAACAATGAAACCAATGAGATCGTTAATAGACGCATGAGGTATTTTTAAAGATGTTGAAGCAAACAAACAATTAACTACATCCTTTCCGGACCGACTTCTAATTGGCTTTCAATAATGCTGCAGATCCGATCACACCTTCCATAGAATTCAATACACCCGTCAAGCCCGCTGAACCTACTACTGCGGCATTACTCAGATTCATGGCTGAAACAACGCCCGCCATACCTGCAATTACATCTGATCTCAGAACTTGAGACAAATCAGAACCCGCTAATTGAGCCGATGATATTACGGGCGTGCTGAATTTCATGCTACCTATGGTATTTTCAAACGAGCAAATCTGAAGCGTTCCTTCAGAGTTGCTCTTCAGATCTGCAGTGCTTGATACATAAAATACACCACTTATATTGTTATATGCAACAGCACCATGACCGCCTGCTGCGTCAATAGTAGATCCAGCATTGTAAAATGCCCCCGGAGTAATTGCAGTCACAAATTTGATCAACTCTGCAGACTGAACAGCTGCGCTGGAAACCATATCGCCAAATTTTAATTGCGAATCAGCGGCATACTTGATCAACGTGACAGCTCCTTGCTTGTTAGCAAGCAATCCGTTCAATTGGATTCCTTTGATCAACAGTTGGTCACGAATCGATTTCAATTGCTTAAATTCAGCTTTCCTGGCCTGCAAAGCTGTGGCGTTAAGCAGGTAATTATCCATGCCAACGAGGGCCTGGCTGAGTACTGAATCTTTCTTGTTCATGTTGCCAACATAAGATCCGAAATCCTGAATGGTTCTTTCGACATCCTGCGTAGCATCGCCGCCATCTTTTCCATAAAACCCACTGAGCATGACAATGGTGGCATTCAGCGAGGCATTATTGTTACGTATAAAATCGGAAAAGTCCTTCATGACGTTGATTTTATCTGCCTCCGCGGGTTGGGCACCCATTCCCTGAGATTTGAAGGAAATAATACACATATCAAGGCTTGATTTGAGCTGGTCTGTGAACAGCGAAAAATAGACCAGTCCCTGAATCATGCTTCGCAGCTTGGCAGTATCTTTCACCAATTCACTCCGGAGTTGAAGATCCTTTTCGGTCATTTGTGTCTTTCTGAATTTCTCTGCTTTTCCAAAGGTTCCGGCAAGATCAGTCTTCTTTGGTTTAGGATAATCTACACTGATTCCAATCATAAATCCAATAAACAAAGCTGCGATCAGGCTTATCGCGAAGATCAATTTTACTTTAGTTTTCATAACGTAATTTTTAATTCTATAAATGGTTAATAATTTCAATAATTTATCCTTGCAGCTGATTCAGCTTCCAGAGATTTCTATAATCCATTCGTATCAATGGTGACAAGGCCAATTCTCCAACTTTTCCTATCTGTTTCCGCAATTGGACCAGCTCAATCAGTTTGGGTTGAACATCATCTTCCACAATGATCTCAAAGTCGTTTTCTTTTAGCAATATATTTCGTTTGACGATAATAGAAAGCTCGAGGTACAATCCAATGTAGCAATACATGTCGACGATTGTTTCAGGTTTAAACTGTTCCTTGAGCGATTTTAAATATTCGCCGGCCTTGGTTGAACCAAAGTCTCCCTTGCGGATCATATTCAGAATTTTAACCTCGCTGTTAAATTCAATTTCCAGCCATTGCTGAAGCTTTTTGGTACTTAATCTGAAAACTACCACAAAGGCAAAAGGAAGCAGGGCGACGATCAGCAAAGTTTGCAAAACCGGGTTCAAGGGAAAGTGGTTGAATCCGGAATGGAACAGGATTGCCAGTAATAATCCCGGAAGAGCTGCCAATAATCTGTTCTCAGACCTGTTGATACCTCCAACAAACAGAACGGCAAAGAATGAGGTGCATCCACCGTGCATGATGGCCGTTCCAAATCCTCTGATGATCCAGGTAAGCAGGTTATAATCTGGAGGTGAATTGAACAAGATGTAAATGTTCTCTGTTAGGGAAAATCCTGCTCCGACAGCAAATCCATAGATGGCTGCATCGATCATAAAGCCAATCTTCTTCTTCGAGATCAGGAAAAAGATGAAAAGCGCCTTCATCGTCTCTTCGATCACGGGTGCGACATATCTGGAAAGGGTAGTGAATTCGACAGTCCATTTTTCAGCTACCAAGGTATTTATAAAATAGGCGAATACTGCACACACTGTCCCCCACAACAAACACATGATGAGTGTCTTGACGCGAACCAATTGAAAGCTGTCCAGCAGAAAAAGAAATGCCAGAAAGAGCAATACGGGGAAAAAATTGAATGCAATATTCATAACAGATTGGTTTAAAGATGCCCGGAGTGAACCGGAACATCCTATTTAATCCTTAAACATTCCCTTCACTTAACCTTTGATGGCGGTCTCCGTGTCTGCGTAAATGGAAAAGATGGAAGAAAACCCTGAAATATCAAAAATTTCCTTGATCTCAGGTTGCAGACAGCACAAAGCAAATTTGCCTTTGATGGCGATCATCTTTTTCTGGACAATAAGGAAAACCCTTAGGCCGGAACTGCTGATATAATTAAGTGCGGAGCAATCCAGCACTATTTTGGTAGCTCCTCCTTCGACGACCCCCAACATTGATTTTTCAAATTCGTTCGCATTGGTTGTGTCAACACGGCCTTCCACGGTAACTAAAGAGTAATCGGCAGCTGCTAAAATTTCTACATTCATGGTTTGATATTTTTTGTGAGCATTAAATGGTTCTTATTTTCAATTCGTTGATATTCAACAGTATCCATTATTTTTTTAATCAGGAAAACACCTAATCCGCCGATAGGCCGGTCTTGTACTGATAAAGTAATATCAGGATCAGGTTTAGAAGTAGGGTCGTAAGCCA
>JBAXED010000166.1:0-6284 GCA_037140615.1 Prolixibacteraceae bacterium
GCCTCACTTTTTGCACAATCAGAATCGTCTTCGAAGGTTACTGTAGCAGCAAATGTGGATCTCGTTAGCCGTTACATCTGGCGCGGATTGGATTTTGGTCATGCGCCTAGCATTCAGCCAACTGTGGTCGTTCAGTGGAAAGATTTTAAACTGGGGGCTTGGGGAGCTTACAAGATGACCGGCGAAGGCGGACAAGAAACTGATTTTTATCTTTCAAAAACCGTTGGCTTCGCTACTTTCGCTTTATGGGATTACTTTGGTTTTAACGATACCACGAAAATTGATGTGTTTGATTATAAGGATAAAACTACTGCCCACCTGCTGGAAGCACAATTACTTTTAACAGGAGGAAAAGTTTTGCCCTTTAACCTATTTACAAGCTATTTTTTTTACGGATCAGATCGTTCAAAGAGTGTTTACTTAGAATTGCAGTACGAACATAAATACAAACTAGCTGATCTGATGGTCTTTGCCGGATATCAGGCCAAGGGAAACTATTATGCTTCATCTGCCGGATTTGTAAATATTGGATGCACGATTAAGAAACTGGTTCCGGTAACCGACCGTTTGGCATTGCCTGTGTATATGAGTTTTATTGTAAATCCTGCTAGTAAAATACCGTATCTCGTTGTTGGAATAACTTTATAAATTTGTATGGAGGCCGGATAATTTTTTTTAAAGGCAACAATAATAATAATACCAATGGAGCAGAATCTCGATACCGCCTTAAATTCACTTACCAAGCAGGCAGATCTTTTATGTCACAGTAAATACGAGAATACTGAGGAAATTTATGAATTTGCCAATCCGGAACAGTACCCTGAAAGCCTTGTCAATTTTGTGGAGGCCTTTGGCTTTATGGCCGTAAAATTAGAAGCCCGGGAGATGCACCTTGAAAATACTATTGAAGCATTAAAAGTCAAAAACGAACAGTTGGAAGGATCCATTAGTCAGAACAACCACCTCAACTTCGTATTCATGAATACCGTTGTTCTGCTTAGCTTTTTTTCCTTTGTTCTTGCTCTGCTCAAAACTTCGTCTGATGCCATTTCCAAGGTCGCAACCACCTTCGTCGTCTCACGAATTATTGAATTGGCCATTTTGATTTCCTCCGTCTTGTTGATTGTTAAAAGTAAGCTGCCACTGTCAGAATTTGGACTTACTCTGAAAAAATTGCCAATAGCAATCAAGGAGTCATTGTATGCCACAGTCATAGCGCTTATTTGTTGCACTTTGTTAAAATGGTTTCTGATCAGCTTCAACCTTAGCGACAATAATTATCTGATCCGACCCAGTAATATTGAGTGGAGCTTTGCTTTTTACATCCTTGTAGCACCCTTGCAGGAATTTTTAGGACGAGGCGTTGTTCAGGGAACACTCCAAAGAATCGTTCCGGGTAAATACGGCTGGCTGATGGCAATCATACTTACATCGCTTGTGTTTGGAACACTTCATTTGTATATTTCAACCTCATTCGCACTCGCCAGTATGGTTGGTAGCTTCCTTTGGGGATGGCTCTATCTTCGTCATGGGACGATCGTGGGGATAAGTATATCCCATTTTATCATTGGACTTTACATGGGTCTGCTAGGATTCTTCCTGTAATATTATCCTTTTCGTTGACGTTTTTAGCTATTTGGTTGAAAATTCTTTCCCAATTCCCTCCATTAAAATAGTTTTCGGGGCGTAAATTCTTGGGCTGTGACCGTTAATTTTTGCGTCTGAAAAGAATTTTATAAGACTTTGAAATTGAAGTCTTGTAATTGTTTATTGTATTTGTAACATAATTATAAATAACTGAAATATAGAGTTATGTAAAGTTATTTAGTCTAAATATGTTGACAAAACATAAATAATCTTAATATTTATTCAGATATATGAATTCTTGCATGGGATTTGATAAAAGTGTTAAATAAATTATTTACTCTTGCACATTATTGAACCAAATTGTGTTATAAAAAATCTATTTGACAATTATCGATCATGAAAAAGTTAGTTACAGTTTCAATTTTGCTCATGGTTGTGACTTTTGTTCAGGCTCAAAAATGGGAAACCAGTTTTGATGTAGCCAGGTCCAGATCCAATCAGGAAGGGAAAAATATCGTACTTGTTTTTTCCGGTTCGGATTGGTGTATTCCTTGCATGAAACTTGAAAAATTTATTTGGGAATCTCAGGATTTTGTCGACTATTCACGAGAACATTTTGTTTTACTGCGGGCTGACTTTCCCAAGAAAAAGGCCAATGCACTGTCGAAAGAGCAACAGGATCAAAATGACAAACTGGCCGAACTGTACAACAAGCAAGGGCTGTTTCCATTGGTAGTTGTACTGAATAAAAACGCTAAAGTTTTGGGCACCACAAGTTTTAAAAACATCCCTCCCGGAGAATACATTGCCTTGCTTCATTCATTTGAAAAAAATTAGCGATGAGGCTTTTTCTTTTTTTCCCACTCATTTTTCTTGTCTTTTCCAGCCATGCGGCTGAAAAGTATACCCGGACATTGAAGCTGATGGGGTGCCAATATGATATCACGGTAGTGGCTCAGAATGAATCTGAGGCAAGCCGGTATATTGAAATTGGCGCCAATGAGGTGACACGCATCGAGAAATTAATTTCAGAGTGGGATTCAACCACCCAGATTTCGGCCGTCAATAGAAATGCCGGAATAAAGCCCGTTAAAGTTGACAAGGAAGTATTCGATCTGATCGTTCGCAGCAATAAGATTTCGGATTTGACAGAGGGTGCTTTTGACATCAGCTGGGCCGGGATGAACCATATCTGGAAGTTTGATGGCTCTATGAAACGTTTGCCAACCAAGGAAGAGGTTGCGGCAGCAGTTTCCACCGTAGGGTACAAGAATATCATCCTGAATGCGAAAGATACAACAATCTATCTGAAGCTTAAAGGGATGCGCATCGGTTTTGGCGGCATCGGCAAGGGTTATTCGGCCGACAAAGGTGCTGCCTTGTTAAAATCCATGGGCGTTTCGGGAGGGATCATGGATGCATCGGGCGACATCACAGCCTGGGGCAAGCAACCTGACGGGAAACCATGGATGATTGGCATCACCAATCCGTTCAACAAAGAAAAGATCTTTTCGTGGTTCCCATTTGACGGGCACTCGATCGGAACATCCGGTAATTATGAAAATTTCGTTCTTTTTAACGGAATGAGATACACACACATCATCGACCCAAGAACCGGTTGGCCGGTTCACGGTGTCGCCAGTGTCACACTTTTCGGACCAAATGCAGAGCTTTCCACGGCCCTGACTAAAGCGATCTTTGTGATGGGCATTGACATCGGACTCAATCTGATCAAACAGCTTAAAACCATCGAATACGTTGTGGTCGATGAAGATGGCAAGATTTATGTGTCAGATAATATTAAGATGAAATACCCAAATACAACTTTAACGCCATCCGGAATTGAAAATGTGGGTATTCCATCTGGCAAATAAAAAACATAATTACAATCAGATGAACAGCATAGAAAAATTGAATACCTCGGGAATATGAGAAAAAAAGCATTTCTGATGATTTTAGCCGCCTGGCTTCTTTCATCCTGTGTATCGGTCAAGGAATACAAGAAAATATACCTGAACGATCCCGACATGAAATTGTCGGCTCATCAGAATGAACGTTTTGAGAGCAATTTTGAGGTCTACCGCGAAGGAGCCTCAGGCGCCAACGGAGGAAAAACAGGAGGTGGTTGTGGATGCAATTAATTTGAATATGAGAAGAACACTCCTCGTCTTATTTTGCATGTTATTGGCACCCAAGTTTATGCGTGCCCAGGACATTGATTCATCCAGGGTATTCAAGAAGCGCGTGCTTGAAAGTACTGAAGTAGACCTATTGATGAGCCTGTACAACCAGGATGGATCCCATTCTCCGGTAAACGGAGGTATCGGCACTGAAAAGCTGACCGACGGAACGCCAACGATAGTGATTAGTATCCCATTGAACGCCAATGATGTTCTGACTCTTGATGCCGGAATATCTGCCTACACATCCGCCTCTTCCAGCAATATTAATCCGTTCATGACCAGTTATACCTCCACACTGAAAAGTGGTTCGCTGCTTACGACCACCGGTGCGTCGAGAGGTGGAACCTCTACACCTGTCTATACGACCACCACAATTCCATCCAAACCATACGGATCGCCATGGATCGCCTCCACGGGAGCTTCCCGGAAAGATATCAATAAAGCAGTTCACGCCGATTTTAGCCATAGCTCGGATTCGCGCAATCTAATTTGGGGTTCAAACGCCTCCTATTCCAAGGAATATGATTATCAATCGTACGGTTTTGGCGGAAATGTGACCGGACTTTTCAACGAGAAGAATACGGAAATCGGCCTCAAAGGTTCTGCCTACCTGGATAACTGGAAACCGATCTATCCCACCGAGCTCAGAGAATATGCAGACTATGGTTCGAACTTTCAATCCAATGGCTATTTTAAAGGAGTGACCATCATGAATCAGTCAGGGGCCACGACAACAGCCTATCTTCCTTCTGCCTTTAAGCCTTGGACCGAGTCAGGGCGCAATTCATATACCTTGTCGTTTTTCGTTTCTCAGATTTTATCCCAAAAGCTTCAGGCAGCAATATTCTTTGATGTTGTGGCGCAAACAGGAATGCTGTCAACGCCTTATCAGCGTGTCTATTTCTCTGATAAGCCTAATTATTACATTGGATATTCTTCTTTTCTTCAGAATTATGCGACTCCGGATAACAGGGGAGTGTATCAGCTGGCAGATAACATTGAAAAGCTGCCCTCTTCCAGGTACAAATTTCCCTTTGGCGTTCGGCTGAATTATTACATCAATGAGATGTTTGTGCTGAGAAGTTATTACAGGTTTTACATAGACGATTGGGGACTTAGCGCACATACCCTCAATCTTGACCTTCCGGTAAAATTAAGTCAGGCATTTTCGATCACTCCATCTTTCCGGTTCTATACCCAGACCAAGGCAGATTATTTTGCTCCCTACGAGGCGCATCTTTCTACCGAGAAATACTTTACGTCGGATTATGATTTGTCAAAATTCATAAGCAAGCAGTACAGCATGGCATTCAATTACACGGATATCTTTACCGGATTTAAAATCGGAGTGATGGGATTGAAGAATATCAATCTCAAATACAGTCATTATTCCAGAAATGATGGTTTGAGTGCCAATATCTTCTCTTTTGGAATCAAGTTTGTCGCCATTAAGTGACCGCCTGAGGTAAATGGCTTTTTTCTCTACTGATAATCAGTTGATTCACTATTTATTTACATTGAATCGAACTGAACTAGCAGTATTGCCCCATTAAAAGCCTGGCCACTGATTCGTCGAAGAGCTCCCTTTTCTGCACCCTGTCGAAGGTATCTATCAAATCGTGGGTTCGGACACGTTTCTTGGCTTCGTCCTGGAAATCATCCACAATTTGTCCGCGGTGCATCATCACAATGCGATCGGGCAGATCAACAGCCTGCTGCATCGAATGGGTTACCATGAGGGCGGTAAGCTTCTCCTGATCAATTATTTGCCGTGTCAGTTCTGCTATTTTGGCCGCACTTTTCGGGTCCAGGGCAGCAGTATGCTCATCCAGCAAAAGCAATTTGGGTTTCAACCAGGTAGCCATCAGCAAGGTAAGCGCTTGTCGCTGTCCGCCGGACAGGGTGCCGATTGGGTTGTCAAGCCTGTCCTCCAGTCCCATCTTCAGCATTCTGACCCTGTCGGCGATTTCATCCTTCACCTTGTTCGTCACTGCCAAGGTAAGCGTACGTCGCTCGCCGCGCTTCATCGCCATCACGATATTTTCGGCGATGCTCATTTCAGCTGCTGTTCCGGCAAACGGATTTTGGAAGACGCGGCCTATCAGCGTGGCACGTTTATATTCCGGCCATTGATCAATTTGGTGGTTGTCCAAAATGATTGATCCCGCATCAGGTATAAATGTGCCTGCAATGGCATTCAGCAGCGTGCTCTTTCCCGATCCGTTGGTGCCGATTACGGCAGTGAAACTACCTTCCTTGATGGTCAAATCAATGTTTCTGAGTGCTTTAACCTCATTGACGGTATTGGGGAAAAATGTTTTCGAAAGGCCTTGTACTTTAAGCATGATTTGATCCTCTTAAAAACTTTTTAGAAAATGATTTGAAAAAATATGGAGCCACCAAGGCCACAAAAACGAACAAGGCAGTCACCAGTTTGAGGTCGTTCGGATTGAGTCCCCATCGCAATGCTATCGCGATCAGCAACCTGAAAAGAATGGTTCCCAAAATGGCTCC
>JBAXED010000167.1:0-6178 GCA_037140615.1 Prolixibacteraceae bacterium
TTGTAAGTGATTGATTTACTGGTTGACCCGTCTAGGCTCGAACTAGAACTCTTCTGAACCAAAATCAGACGTGTTGCCAATTACACCACGGGTCAATCAAAGTTGTCTTATCATTTAAGACCGCGCAAAAATACAAAGTTTTTTTTTTCTGCCAATATAAAACTGAAAAAGAACAGCTAATCTTGGGGTTTAATCAACTACTTGGCTCTGGATGGCCTTCTATATATTTGATAAATAATGCATTAGGGCCTCAAGATTTTTATTTAAAGCCAGATCTTAAAAAACATTAAAAACCAAATGCTTCCATATTGAACCCTTTCGGCTGTGGACAAAGATTTTATATCTTCGCAAAGAATTTTGCATGGTTAGTAACATGCACATTTTGTGAGGTGGCCGACTTTTGTCATCTCAATTTTTTGCTACTTTAGTGATAGATTAAAATTATGCTGATGAGAACATTCAAGTTTTATAACACGGTCGTGGGTTGGGGAATTTTTTTGATTGCTGCAGTTGTCTATTTGCTGACAATCGAGCCAACTGCTAGTTTTTGGGACTGTGGTGAATTTATCACAACTGCTTTCAGACTTGAAGTTGGGCATCCACCGGGAGCACCTTTGTTCATGATCTTGGGACGCATTTTCACCATGTTCGCCATGTCTACCTCTCAGATCCCTGTTATGGTAAATGTAATGTCTGCTTTGGCAAGTGCTTTTACCATTCTCTTCTTATTCTGGACCATCACTCACCTGGCAAAAAAAATCATCGTTTCCGGCGAAAATGAGACATTTCCTGAATTGATTGCTATTATTGGAGCAGGTGCTGTAGGCGCCCTGGCCTATACTTTTTCTGATACATTCTGGTTTTCAGCGGTAGAAGGAGAGGTTTACGGTACTTCATCACTTTTTACAGCCCTGGTTTTCTGGGCCATTCTGAAATGGGAAAACGAAGCAGATGAACCATACGCCAACCGTTGGATTATCCTGATCTGCTATCTGATTGGACTTTCTATCGGGGTTCACCTCTTGAATCTTCTTGCTATTCCAGCCATTGCTTTTGTCTATTATTTCAGGAAATATGACCCTACCCGAAACGGGATCCTGATAGCTGCTGCACTTTCATTCTTCATTTTAGGCGTCATGATCTGGGTCGTTATCCCTGGTATCGTGGTGGCAGCCTCATGGTTTGAGCTATTGTTTGTCAACGGAATAGGATTACCATACAATAGCGGCGTAATCTTTTATCTAGTAGCTCTGACGGCCGGAATTTGCTATGGAATCATTTACACCCACCGCCATAAAAAGGTTGTGGCCAATACAGTGTTGATTGCCTTGTCGGTGATTGTCATAGGCTATTCATCCTATGCCATGACTGTGATTCGCTCTTCTGCCAATCCTCCCATGGATCAAAACAATCCGGACAATGTATTCTCACTGCTTTCTTATCTCAACCGCGACCAATATGGAAGTCGGCCTCTGGGATACGGTCAGTATTACAACGCTCCGCTGGATAGCAAAGATCCTTATATTCAAGGTAGTCCGAGCTATGTGATGAGAAACGGCAAGTATGTCATTGCCGAATACAAACAGTCTCCAAACTACGACTCACGTTTTTGCACGATATTCCCAAGAATGTACAGCTCTAATCCTGAACATGTTCAGGAATACAAAAGTTGGGCCGGCATAAAGGGAACTCCTGTTCAGGCCACCAACAGGCAGGGAGACCCTGAGACGCTGATGAAACCTACTTTTGGGGAGAACCTTCAGTTTTTCTTCACCTACCAGGTTGGATTTATGTACCTCAGATATTTTTTGTGGAATTTCTCAGGACGCCAAAACGATGTTCAAGGTTCGGGCGGCATCCTTAACGGAAACTGGATAACAGGATTTAACTTTCTTGACTCCATTCGTCTGGGAGACCAGAATCATCTGCCACCAACTTTGGGCGAGAATAAAGGGAAGAATGCCTATTACATGCTTCCATTTATCCTGGGATTGATGGGCATGTTCTTTCAATATCAATCCGGCAAAAAGGGGAAACAAGACTTTACAGTCGTGATGCTGCTTTTCTTTATGACCGGGCTCGCCATTGTTGTTTACCTGAATCAGGACCCACTGCAGCCGCGCGAAAGGGACTATGCCTACGCAGGATCCTTCTATGCCTTTGCTATCTGGATCGGATTGGGTGTTTTGGCAATCTACGACTTGCTCAAGAGATTTTCGGCCGGAACGGTCAGCGCCATCGGGGCAACAGTGGTTTCACTTTTTGCTGTTCCGGTGCTGATGGCTTCTCAAAACTGGGATGATCATGATCGTTCAGGCAGATATACCGCCCGCGATTTTGGCGGAAACTACCTCCAGACTTGCGCACCAAATGCCATCATTTTTACCAATGGCGACAACGATACCTTCCCCTTGTGGTATGCACAAGAGGTAGAGGGTATCCGGACTGACGTTCGTGTTTGTAACCTGAGCTACCTTCAGACTGACTGGTACGTCGACCAGATGAGGAAGAAATATTATGAGTCCGATCCGCTCCCGATCAAATTTACCGAAGATCAGGTGGTACAAGGAACGCGTGATATTGTTTATGTTCTGGACCAACTCAAGCGTCCTGTCAATCTGAACGAGGCTCTCGAATTTATCCGTTCGGAAGATTCAGCCACAAAATTGCAGCAGGCAGACAACTCCTCCTTTCTGCCATCCAGGCAGCTTTATTTCCCTGTCGACAAAAAGGCAGCGATAGCATCGGGTACTGTCGACGCCAAGGATGATTCTTTGATAGTTGACAAGCTGGATATCAACCTTACAAGCAATTATATTTCGAAAGACGAGATGATTATCCTGGATATCATCAACAACAATAAATGGAAGCGGCCGATTTATTTTGCCGTGACCGTAGGAAGGGAAAAATATCTCAACTTACAGGAATATTTTCAAGCCGAAGGATTTGCCTATCGTCTTGTCCCGATCAAAACAAAAGTTAAAGAGGGACAGATTGGCAGGGTAAGTTCCAACCTCATGTATAACAATATCATCAACAAATTCAAGTGGGGTAACATGAACGACCCGAAGGTTTACCTCGACGAGAACAACATGAGAATGTCGATGAACATCCGGAATAATTTTGTCAGACTGGCCGATCAGCTTGTTGTTGAGGGCAGAACGGATTCGGCTGTTGCCGTGCTGGATCGTTGCAATGAGTTGGTTCCAAACAAGAAGGTTCCATACAACTATTTTAACCTGCTGATGGCAGAAGCTTATTACAAAGCAGCCCAATTTGATATGCAAAAAATGGGCAAAGAACGTACATCGATGGAGGTTAACATGTTACCTGCTGCTGTGAAAAAGGGGAACGAGGTGGTTAAACAGATGGTTGAAAACAATGAAAAGGAAATTCTCTACTTTCTTTCTTTGGAACCAAAGTTTAGAGACTCCGTTTCTGATGACATGCAGCGGGCCTTCTATTTGCTACAGGAACTTGGTTCCATCACAGAAAAATATGGTGAGAAAGATTTGTCGAAGGAGATAAATACGAAGCTTGCGAAGATGTTTTCGGTCATTCAACCAGATATGCGAAACACTTCTCCAAAATGATTGTGTAGAAAGAGTTTACATAATTCGAAGATTATAGTTATTTTTGCGCTTGCAGTTTAAATATTTATTATGAGGTTTAAGTTACAGGTTCAACTGCCGGGATTTTTCACAAAATGGTTTCCAGCCGCTGTTTGGCGTATGTCTACAGAGGAGAAAGCAGTCTATCTGACCTTTGATGATGGTCCGGTTCCTACTGTAACTCCCTGGGTACTTGATATTTTAAACGAGCAGCAGATCAAAGCGACTTTTTTCGCTGTAGGTGAAAATGTATTTCGTTATCCCGAAATTTTCGAACAAATATTGGAAGATGGTCATGCTGTGGGGAACCATACATACCACCACCTGCAAGGGCTAAAAACCAGTAACCTGGAATATTTTAAAGACATTGAACAAGCCAACAGGCTCATCGGGTCAAACCTTTTCCGGCCTCCTCATGGCTGGTTAACCAGAGGTCAGTACTTCTTTCTCTCGCAAAAATATAAAATCGTTATGTGGGATGTCATCTCCTGCGATTACAACGGCAACATTACAAAAGAAGAGGTATTGGAAAATGTGCTAAAGTTTGTGCGGTCCGGTAGTATTATCACTTTTCACGACTCCTACAAAGCAGAGGAACATCTGAGATGGGCTCTTCCCAGGGCCATTGAAGCCTTGAAGGCGGAAGGATATGCATTCAAAAAAATTGAGTTTGCTAAGGTGCGGAGATTGTTTGTTACAACTTATCTCCAGCGGATCAAAAAGATGCGCTCCAATTTCAGGCAATTAAGCAAGTGGGCGTAAGAAAGACAGGGAGACTTGGAGACTAGGGGACTTGGAGACAATGAGACTAGGAGAATGAGGGGGCGACTGGGCGAGTGGGAGAGGGGGCGAGTGCAACCTTGAAACATCATTCAAATCCTGAATAGAGCGGAATATCTTTAGTCACTTTAGTTCACTCTAGTCACTTTAGTCACTTTTAATAGGAAAACACTTTAATTTATAGGTATGATTTTACAATTAGGCGTTCAAAATATACAAGCCGCAGCAAACATTGATGGGATTGACCTTCTGCTTAAAGGAGGTTGGATTCTTGTTCCAATTGGAGTCATTTCTCTGATATCGTGTTACCTGATAATTGTTAAATTTATAGAGATCAGGCGCTATACCAAGCCTGAACCACAAATTGTCACTGCCTTCCATGCCTATTTAAAAAATGGTGATTTGAATCAAGCTGTTGCAACCTTGCAAGCCGGGAACAGTTCTTATAGCCGGATATTCTACCATGCCACCCGAAGCATCGGCAAGCCAATCAAGGAGGTGGAGAGTTCTATCGAGACCGCTGCGCAGATTGAGATGAACAAAATGGGTAAAGACCTCCATTATCTGGGTCTATTTGCTGGGATTGCGCCCATGCTTGGTTTTATTGGGACCATTGCAGGGGTCATCAAGATTTTTTATGATATATCCCTTTCTGATAATATTAGCATTGGAATTATCTCCGGCGGACTTTACCAAAAGATGATCTCCAGCGGCCTCGGACTGATCGTTGGCGTTGTGGCCTACACCGGGTACCATATCCTGAGTATCATGATCGATAAATACATGAACAGGGTAGAAGTAGACGCTTTCGAGTTTATCAACATCATTGAACACAACTGAGATGAAGCTGCGGAAAAGGCTTGAGTTCAAACCCGAAGTTGCAACAGGATCGTTGAACGATATCATGTTCTTCCTGCTGCTCTTTTTCCTTTTGGTGGCAACCTTTGCCAACCCGAATGTGATCAAGCTGCTCTTGCCAAAATCAGCTTCCAATCAGACGCTCGACAAGAAACAGATCACCCTCTCCATCACCAGAGAGAAAAACTATTACATCGACAAGGAGCAGATACCTTTCAACAAACTTGAAGGTTCACTCAAAGCCATCAAGCAAAAAATCAGCGATGTGACCATCGTTTTAAGAACCGACAATTCACTGACCATCCAGGATTTGATTGATGTGCTGGCCATTGGGAACAAGCTTCAGATCAAGATGATACTGGCCACAGAGAAAAGAGCTGGTTAAGGCTAAAGGCTAAAGGTTAAAGGCTAAAGTGTGGGACTCCGGAGGTTGGAGATTAAATGAGATCATCTTTGGATAGACGTTTTGGAACAGATACTTCCTAGTATTTTCATCAATTCATAGGATTCAGTCTTTAGTTTAATCCAATCCTGGTTATTTTCAGTAGTTGCAATAATCAGTTTAATCCAATAGTTTGACTCTCTCATTTCTTTGAGGGCAATACCAATTTTATTAGAGAAATCGGCTCTCGAAACAGCACCTTGAGCTTCATCATAGTTAGCACCTCCAGAAGATGAAGATTTAAGAATCTGCCAACTAATCACATCATATTCTTTCCCTTTTGGCAGATTTCTTACAGATTGTATGGTTTTTACTGCGAAGTTGAACAGCCTTTCCTGCAAATCATTCTTGAAGGCTGAATCATGCATGATTTGGCATATAGTTTTCTTAATAAGTTACAGGAAAATATCCAAATAACCAAAAATTATGTATCGCACTTTTTTAAACTATTCTGCCCAGCACCAATCCCACTTTAGCCTTTAGCCTT
>JBAXED010000168.1:0-6136 GCA_037140615.1 Prolixibacteraceae bacterium
CAGTGAACAGTGAGAGTGGGAAGATGGGCACTGGGAAGATGGGCACTGGGAAGATAGGAAGATGGGAGGGTGCGAATGCAGGGGCGACCCACCGGTCCCCGAGCGGAGCCGAGGGGTGAAAACAAATGACCAAAGACCAACCGTCCGCGGTAGTGAAAAACACAGATAAAAAACTTTAAAACTGAAGCATTAAAAGAGACAGTTTTCTTGTAATTTTAAAATCTGTGGGAGATCAATAAAATATGAAGGCGTTAGGTTTTCAAAATTTTGTACTTTTACAAAAGTACTAAACAACAAAAGCAGATTATGGACATTCCGGCTTTAAAATTAGATTTAGTTCAAAAAATCCTAAGTACAAAAAACCCTACACTTCTTTTTAAAATAAACAATATTTTACAGAAAGAAGTTGAAAAAGATTGGTGGGATCAATTGCCTCGAGAAGTTCAAGACTCAATTTTTGAAGGTATTAATGATATTGAAAAAGGAAATATATTTACAAATGATCAGGTAATTAAGGAAGCCAAACAAAAATATGGATTCTGAGATCCTAAAAAGCTAATACATATTGACCTTTAGCGTGTGGTATCTTTCCTGACCACAATGCTGGCCACTTACAAATCCAAGCCGCAGAGCGGCGCCCCGGTCCCCGAGCGGAGCCGAGGGGTGAAAACAAATGACCAAAGACCAACCGTCCGCGGTAGCATTTAGAAAAAACATTGACAGATCGTTTCGGACGGAAGGCAGCCCAATCAAAAAATTAGCATTTTACTTTTTCGAATTTTTACCATAACTTCGTGGTAGATATTTTGTCATGAAGAAGTTGATTTTCATAATTTTTGCACTGTTATCCTCCGGGAAGCTTTAAAAAAAACTGCTCTCTGGTGATATTCCGACTCTTACGCAATTCAATACCTTTGTAAAAACAAAAAATGAGGCTTTCAAAATCTGAAATTAAAACGATTAAAGAGGTCGCCTGCGAAGTATGGGGAGATCAAATACATGTTTATTTATTTGGATCCCGGGTTGATGATTCAAGGAAAGGTGGAGACATCGATCTGTATATTAATTTACAGGAAGAGCAGGAACCCAAACAGATCATGTTAAAGAAAGCCGAATTTCTTGGAAAACTTGACATCTTACTGGGTGAACAAAAAATAGATTTGTTGGTGCGGACTCATTACAACAATCATTTATCCATTGTAAAAACAGCATTATTAACGGGAGTTGAACTATGATTGGTTCTGAGCTAAATGACAGTTTAATCCAAACTTTTGAAACTTGTGCGCTTCATTTGAAACGAATGACATTTGCCAAATCAAAAGTAGGGAATTTTATCCCTTTAAACAGGGATAATTATTACCTGATGGATGAAGAAACGATTGGATTCCTGGATCAATATATTTTTCGTTTCTCCAAACTACAGGATTCGATGGGTTCACGCTTGTTTCCACTGACACTGGAAGCTCTGGCAGAACCGGTCGCCGACATGGCATTTATAGATATGTTAAACAGACTCGAAAAACTTGAAATCCTGGATTCTGCTTTAAGTTGGGTACAACTTCGAAAAGTTAGAAACGAAATAGCCCATGAATATCCGTCCTCCCTTATAGAACGAATTGAAGGGATTAATCATTTGTTTGACATGCTTGAAATGCTAGCACAAATAATAGAAAGATGTCAGATCATTCTTAATAAACACAAATAACCAATCGTCCCATTTTTTGTCATGACGAAGTTGCTCATCTTTGTTTTTGTTTTGCTTTTCTCTGGGATCCTGAAAGCCCAGGAGCAACCCATACCTTACAACCAAACTGACCGCGACAGGATGGTCAGGGTGGAGACTAAGGTAGAAACCATGCAATCTCAAATCATCAGGCTTGAAGATAAATTTGACAGCTTTTTCATGTGGGGCTTCGGATTGGTACTGATGTCTATTTTCGGATTGACTGAATTTATTATATATGACCGTCGGACTACCTTAGCCCCTGTCGAAAACAAAACCAACAGGATCATTAAAGTTTTAAGAGATGCCGCAGAAAAAGACCCCGCACTCCGGGAAGCTTTAAAAAGAACAGCTCTCTGGTGATACCGCACTTATGCACGAATTACAATTAATAAGGGAATTCTATGGCGTTAAAGAGATAAAGTCAACCCTCTGCAACTTGAATTATTTGGATCCTAAAACACTGAATTTCACCTCTCTTCTTTATCATATTCCAAAAACAAAATTTAAATGTTCCACGAGGAGACAGTTGACCGGTCAACATTGGAATTACTAATTCAGCTACAGAATAAAGAATACCTGAAATATAGTAAAGTAATGAAAAAAATAAAAGACGCAACCAACGTTTTCCTAAAACAGCAGTAATGCAAAAGATTCTGGAAAAAATCAACAACAACACCCTCCACGTTGGCATCGTCGGACTGGGTTACGTCGGACTGCCCCTGGCGGCTTCCTTCGCGTCGGCAGGTATCCGGGTAACCGGTTTCGATGTCTCTGAAACCAAGGTGGCAAAGGTCAATGCCGGAAACAACTACATCCTGGATATCCGTCCCGAACAGTGGACCAAAGTTCAGGAACTTAAAACCCTTACCGCCTCCGCGGATTTTGCCGGTATCAGCCAATGCGACGCGGTCATCATCTGCGTCCCAACCCCGCTCGATCTGTTTCACAAGCCGGACATGCGCTTCATCGAGTCGGCCTGCCGCGAGATCGGGAAATACATGAAGCGCGGGACCTTCGTCTCGCTCGAGAGCACCACCTACCCCACAACCACCGAACATTTTGTGCTTCCACTGCTGGAGGAGGCCTCCGGTCTCAAGCAAGGCACCGATTTCTGGCTCGCCTTCTCCCCCGAACGGGTCGATCCGGGCAACAAGATCTACGATACCCGCAACACGCCCAAAGTACTGGGTGCCATGACCGAAGCGGGACTCACCATCGGCAAAGCCATCTACAGCAAGGCCATCGACCATATTTATACCGTCAGCTCTCCGCGCGTAGCCGAGATGGTGAAGATCCTGGAGAACACCTACAGGCTGGTCAACATCAGCCTGATCAACGAGATGGCGCTTCTCAGCGGAAAGATGGACATCGACATCTGGGAGGTCATCGAGGCAGCCAAAACCAAACCCTACGGCTTTCAGGCTTTTTACCCGGGTCCGGGGATCGGTGGTCATTGCATTCCGCTCGATCCGTTCTACCTCGAATACATCGCCAAAAAATTCAACTTCGACCTCACGATGATCCACACCGCCGGGCACATCGACATGCTGATGCCCCATCGGGTCACGATCAAGATATCCACCGCCCTGAACCGCCACAAGAAGCCCATCAATGGCAGTAAGATCCTCTTCCTGGGCGTGGCTTACAAACCCGACATCGACGACGAACGCGAGTCCCCCGCCCTGAAAATCATGGACATCGTCGCCGGCAAAGGAGGCGAAGTGCTTTACCACGATCCGTTCGTACCAGCTTGCACCACTCCAGGCGGCAGAAGTTATTCTTCTTCATCCTTAACTTCCGACTTACTGCAATCCTGCGACTGCGTGGTGTTCACCACCAACCACTCGGCTTTCGAGGTTGACTGGATCGTTGCGCATACGCAGCTGGTTGTAGATTTGCGCAATGCGGTGAATTTTGCATCAGATAAGGTTTATAAATTGTAGCATAAGCAGATTCAATGCTGTATTCCCATTTTCAGATTTCCTTATTTTCATTCGCATCTTCCGTCCGAAATTTTGATTGATTCACTTATGTAAATTCATTCATGGACGGCTCTTCATGCAGCATTCCTTTCCCAGGGTTTCGCTCCGCTTCACCCTTTTCTACAAACAGGGCGCCGCTCCGCGGCTGGAATCTGCATGTAACCAGCTGATAGTAGAGGCGGCCTGCGTCCGTTCAATTAGTTATAGCAAAAAATTGAAACAGAGAAACGGAGAAGGGAGGGTGAGAAGATGGGCACGGAGAAGACCAAGATTTATGTCCTGCAAATGAAATTTTCCCGACCACAATTCTGGATCCGCACAAATTAAAGCCGCGGAGCGGCGCCCTGTTTGTAGCAAGCGAATGACCAAAGACCAACCGTCCGCGGTAGCATTTACAAAAACGCGAACAGAATCATCTCGGACGGAAGGGGTGAATGTACACATCTACGGAAATAGAACCAATTTAGAATCAAGAAAATAAAATGATAACTTTGCGAAAAACATTGATATGACAACAATTCAAATTAATGAAAGAACAAAAATTGGTAAAAATGTTCTTTCAATGTTAAAAGCATTGGCACAAATAGAAAATGAAAATTCCATTAAGTTTCTTGACGAAACAGAATATCTTCTTTCGTCAAAGGCAAATAAAGATGCCTTAATGCGAGGTATTTCCCAAATCAATGAAGGTAAAAAAGGAAAAACTATTAAACCTTCAGAATTGTGGAAGTAGAATTCCTGGACCAGGCACTTGAAGATATCGATTATTGGAAAAAGTCAGGAAATAAAGGTGTACAATCCAAAATAGCAAACCTTTTGGTAAGCATTTGTAAAACTCCATACTCCGGAATTGGCAAACCAGAACAATTAAAACATGATCTTACCGGATATTGGAGCCGTCGTATAACCGATGAACATCGATTGGTATACAGGGTTCAGGAAAACAATATAACAGTAATTTCAATGCGATTTCATTATAGATGACTATTGCTTCCTGAGCCTACCGAAAAGCCGACTGGTTAAACTTTTTACTATCTCTTCCAACACAATTCCGGCCACCTATAAATCACAGCCGCGGAGTGGCGCCCTGTTTGTAGCAAGCGAATGACCAAAGACCAACCGTCCTCGGTAGCATTTATAAAAAATGTGAACTGATTGTTTCGGACAGAAGGTAGCCCAATCAGAAAATTAGCATTTCACATTTTCGAATTTTTACCGTAAATTCGTATTAAATTATAGAGTCATGAAGAAGTTGCTTTTTATAGTTTTGGTGCTATTGTTCTCCGGGATCCTGAAAGCACAGGAGCAACATGTCGTTGTGCCATATACACTTGCCGATCTGGCCGAAATCCATAGATCCCACGGAATACTGTAATCGGACTGCCACTCAGAGCCACCCTCGCACTCGTCCACGCATCCTAGACGTCCACTCCTTTTCTCATCTTCCCATATTCTCATCTTCTCACCCTCCCATCTTCCCACTCTCAACTCTCAACTCTCAACTTTTTACATCCCATGAGCAACTTCGCACTAATCGGCGCCGCCGGCTTCATCGCCCCAAGACATTTGAAAGCAATCAAAGAGTCAGGCAATACACTCGTGGCGGCTCTCGATCCCTTCGATTCTGTCGGAATTCTTGATAGCTATTTCCCGGAAGCTTCGTTCTTTACGGAGTTTGAGCGGTTTGACAGGCATTTGGAACTGGTGCGGAGAATGAAGAAGGAGGGGGCGACAGGGCGAGGGGGCGAGGGGGCGAGTGGTCAAGAAGACGAGAGTTCACCGGTCCCCGAGCAGAGTGGTCACCGAGCGGAGTGGTCCCCGAGCGGAGTGGTCCCCGAGCGGAGCCGAGGGGACGAGAAATCACCGGTCCCCGAGCGGAGCCGAGGGGCGAGCGCCGAGGGTGTGGATTTTGTGACGGTGTGCTCGCCCAATTATTTGCACGATGCGCATATCAGGTTCGGACTTAGAATTGGGGCGGATGTGATCTGCGAAAAACCCTTGGTGCTGAATCCATGGAACATTGAATCATTGGAACGGATAGAAAAAGAATCCGGGAAAAAGGTGTACAACATATTTCAGTTGAGGCTGCATCCATCCATCATTGCTTTGAAGAAAAGAATCAATGAAGGGCCTTCCGACAAAATATACGATATCGACCTGACCTACATCACCTCCCGTGGCAAATGGTACTACACCAGCTGGAAGGGGGATGTTTCCAAGAGCGGAGGCATCGCCACCAACATCGGGGTGCACTTTTACGACATGCTGACCTGGATTTTTGGCGCGGTGAAAGAGAATGTGGTGCATGTCTCCTCCCACGACCGCGTATCCGGATTCCTGCAACTGGAGAAAGCCCGGGTCCGCTATTTCCTGAGCATCAACGAAGATACCTTACCTGCCGAGGTGCGAAAAGCCGGAAAAAGAACCT
>JBAXED010000169.1:0-5840 GCA_037140615.1 Prolixibacteraceae bacterium
TCCGATCCACTCCTGATCGCCGAACACCAGTTGGCCAAATTCCCGGGAATTCAGGCTTACGATGTGATCCCCCTTGGGAAATCACTTCTGATGGTCGGAAGCGATGGATTTTACCAGTACGATTATGCGGATGTGAAGAATATCAGGCAGATAAGTTCGATTCTGGTGAAGAAGTAACTTCTGAAGAAGTGACTAAAGTGAGCTAAAGTGACTAAAGTGAACTAAAGTTGGGGACTCCGTAGATTCTATGAAGGAGCGAAGAACTTTAAACTCTTAAGTCACTTTTTCAGCCTGGACACCGCACAAATTCGATGGTGGCGCAAGTACTTTAGTCACTTTAGTTCACTCTAGTCACTTTTTCATAACTTTGGGTCATGCAACAAGCCGACCCCAAAATAACCACCTTCCTCAAGAAGCACCACGTCCTCACCCTGGCTACGGTCTCGGGAGATCAGCCATGGGTTGCCAACTGCTTTTATGCCTTTAATGAAGAGCAGATGGCTTTCGTCTTTACATCCGGATACGAAACGAGGCACATCCAGGAGGCCGCTCTAAACCCAAAAGTGGCAGGCAATGTCGTGCTGGAAACAAGCATAATCGGCAAAATTCAGGGAATTCAGTTTTCAGGAACCCTCATAAAAGCGGAAGGCCAGACGCTGGATCAAGCAAGTTCAACTTATCTTAAACGATTCCCTTTCGCGGCCCTTATGGATACCACGCTCTGGATCCTAACCATCGAAACCCTTAAAATGACCGACAACAGGCTAGGGTTTGGGAAGAAGCTTTTGTGGAAGAGGAGTGACTAAAGTGACTAAAGTGAACTAAATTGCCTAAAGTACTTGCGCCACCATCCTGATTTGTTCGGAGTCCATAACTTTAGTCACTTTAGTTCACTCTAGTCACTTTAAGTACTTCCTGCTAACTTTAGTCACTTTAGTTCACTCTAGTCACTTTAAGTACTTTTTATTATCTTTGTGCACTTTAAAAAAAGGGAGTTGCACGAGGCTATGAACAAGAAATTCAGGGAATATAAGGAGTTTAATCTTTCGCAAATTAACAAGGATATCTTAAAGTTCTGGGAAGAGGATGATACGTTTCACAAGTCCATCACCACCAGGGCCGCAGGGAAGCCTTTTATCTTTTACGAAGGTCCGCCGTCGGCCAATGGCCAGCCCGGAATTCACCATGTTGTATCCCGCGCCATCAAGGATATTTTCTGTCGCTACAAGACACAGCAGGGATTTCTGGTCAAGAGAAAAGCCGGCTGGGATACCCACGGACTGCCCGTCGAACTCAGTGTTGAGAAGTCACTCGGTATCACGAAAGAGGATATCGGCAAACATATCTCAGTAGCCGATTACAACGCTGCCTGTCGACGGGAGGTGATGAAATACACCGACCTGTGGGAAGACCTTACCCAGAAAATGGGGTACTGGGTCAACATGGACGATCCTTACGTCACATACGACAACCGCTACATTGAAACTTTGTGGTGGCTGCTGAAATCTTTCTATAACAAAAATCTGCTCTACAAAGGTTATACGATTCAGCCTTATTCACCTGCTGCCGGCACCGGACTAAGTTCGCACGAGCTGAATCAACCCGGTTGCTACCGCGATGTGAAAGACACCACCTGTATCGCCCAGTTCAAGGTGATCAGGAATGAGAAATCGGCCACGTTGTTCGATCAGGTTGCTACCGACCTTTACATCCTGGCCTGGACGACCACTCCCTGGACACTGCCTTCCAATACTGCCCTGGCTGTTGGTGCCGCGATCAAATATGTCAAAGTTCAGACATTTAATCCTTATACCGGTCAGCCGATCACGGTTGTTCTGGCCAAGAATCTTTTCCACCACTATTTCCCTGAAAAGAATGAAGCGCTAACGCTGGATAGCTTTACCGGCGAAGGGAAGAACATCCCTTATCTGCTGCTCGGAGAATTCTCCGGGAGTCAGCTGGTAGGCGTCAATTACGAGCAGCTTTTCCCCTGGGTGAAACCGATGGGCGATGCTTTCCGGGTCATCCCGGGCGATTTCGTGACCACCGAAGATGGTACCGGCATCGTGCACATCGCACCGACTTTTGGTTCGGACGACGACAGGGTGGCCAAACAGACAGGCATTGTTCCACTGCTACTGATCGACGTTGAAGGAAAACGCCAGCCGATGGTCGACCGCCAAGGCCGCTTCTTCCGATTGGAGGATCTGGATACAGATTTCGTCAAGGAGAATGTTAGCACTGAACTCTACAAGGAATTCGCGGGTCGTTTTGTCAAGAATAGTTACGACGAAAAGCTTACCGAAAACGATGCCACCCTCGACGTGGATCTATCCGTTTCTCTGAAATTGGCTGGGAAAGCCTTCAGGGTAGAAAAATACGAACACAGCTATCCGCATTGCTGGAGAACTGATAAACCGGTGCTATATTATCCGCTGGATTCGTGGTTTATCAAGTCTACCGCAGTCCGAGATCAGATGATCGACCTCAACAAGACCATCAACTGGAAACCACAATCTACCGGCACCGGACGCTTCGGCAACTGGCTCGAAAATCTGGTCGACTGGAACCTCTCCCGCTCCAGGTACTGGGGAACTCCCCTGCCCATCTGGCGTACCGAAGATGGCACCGAAGAACTGTGCATCGGCTCGGTGGAAGAGCTGGTAGCAGAAATTGAGAAATCAGTGTCTGCCGGATTTATGCCTTCAAATCCTTACAAAGATTTCGTTGTCGGCGACAACTCCAAAGAAAATTACGAAAAGATAGACCTTCACCGTCCGTTTGTGGATGACATCATACTGGTATCCCCGAATGGGGTAAAAATGGTTCGCGAGCTCGACCTGATCGATGTCTGGTTCGACTCAGGGGCCATGCCTTTTGCGCAGGTTCACTATCCTTTTGAGCACAAAGAGGAGTTTGACACGCTCTTTCCTGCGGATTTTATCGCGGAAGGTGTCGACCAGACCAGAGGCTGGTTCTTTACCCTGCATGCCATCGCCACCATGGCCAAAGGCTCAGTTGCTTTTAAAAATATCATCTCCAACGGACTCGTTCTGGATGCTGCCGGCAACAAAATGTCGAAGCGTCTGGGCAATGCGGCAGACCCTTTCGTCACCATCGAAAAATATGGTTCCGATCCTGTTCGCTGGTACATGATCACCAATTCTCAACCCTGGGACAACCTGAAATTTGACCTGGCAGGAATCGATGAAGTACGACGCAAATTCTTTGGAACGCTTTACAATACCTATAGTTTCTTCTCTCTGTATTCCAATGTTGACGGCTTTGCCTACCGGGAAGCTGAACTCCAAAATGCAGAGCGGCCTGAACTGGACCGCTGGATCCTTTCGCTGCTGAACACACTGGTCAAAGATGTGACAGAGGCCTACGAAACTTACGAGCCCACCAAAGCCGGCAGAGCCATTTCCGAATTTGTATCTGAAAATCTTTCCAACTGGTATGTGAGGCTGAGCCGCAAAAGGTTCTGGGGAGGCGAATATGATGCGGATAAAATTTCGGCATACCAAACCTTGTACACGACACTCGAAACGATCGCCAAACTGATCGCGCCATTAGCCCCATTTTACAGCGATCAGCTCTACCGCGACCTGAACAAGGTAACCCGGAGGGAAGTGGATCAATCTGTGCACCTCACCATATTTCCTGTTTCCGACGATAGTTTGGTCGACAAAGCATTGGAAGAGCGGATGGAATTGGCGCAGAAAGCATCCTCCATGGTACTCGGCCTTCGCCGGAAGGAGAAAATCAAGGTTCGTCAGCCGTTGGCCAGAATCATCGTTCCGGTATTAAGCGATCGATTCCGCAAGCAGTTTGAGGCAATCGAAAACATCGTCCTGACTGAAGTCAATGTCAAAGCGGTAGAATACCTGACGGACGCATCCGGCATTATCAAAAAGAAGATCAAACCCAACTTTAAGACTCTTGGGCCAAAATACAGCAAGCTGATGAAGCAGATTGCCACGATGGTAACTGCGATGGATCAGGCTCAGATTGCCGCTTTCGAAAGAGAAGGATCCTATGATACCATCATCGAAGGGGAACCGGTCAGGCTGGTTTCTGAAGATGTGGAGATACTGACGGAAGATATCCCCGGATGGCAGGTGGCCAGTGAAGGCAACCTCACTGTGGCACTCGACATCCATGTTTCTCCTGAACTGAAGCTCGAAGGGATTGCCCGTGAGTTGATCAACAGGATTCAAAACCTCAGAAAAGACAGCGGATTCGAGGTAACAGACAAGATTGAGCTGACCATTGGGAACCGTCCGGAGCTGGCTGAAGCACTTGAAAAATATGGTGACTATATTTGCACCCAGACGCTCGCAGTGCAACTAAAACTTGCTGACATTTCTGAAACATCTAAGGATCAACTTTTTGAAATTGACCCTGGATTGGAAACAACGATCGCAGTAAAGAAAATTTAAGAGAGATTAACCAGGGCTGTTCATAAATTTTTACCTCATCGTGTAAAAACAGAACTGATAAAGATTATATTTACAAAAAGCGCAACATTATGGCAGAGAAGACTAGGTATTCGGACGATGAACTCCAGGAGTTTAAGGCCTTGATTCTGGGAAAATTAGACAAAGCACGTCAAGATTACGATCTATACAAAAATGCTATTACCCAAGGTGATGGCAATGACACACAAGATACTTCTCCAACTTTCAAGGTATTGGAAGAGGGTGCGGCTACCTTATCCAAAGAGGAAGCCGGGAAGCTTGCGCAACGTCAGCAGAAATTTATTCAGCACCTCGAGGCTGCCCTGATCCGGATTGAGAACAAGACATACGGGATCTGCCGCGAGACCGGAGCATTGATATCCAAAGAACGGCTGCGAGCGGTGCCGCATGCGACTTTGTCTATCGACGCGAAAAATTCTCAGCGCTAACCTTCGCGTTCTAAGCAAAAACCGATCCATTTATGAACCGATGACCGGAAGGGACTTGTCTGCAATTTTCAAATTGCCCATGAGCAATAAAAAGAAATCTGTTCTTCTTATCCTTTTGGTATTGTTGGTCGACCAGATCCTGAAAATCTGGATCAAAACCCACCTGATGCCGGGCGAAGAGATTGTTGTTTTCAAAAATTGGTTCATCCTCCACTTCGTAGAAAACAATGGGATGGCTTTCGGACTGGAGTTTGGCAACCAGATTGGCAAATATTTCCTAAGCATTTTTCGGTTAATCGCCATTGGTGCTTTGATTTGGTATCTGCTGAAACTATTGAAAAAGGATGCTCCATTCGGATTGGTCGCCTGCTTCTCTTTAATCCTGGCCGGAGCCATCGGCAACATGATTGACGGAGCATTTTATGGCATTATATTCAACCATAAACCCGGAGAGATTGCCATTCTTTTCCCTGAAGGAGGTGGGTACTCCTCTTTCTTGCAGGGTCGAGTGGTGGATATGTTCTATTTCCCGTTGATCGAAACAACTTATCCAAAGTGGTTCCCATATTGGGGTGGACAGGAGTTTGTATTCTTCCGCCATATATTTAATGTTGCTGATTCGGCGGTATCCACTGGAATATTTTTCATATTCATTTTCCATAGGCATCATTTCAGCGAAGGGAAAAAAGTTGAAACCACAGAAGAAGTAAAAAATTGAAGAAAGCATTGATAACATGAATATGAGTAACAAAACAAAATCGATCCTTATCATCCTGCTGATACTGCTGGTTGACCAAATTTTGAAAATTTATATCAAGACGCACTTCATGCTGGGTGAAGAGGTCGTTGTGGCAAAAAACTGGTTCATCATACATTTTGTCGAAAACAACGGAATGGCTTTTGGCTTCGAATTTGGCAAAAACATTGGCAA
>JBAXED010000170.1:0-5806 GCA_037140615.1 Prolixibacteraceae bacterium
AAATGATTTTTGAAATATCCGCCATCTCAGACTGCGCGAGGTAAGGAGTCCTGAAATTATCTGATTAAATGACTTTTAATGTGGAGTAAAAAAAATAAGCATAAGATTTTGTCAATCCGAATAGCTTAACCGTTAACCCAACTTGCAGCTAATCGGAACGGAATTCTTGCTTTTCAATGAATTGGCAGTTTTCGAGTTCAGATTTGTGTACTACAGATTTTCGTTTTATGAAGGGTGCGTACTTGTATTTTAGGGCATCGTAAAGTTTTCTCACCTGTTGGTTTGGCTCCGAACAACGGCGTATCATGATCACTTCTTCGTGGTTGTTTTGTGCCAAAGTTGTCACTGCCTTTTGTGTGTTCATAGTTCTGACAATCTCGCGCCACCCACTGTGGATACCATATTGTTTTAATTGGTGCCGAATCGTGTTTACCAGCCAGTAAGCCAACAGCCCAAGGTGCAGGTGTGCCATCGTGTTTTCATCTTTTTGATGGTAGATGGGACGCAAATCAAGGTCACTTTTTAGAACCCGAAAAGTGGCCTCAATTTCGCGGATGGTATTGTAAAATTGCCATACATTTTCCTCCGTTTTGGCCTCAAGCGATGTCCGCAGAAAGTAAACCCCGCTTCTGGCGTTGATGTCAACACCTTCTTTAACAGACCATTTAATTGCAGTTACAATATGTTTTATCAAGTTATCGGGTTCAGTAACCTTCTTTTTCTGTTTAGTTTCAGGTAGGTCGTTCACTTCTGCAACAATATCGAAGTACCGTTGTATGGAAGGGTATTTTTGCTTCAAACGCCCAATGCGTTCATATACTTTGTCTTCTTGTTTTACTCCACCCTTTTTTGTCAAACTGTCGGCTATTTTTTGTAGCCCGGCCTCGAAACGCGAACGAAACTGCTCGTTCATCGAACGCTCTTTCAATTCTTTTGTGTGACTTTCGACTTTGAGGTAATAATCGGTTTTATTGCCCGATTTTACCTGACAGAGCTCTATCTTTTGTTTCCTGTTGTCAGTTACTGAAACAGTGGTTGCACCCGCTTCGATGATGTATTTATTTAAACTCGAACGGCTCACGCACAGATAGTCATAACCATTGTCCAGTATCATTTTTAGGTTTTCTTCGGAAGCAATACCCGCATCTATTACTACCAGGGCTTTTCTTGCCGATGATGAAGTTTTGATACGCAATTTATTGATCATCCCTTCCAGTGTTTTGCTGTCGGCCATGTTCCCTTCCAGGATCGATGAGTATTTGATAAAACCTTCAGGATTAATCACCAGTCCGAGCACAACCAATTTGGCATCGTTTCGTTTTTCCTTGCTGCGCCCAAATTTTGCCAGCTTACTACCTTGTTTCCTGCCTTCAAAATAAGTATTTGTCAGGTCGTAAAGTATTATTCTATCCTGAATATCAAACAATTCGTTGGTGCGCACCGACAAATGTTGCTCCAATGCTTCCTTTTCGGCATACAACTTTTTAGAGATAGCATACAAACGGTCTTTGGTAATTTGCTCGATGTCGTATCCGGTGATCTCACATACCGCCGAGTTTTCCCTGATCCACCGCGTTGTTTCCAGTTCCGAACCTGGGTAAACTGCCCGGCTGATGATATGGGTCTGAGCCAGTCTAATTTGCTCTTCACTCCATCCGAGGTTATCTAAAAACGGGGCTATATGCAACTGGCGCATGGCCTGATACGACAGCCATTCTGCTCCAATCTCGCGAATGTCCTTGTTCCGGATGCTGTTCAAATCGATCATTTGTAGGTCTTTACCCCTGCGCAGTACCTTTTTATCCCTTTTTTCAACCAATACATCAATACGCTTTTCGATAATCATCCGTTGGTAAAACTCATCAACATAGCGGATCACAGTTGTGTCTTCTGTGTAAGGAAGTTCGAATAAGGGCTTGTCGTAGTTAGCAACTTTTGCGGTAAGTATTTTCTGGATCAAGTTCAACTGATCGGTTGACAATCCGTCGAGATAACCGGCATTCAAAATTGTCCTATGGCATACCCTGTCGCAATGGTTGCGATAACTCTCTACTAACCGGTAATAACCCGAGTAGATTCCCGTTGTGGGATTAGTGCGCATGGATACTTTGAAATACATGCCCCAAAGTAAATACGTAAATCATTGTAAATCAATACCCCCTTAGGGACTACAAATGAAAATCAAAAAATGATACATCTAAATATCAGTTACTTGCAAAATATAAACACCAAAAATGCTCGAGATTACCCCGAAAAACCTTGATTATTGGCACATATTTGTACTATTTTATAGATTTCGCTGCAAGTTGGGTTAAGGGTCCAAAGCTGTTCGCTTCTTATTGTCCCGCTCGTTATTTCTACCCCTCTCGCTTTTAACAAAATAGAAAATGCACAGCGAAATGTCTACCTGCCCGCGTGGGGAATATTACTTGCCGCATTCCTTTTTAACCTTGTGCTTCTGATTACCAGCCGCGAAAAAGGGTTCCTCTTCTTACTGTTTTCGATTGCTGCCGCATTGTGTTTTATGGCTGTTGTCACGGGATCATTCTACGAGACCATTGTATTTGATCATCCTGTAATCCTTCAGAAATTGCGGTTTATTTCTGCGGGATTTACCTATGGGTTCCAATCCCTGTTTGTTATTCAATATTTGAATTTAAAGAACTATAAACGTATTTGGCAGATTGAAATGGTGGCGATCACTGGTTGCTTCTTATACAGTATTCTGGCAGGAACAGGTATTTTAAGTCCCCATGTTTCAGGACTCTTACTGGTTCCCACCAATATTATTACCTTTATAATCCAATTTTCTATTGCAGTTTACCTCTTCTGGAAGAAAGCTCCTATGGCACGCTATTACATGTTCTCCTTTTTGCCGCCTATCCTGGCCTCGTTACTTTATATTGCGGTGATCAACTCCTGGATTGAACCAAACCTGTTTTATTCGAACTCTCCCTTGTATGCAAGCGCCCTTTTTACTGTTTTTCTTACTTCGGGTTTAACCGAAAAAATGATCAAGGTAAAACATGAGAAAGCACGGGCCGACCAGCTGGAAATCGACAAAGTTGCCTTGGAGGAAGAAATAAACCAGCGTAAAATAGCAGAGGATGATCTTTATGAGAGTCAGTTGCATTTCTTCAGTCTCTTTGAACTCTCCCCCTTGCCGGTAATTATTACTGAATATAAAAGCGGAAGGATTGTCGATGCCAACTTAGCAGTAAGTAACTACACCGGTATACCAGTAAAGGATTTCCTTAAAAAAACGACCAGTGAAATGGGTTTTTATGATGTAACCAAACAAGAGGAATTATTTAAGCTTATTCTGAAAAATAATAGCATACAGCACTATGAAACCATTCTCCTCATTAAAGGAGCGCCCCGAACTGTGCACCTCTTTATGTCGTTAGTGAATCTTAGTAAAGACAAATTTATCATCACACTGATTTCTGACATAACCCAACAGAAGGAGGCAGAAAAAAAATTGAGAGAGCTCAGCTCAACCAAAGATAGGTTTTTATCGATTATAGCCCACGACCTGGTCAATCCATTTCATGCAATGATTTTATATTCCAAAGAGCTAACAGCTTATACAGCAGGAAATACCCGCGCCGCTATGTATAATACCAACCTCCTGCTAACGGCACAGAACACCTACAGCCTGTTGCAAAACCTGCTGATGTGGACAAGGACGCAAACCAAGCTGATCTCATTCAATCCTCAACCCACCAATCTTGGAGATTTAATCGCCGAAAATGTTTCCTCAGGAACAACCATCGCCAAATCAAAGCAGATTGAGATTGTCAATGAAGCAGGTCCGGAGATTTTAATTGAAGCTGATCTGCAAATGATCAATCTGATTCTGAGAAACCTGATTTCCAACAGTATCAAGTTCTCGTTTAACCAGGGAGTCATCAAAATACGGTCGGACGAGGATGAAAATCAAGTTACCATCTCTGTCATTGATCAGGGGACCGGAATGGAAACCCAGGAGATCAGTAAATTATTCAACCAGTACGAAACGGCTCAACGACCGGGCACTGCAGGAGAATCGGGCACAGGGCTCGGCCTGATTATCTGCAACGAATTTGTAAACTATCACAAGGGATCAATTTCGGTAGAGAGTGAGCCCGGCAAAGGGTGTGTTTTCAAAGTTATGTTACCTAAAAAACAAGGATGAAGCAAAAACTACTAATTGCCGACGATTCAGCTGTGAATCTGACGATTATGTTGGATATCTTATCGGATGCAGGTTATGAGGTATTCACGGCACAGAACGGGAAGATAGCGGTAAAGCAGGCCTTGGAAAATCTGCCCGATCTCATTCTGATGGATTGGCAGATGCCGGTGATGAATGGGATTGAAGCCCTTGAAATTCTTAAAAAGGATGCCAAAACCAGAGAGATACCTGTTATCATGGTCACTGGTATTGCCACCACAGCGGAGCATCTGCAGGAAGCGTATCAGAAAGGTGCGATCGATTTTATCAAAAAACCATTCGAGAAGATCGAACTGCTGGCAAGGGTCAAGGCGATACTATCATTTGTTACTTACTACAAATTGGTTATTTTGAGCAAGAACAACGAGCTTTCGGCCTCATTGCTTCAGCTCAGCCGCCTGACCGAACTTCATGAACAAATTTCAAAAAAACTGACCCGGTTAAAAGAAGATTTTCCGGAACTTGAAAACCAGATCAACGAGATCACCGGAAATGTATCGGTCCGGCTGTGGAATGAAGCATGGAAGCGGTACGAAGAGAACTTCATGGAGTTGAATCCCTCTTTTTACAAGCAGTTTCTCGAAGTACATCCCGACATCTCGCCGGCAGAAATTCGCCTCTGCACACTATTGCGGCTAAACATGAGTTCCAAGGAGATCGCGGCTTTCATCCATCAGGAAGAGGCCAGCATAAGGGTATCGCGTTCGCGCCTCAGAAAAAAACTGGGTCTTAGCGAATCGGATAATTTGGTGGGTTACCTGCTGAAATTTTAAGTAATAAAACCTGTAGTACAACTTTTTCACTTTTCGTTATACACTATTCGTTATTGTCACTCTCAGTTCTCACCTCTCCAGCGAAAAACCTTTTGCGCGGGTATTTGGAAATTTATTGTAATTCCCACCCAATCCTTTATCTTTGTATTCTGGTTTTTAGCCAAATAAAACGGTTTGTCATGTATCAGCCAATTACTACAAGCAACTACACTTTCGAAGATGTTATTACCGGAGGCGATTTGTATGTAGACAAAACTGATTTTTTTCACAAACTAATCACAGTAAATAAGGGCATTTTCTTCCTTTCCCGTCCCCGACGGTTTGGTAAATCGCTTTCGGTGTCTATCCTGAAAAATATTTTCAAAGGCAACAAGGAGCTGTTTAAAGGGCTGAAAATAGACGATATGCCCTACGACTGGAAGGCGTATCCTGTTATTAACCTGAACATTTCAAAAACGGATTGTTCTTCAGCCGAACAACTTAACAGGGGATTGTGTATTATTTTACATGATAGTGCCAAAGAATTGGGAATTGAACTTTCATCCGAAACAAAATCAGGTTATTTGTTTGGCGAACTGATCAACAAAGCCAAAGACCTTGGCAAAGTAGTCATCCTGATCGACGAATACGACAAACCCCTGGTCGAAAATATATACGCCCCGCATATTGAAGAAGTTAGGCAGGTATTGGAAAACTTCTATATCAACATCAAAGCCTCGGACGAGCACCTGCGGTTTGTGTTTATGACCGGCGTGACCAAATTCTCAAAAGTGTCGATCTTCTCAAAATTGAATAACCTGCGGGATATATCCATGAG
>JBAXED010000171.1:0-5772 GCA_037140615.1 Prolixibacteraceae bacterium
CTGAGTTTCATCGAAAAAACCGGAATTCCTGCAGCTTCAACATTACTGGGCATTTCAGCGCTGGACAGCAATCACCCACTAAACATGGGAATGCTAGGCATGCACGGAAATTATGCCCCGAACATCAAGACCAACGAATGCGATATTCTGATTGCCATCGGCATGCGTTTTGACGATCGCGTTACCGGCGGCATTAACACCTACGCCAAGCAGGCAAAGGTCATTCACATTGAAATTGATCCTGCTGAGATCGATAAAAACATTAAAACTGAAGTAGCCATCCTGGGAGATGCCAAACATACACTGCGTCTTTTAACAACACTTGTGGAAGAAAAGCAGCACACTGAATGGGTTAACGAATTCCATGCTGCCAGGAAAAAAGAAGAGGACAAAGTAATTGTTCTGGATCTGAAGCCCACCAAACCAGGTCTTACCATGGGTGAAGTCGTCCGTTTATCAACAGATTTAACCAACAACCAGGCTGTTATCGTAACCGATGTTGGTCAGAACCAGATGGCAGCCGCCCGTTATGCTCGTTTTAGCAAATCCAGATCATGGGTCACTTCCGGCGGACTGGGAACCATGGGTTTTGGATTACCTGCTGCAATAGGAGCTAAATTCGGGGCACCGGATAAAGAAGTCATTCTTTTTGCCGGTGATGGAGGAATCCAGATGACGGTACAGGAGCTGGGAACAATTTCGCAGGAAAAACTTCCTGTAAAAATCATCATTTTGAACAACGATTTCCTGGGAATGGTGCGCCAATGGCAGGAGCTGTTTTTCGAAAAGAGATATTCATTTACCGAGATAACCAGTCCGGATTTTGTCAAACTTGCTGCAGCATATGGCATTCCCGGAGCAACAGTCTCCGAAAGGAAAGATCTTGAGTCAGCCATGAAAAGCATGCTCGATGCCAAAGGCCCCTATTTGCTGGAAGTCAAGATTGAACAGGAAGACAACATCTTCCCGATGGTTCCAGCTGGTGGATCGGTCTCGAAATGTCTCTTAGGTCCGGACGAATTATAAACCTATCAAGTAAAATCGCAACCATGAAGCAAGAATATATTATCAGCGCATACAGTGAAAACCACATCGGTTTGCTCAACAGGATAACGATCATTTTCACGCGCAGGAAAGTCAATATCGAGAGTCTTACGGTTTCAGAATCCGCCTTGGCCGGCATCTCAAAGTTTACCATCGTGGTGAATGAAGAGAAGGAAAAGGTCGTCAACATCGTCAAGCAGATTGAAAAACTTATCGATGTGCTGAAGGCTTTTTACCACACCAACGAAGAGATGATCTTCCAGGAGATAGCCTTGTACAAAGTCCCAACGCAGGCACTGATGGACAGCGACCAGATTGAGAAGATGATCCGTTTGCACAATGCACGTATTCTGGAGATCACCAAGGAGTACACCGTTATCGAAAAGACCGGTCATAAAGAAGAGACCCAGGCACTTTTCGAAGGGCTGAATCAATTCGGCGTATTGCAGTTTATTCGCTCAGGGCGGATCGCGATAACCCGCTCACCCATCGAACGACTCTCTGAATTTTTGAGGGAAAGGGATGCGCTGTTCACGAAGATGGAGGCGAAGGTGAAGTAAGAAAGTACTTCGAGTACTTTTAAAGAAAATGTAGTTAAATAACATAATAATCAGAAAAAATGGCAAAAATCAACTTTGGAGGAACAGAAGAAAACGTGGTAACCCGTGAGGAGTTTCCATTGGCAAAAGCACAGGAAGTATTGAAAAATGACGTCATTGCCATCATTGGCTATGGGGTTCAGGGTCCGGGTCAGTCGCTCAACCTCCGCGACAACGGATTCAACGTCATCATTGGGCAGCGTAAGGGTTCCAAAACGTGGGACAAAGCCATCGCCGACGGATGGGTACCCGGAAAAGATCTTTTCGAAATTGATGAGGCTTGCGAGAAAGCGACCATCCTTCAGTACCTAATTTCCGACGCCGGCCAGATTGCGCTTTGGCCAACAATTAAAAAATATCTGACTCCAGGGAAAGCACTTTACTTCTCCCATGGGTTCGGCATCACATACAAAGAACGTACCGGTATCGTCCCACCTGCTGATGTGGATGTGATTTTGGTCGCACCAAAAGGATCAGGAACCAGCCTTCGCAGAATGTTTTTGCAGGGTCGCGGACTGAACTCCAGCTATGCAATTTTCCAGGATGCTACCGGCAAGGCCTTTGAAAGGGTTGTCGCACTAGGCATTGGCGTAGGATCAGGGTACTTGTTCGAAACAACTTTCAAAAAAGAGGTTTATTCGGATCTTACCGGTGAACGTGGAACGCTGATGGGCGCCATCCAGGGAATCTTTGCCGCACAATATGAAGTGCTGCGCAAAAATGGTCACTCCCCTTCTGAGGCTTTCAACGAAACTGTTGAAGAGCTGACACAAAGTCTGATGCCACTGGTAGCTGAAAACGGAATGGACTGGATGTACGCCAACTGTTCAACAACAGCTCAGCGCGGCGCTTTGGACTGGTGGAAGAAATTCAGGGACGCATCATTACCCGTATTCACTGATCTATACAACGAAGTGGCAGCTGGCAGGGAAGCACAACTTTCCATCGACTCCAACAGCAAAGATGACTACCGTGTCAAACTTGAAGAAGAACTGAAAGAACTGCGCGACTCAGAAATGTGGAGAGCAGGGGCTGCGGTACGGAAACTGAGACCGGAGAATAATTAAAATTAACAACATGGACAATAGAGTATACATTTTTGATACGACCCTGCGCGATGGCGAACAGGTGCCCGGATGCCAGCTGAACACGATCGAGAAGATCGAGGTAGCCAAGGTTCTGGAGCAACTGGGCGTCGACGTGATCGAAGCAGGGTTTCCGATTTCGAGTCCGGGTGACTTCAAATCGGTGGTCGAAATTTCCAAGGCAGTCACCTGGCCCACCATCTGTGCCCTGACCCGCGCTGTGGAAAAAGACATCGAAGTAGCTGCTGAGTCTCTGAAATATGCCAAACGAGGCCGGATTCACACGGGCATCGGCACATCACCTTATCACATCGTTTCCAAGCTGAACTCCAATCCTGAAGAAATTTTGGAGCGGGCAGTCGCCGCTGTAAAATATGCCAAAAGGTTCGTGGAAGATGTGGAGTTTTATGCCGAAGATGCCGGCAGGTCAGACAACGTCTACCTTGCAAGGGTCATCGAAGCGGTGATCAAAGCGGGTGCCACTGTGGTCAACATTCCGGATACGACAGGCTATTGTCTGCCATACGATTTTGGCCAGAAGATTAAATTCCTGATGGAGAATGTGCCAAACATCCACAAAGCAATTATATCCACCCATTGTCACAACGATTTGGGCATGGCCACAGCCAATACCATCGCTGGGGTGATGAACGGGGCCCGCCAGGTAGAGGTGACCATCAACGGCATCGGCGAGCGGGCCGGAAATACTTCGCTGGAAGAGGTGGTGATGATCCTTCGTTCGCACAAAGAGCTGGATCTGCACACCAACATCAACACGAAAAATATCTACAAAACCAGCAAGCTCGTCTCCAATCTGATGAACATGCCGGTTCAACCCAACAAAGCCATCGTTGGCCGTAACGCTTTTGCCCATTCGAGCGGCATCCACCAGGATGGTGTATTGAAAAACCGCGAAAACTACGAGATCATCGATCCGGTGGAGGTTGGCATCAACGAATCATCGATCGTGCTGACTGCCAGAAGCGGTCGCGCGGCGCTGAAACACCACCTTGATATGCTTGGTGTTAAGCTTGGCAAGGGAAAACTTGACGAAGTTTACCAGGACTTTCTGGTATTGGCCGACAAGAAAAAAGACATCAAAGAGGACGATCTGCTGGTATTGGTAGGGGAACTTGGTCATGGCGAACGCCGTATCAAACTTGACTTCCTGCAAGTAGTAACAGGCAAGAACCTGATTCCGATGGCCACTTTGCGCCTTGATATTGCCGGCGAAAAATTCACAGCCACTGAATCGGGGAACGGTCCTGTCGACGCTGCCATCAAAGCCGTCAAGGCCATCATCCACCGAAAGGTAACCTTGCAGGAGTTCCTGATACAAGCAATCAACAAAGGAAGCGACGATATCGGTAAAGTGCATATGCAAGTCGAATATGAAGGCACTGTTTTCAACGGATTTGGTGCCAATACCGACATCATTACTGCATCTGTAGAGGCATTTCTTGATGCCATCAACAAAATTGGAAACAGCGAATCTGCTGTTGACGTAAAGAAGTAGTTGAGAGTTGAGAACGGTCCCCGAGCGGAGCCGAGGGGGAGTTGAGAAATTGATTAAAAAAGAAAATACTAAATAGAAATATTTTGGAGCCAAAAACATTATTTGACAAGATTTGGGATGCGCACGTGGTGGATAAAATCGAGGGTGGTCCGTCGGTGCTTTACATCGACCGGCATTTCATCCACGAAGTAACCAGTCCGGTAGCTTTTTCAGGATTGGAAGGCCGCGGACTGAAGGTTTTCCGTCCGCAGAATACAGTAGCCACTCCCGACCACAACGTGCCCACCATCGAGCAACATCTGCCTATCCGGGAGGAGCTCTCCCGCAAACAGGTGGAGACGCTGACAACAAACTGCGAACGGCACAACATCCCGATGTACGGACTGAGCCACAAATGGCACGGCATCGTGCACATCATCGGACCGGAACTCGGCATTACCCAGCCGGGGATGACGATCGTCTGCGGCGACAGCCACACCTCCACCCACGGGGCCTTCGGAAGCATCGCTTTCGGCATCGGCACCAGCGAGGTCGAGATGGTTTTTGCCAGCCAGTGCATCCTGCAGCCAAAGCCAAAAAAGATGCAGATCAACGTCGAAGGAACGCTGGCGAAAAACGTCACCTCCAAAGACATCGCGCTCTATGTGATTGCCAAAATATCCACTTCAGGAGGCACCGGCCACTTTGTTGAATTCGCCGGATCAGCCATCCGTGCTCTTTCCATGGAGGCCAGGATGACCCTCTGCAACATGAGCATCGAATGTGGTGCGCGTGGAGGCATGATCGCGCCTGACGAGACGACTTTCGCCTACCTCAAAGGACGTGAAGAGGCGCCGAAGGGTGCTGCCTGGGATCAAAAACTGACAGAATGGAAGAAACTAAAAACCGATGACGGGGCAGTTTTTGACACAGAATATACTTTCGATGCGGCCGATATCTCACCGATGATCACCTATGGCACCAATCCCGGCATGGGTGTTGGCGTGCAAGGTTCAATCCCTACCGGGGATGATCTGACTGGCAGTGATCGTGCTACTTTCCTGAAATCGCTCGAATACATGGGTTTCAAACCCGGAGAGAAACTGAAAGGCAAAAAGATCGATTACGTCTTCATCGGCAGCTGTACCAATGGCCGGATTGAAGACTTCAGGCTCTTTGCCGATTATATCAAAGGGAAAAAGAAAGCCTCCTGGGTAACTGCATGGATTGTTCCGGGTTCGAAACAGGTTGAACAACAGATCCGCGAAGAGGGACTGGTAGAGATTATGGAGTCGGCAGGTTTTGCCCTGCGTCAGCCCGGATGCTCTGCTTGTCTGGCGATGAACGACGACAAAGTCCCGGAAGGGAAATATGCCGTCTCCACCTCAAACCGTAACTTCGAAGGACGCCAGGGACCCGGTGCACGTACGATGCTGGCTAGTCCGCTGGTTGCAGCGGCGGCGGCGGTTTATGGAGTTGTTAGTGACCCGAGAGAGGGAGAATAATGTGGAAATTGGAAAATGTGGAAATTGGAAAATGTGAAAATGTG
>JBAXED010000172.1:0-5757 GCA_037140615.1 Prolixibacteraceae bacterium
ATATTTTTTCAAACTAAATTCAATTCCGGTTTGGAACATTTTTGATTTTTCCCAGGTTAAAGCAGGGTTCCCAATAGCAAGTGGTGAAATGGAGATTTGATTATTTAAATTGGACACAGAAAAAGTATCAAATCCGGGATAAAGACCAACACCTGCTTGCTCTCCCATTACACCATAACTGACTTTAAATTTCAAGAAATCAACAAATGATAAACTTTGCATAAAAGATTCTTTAGTTAGTATCCAAGATAGACCAACTGAACCAAAATTGTCCCATTTATTTTTTCCTATAAATCTTGAACTACCGTCTCTTCTGGCGGAAGCAGTAAAATAATATTTACTTTTCAAGTTATAATTAAGTTGAGAAAAGAAGCTTTCTAATGTATTTTTATCTGTATAAGAACCTGGAGGAGAAGATACGATGATAAAGTTGTCTAAATCATCAATATCAGGTACTACGCCTTTAGATTTGTTGGCATAGATATATTTACTTTCATTAGAATTGCTTTCGTGTGCAACAAGGATTTCCAAATTATGTTCACCAAAACTCTTTTTAAAGCGCAACAAATTAAGAAAGTCATAAACTAATAATTGACGATCTGTTTTGTAGATTGAACCACCTTGCCCTGCAGCAGAACCATAAAATGGATTGTTCAAACTGTTGTACTTATCGGCATAGTATTGCGCTCCTAAAGTAGTTTCGAAAGTTAGATTTTTATTAAAAATAATGTTCCATCCAAAATTAGCAGTGAGTTGATTTGTATTGCTTCTACTTCTGTTTAGATGTGCATCTGCAATAGCATTGGTCAAAGCACCAAAACCTCTACCATTAGAACCATAATCATATTGATTTCCACCGTATATTGGATCGGCTACAATAGAACCATCAGGATTTCTTAAAAATAGCGGGAAAATTGGAGGAAGATTATCTACAAACCAAAAAACGCTGTTTGAGTTAGCGGCTTGACCATTATTATTGGTTTCAGTTCCGGTATAACTCATTTTTGCAGTAGTTGTAAACCAACTTTTTACTTCGTGCGCAATGTTTATTGTTGCATTGTATCTTTTGAAATTGGAATTAATAACATAACCAACATCGTTCAAATAACCGAAGGAAGTAAAATATTTTGTTTTTGCGTTTCCTCCACGCATGCTAACGTTAGCTTCTGTTCTCTGTGAATTTTGGAAACCATAATCTTCCCAATTTTCAGGAGAATATTTTCTTGTTACACCGCTTTTTACCTGATGAGTTGCAGGATCAATAAGATCAGCTCCGGTTGTAGCATTCCACATATTATAGAAAGCATTTATTCCGGATCCGGAAAATAAATTTGTATTTGCATATGCGACAGGATCAGCAACAACAGTAGCAACACCTTTATTGTATAAAGCCTCCCAGGATAATCCAATATATTCTTCAGGAGATTTTATTGTGCTGTATCTAGGAAGCTGACTCATATTTATTCCTTGTTTAAAATCAGCTTCAATTGATGATGTTCCAATTTTACCTGCTTTAGTTGTAAGCAAAATAACCCCATTTGCACCACGAGATCCATAAATAGAGGTAGCGGTTGCATCTTTAAGAATTGTCGTAGATTCAATATCATTTGGGTTTATCGAATTGATTGCACCGTCGAATGGAACTCCGTCTAAAACATACAAAGGAGCTCTGTTGCCATTAACAGAACCAAGTCCTCTAATCCTGATAGTAGCACTACTTCCGGGTTGTCCTGAAGTATTGATAACCTGGACACCGGCAGACTCACCGGCTAAGGATTGTGACACATTGGATACCGATTTGACCTGGATATTTTCCGTCTTAATCGATTTAACTGAACCGACAAAGGATTGTTTTGTAGTGGTACCGTAACCCACCACAACGACCTCATCAACCGCAACCACAGATGGTTGGAGGAGAATGGCATAATTAGTCGCAGTTGTTATTTCTACATCGATCGAATTCATACCGACAAATGAGATAATCAGAGTCTTGGCCGTTTTAGGAACCTGCAACCTGAATTTCCCATCTCCATCGGCGATGGTTCCCAACGTGGTCCCCTTGACAACTACAGAGGCTCCAGGAATTCCCCCATTATCTTCGGAGGAACTGATTTTCCCGGTAATCTCCCTGGTTTGAGAAAAAACCAGTTGCGTTCCAATAAAAAAAAGGAAAACAAGCAACAGAGAAATTTTTTTCATAGAAAAGTTTTTAACGTTAATTAGTTCTAACACATTTACCATTTTCATCCTTCTTCTACTGGATTGCGAAAGTGATATGATAAAATTTGTAAAGCAGCGCGAATGTATGTTAATTTAATTGAAATAGAAAATTTGTTTTTTTATTAAAATTCTGTTTTTAAAATGATTACAAAAAAGAGGCTCCCTTTTCAGGAATCCTCTTAAAGTTTATCTCAACCAGGCAATTAATTACCATTGTCTGTCATAAGTTTATTTATATCTAACTCACGCGAACGAAAAAGGCCCCAGTTGTCTGACATGCGTGAATCGGGAACCATCGTTTTAAATAAAAAATGGCTGCCTGATCAGGCAGCCATTTTTCTTAATTAGCTTGGATTTTGAACGATCAATGGATTGGAATCGATTTCAGCTTGTGGAATCATCCATGTCCATATATTTCCGCCAGCAGGAATATTTGTAACAGTAGCAAAAGACTCTACATGCACACCCTGTCCGCCATTTAGACCTACAGTCCGGATCATTGGAAGACCTAAACGCTTCAGATCAGTCCAGCTTCTGCCTTCTCCCCAAAGTTCAATTCTTCTCTGTACCAATATCTCATCTATCAAAGCCTGTCCGGCGTTTGTTGATTTAACATAGAGAGGATTTCTATCCTTTGCAAGCAAATAGAGCACATCCTTTGCTTCTGTTTCCTTTCCTGCACGGGCTAAAGCCTCTGCCTCAATAAGGTACATCTCAGCTACTCTTATCCATGGGAAGTCTCCACGGCTATCAGAAACGGAGACTGCCTTAAATTTTGAGCTCATATAATTGTATCTCACTCCAGCAGGTGGCACTTCGGGTTGTTTATCCGCTACAGCTGTTGGATACCAAAAAGTCTTTCTAACATCGGTGGCCGCAATTTTATCATAGAGTTCTTTGGTGATAGATTTCGGACAAGTACGAATTACTGTAGAGTTATAGTTATGAGACATATACGCAAAGAAGGAATAGAAATAGAGTGTCTGATCTTCCTGAACATAATCGGACCACAAATTCTCTGGATTGGATTGATTTTTATATCCCTCCTGGTGCTGAGCGGCGGTCATAAAGGAATATCCCACTTTTGCAGCGTTAGCGGATGAAGCAGCTTGTGCCCAATTCCCCTGAGTAAGAGCAACCTCAGCTTGTATTGCCTGGGCTACAGATTTATTCAGGTGCGATTTATTTGCCCTGCTATATCCTTCAAGATTGGTAATTGCAGACGCCAGATCAGCATTAATCTTTGTGTACACTTCGGCAACGGTATTCCTTGCCTGACCTTCATAGGTTACTTTCTCCATGTATGGAACACCTAAATGGCTGTTGGCACCTCCCGGAACATATCTGTCGGCAAAAAGCTGCACCAGCATAAAGTGAGCCCATGCCCGATATGCCAATGCCTGACCCTTGATAATTTTCTTCTCAGCATCAGAGCCGACAATCTTATCAATGTTTTCAATAATCTGGTTCACATTGCCAATCAATCTGTAAAGGTTGGTCCAATACAAGACAGTTCCTGATTTTTGATTTCTGTGGTCTACCCAGCGATAGGTATTTAAGAACCAAGTACTGGCAATATTATTGAAAACAATGTCAGCTCCCAGCCAATCAATATGCTCATACAAACCTGCGAATCCGCCATGTGCTTGAGTACTATTGTATTGAATGTACATGAGTCGGTGAACGCCGTTGATAGCCCCCCAGGCTCCGGCAATTGTGGTAAAAACTTCATTCCCGGATAACTGATCGGTAGGACGAGTTTCAAGAAAATCGTTAGTGCAGGACATTGGAATCATCAACAACCCTGCTGCTAATGTTATAATAAATATTCTTATTCTTTTCATATCATTTGTACAATTAGAAGTTAACATTGACACCTAAGGTTACTACTCTGTTGAAACCAACATCGTTTAAAATTTCACCACTGTAGTTTTGCGTAGGATCAAGTCCCTTTTTGGCAGCAAACAGTGCAAGATTTTCAGCAGACACATATACACGAAGAGCTTTCAAATCCAATGCTTTAAGAATATTTGGCTTAAAGCTGTAAGAAACGTTAATATTTCTCAGCGAATAGAAAGTTGAGCTTAGTAACCACCTGGTAGAGGCTGCATTAAAGTTTGTGGTCTTGGAATTATCCATTCTCGGAACGTTGGTAATCTGACCTGCAGTTGTCCAACGTTGAAGTATATCCGTAGATTTTGCCGAACCCATTCCTCCGCTAGACATAAGTGATTGCCAGTTATAATCGTATACTTTTCCACCAATAGAATAATTAAACTGTACTGAAACATCAATACCGTAAATATTAAATGAAGGCGTCACTGAACCAAAAACATCCGGCATACTGGTACCAGACCAGTCATATTTTGCCTTAGCCTGATTATTGGTGACTTTTGTGCCATCAGTCAAGGTTTTACAATCTGTTGTAGCATAAGCCATTGCATTGTCGAACAAATAGAGTGCATCACCATTATCCGGATCAACACCATACCATTGACGAAGCCAAAAATCATAAATAGAGCCACCTTCATATCGTTTGTAATTGCCTGAAATAATTCCGGTAGCACGATTTTTTTCAGGTAATTGCGTAATCAGGTTTCTATTGGTAGAGGCATTCAGATTTAGGTTAAAACTAAAATTCTTGGTTTTAACTATTTTTGCTGATAAATCTAATTCCAATCCTCTGTTGTAAAGCTTGCCAATATTTCTGTTTTGAGAAGTATAACCTGTTGTTGGAGCAAGTGGAACTGCAAATATGAGGTCTCTTGATTCCTTGTTATACCAGTCGATCGTTCCTCTCAATCTATTGTCAAAGATACCGAATTCGAGGCCTACATCAGTTTGAGCAGTGGTCTCCCATTGTAGCTCTGGATTCCCTGGGACTGTAGATTGAATGTATCCCGGCTCTGCTGCGTTAAAGTTATAGTTATAAAGAACCTGCCATGCATAGTAGCTGATTCCTCCATCGTTACCATTCAGACCATACGAAGCTCTCAGTTTTAACAGGTCAACCCATTTGACACTTGACATGAAACTTTCACTGTTTATTTTCCAACCTCCTCCTACTGACCAGAAGTTACCCCATCTCACGACATTGTCAAATTTCGATGAACCATCTTTCCTAAAAGAAGCTTCAGCAGTATATTTTCCTTTGTCATAAGAGTAAGTAGCTCTTGAAATAAAGCCTTCGGTTCTGTGGTTATCCACATATGAAGAGAGACTGTTGGTTGTTGTGAAGTTGACCAACTCAGAATTGTCAGGGATTACCTGTCCCTGACGGAAACCGTATAGTTCCTTGTATTGGTTCTTGTAACTTTCATGACCAACCAATACATTCACATCATGTTTCCCAACATTCTTGACATAGGTAAGAAGTTGTGTATTGGTAAATGTATATCGCAGGGAACTGGTTTTGGAGGAGCGGCCTGAAGGAGCGCCATCACCAACTTTCGGATTTTCAAATGTGCCAGAATATGCATTTGCTATATCAATTGAGTTAGAAATGCGCAATTTGAAGTTTTTGAGAAAAGAAAATTC
>JBAXED010000173.1:0-5734 GCA_037140615.1 Prolixibacteraceae bacterium
AGATACAAATAAATACATTTAATACGTCATATTATATTTAACTTAACACTAGGCTAAGTTCTTCTTTTAGAAATGTTGCGGATGATATGATTGCTATATTTTATACTTTTATAATCATTAGAACCTATGAGTTCTTTGCCTAAACCCAGATGCATACAATATCTAATCTTAACATCATTGGTTTTATCACCAAACTTGATTTGGTTTTTACTTGGGAATTTTTTTGCACTTAATCGACCAGTCCTGATATACGAATACCTGATAGTTATTTTATTCGTTTTACCATTTTTGCCAAACATTATTCCTTGCCTGCTATTTATTTTAATTTTCATCTTAGATATACTTACAATATTTTCTTCCGTATACTTATTTCAACTACCTGAGCTCTTAAGAAGTATAAAATACGTTTTAATTTACCATTTCAGCGTTTACCAATTACTTCTTTTTGTACTTGCTTTGTTATATTTATCATTTGTTTGTTTCTGTTTCATTCGCATTAGAAACTCTTCGAATTTTAAGATTAAATCACATTTAACATGGATCTTAACATTAACATTTATCACATTTGTTTTGGACAGTTTGAATGGTTCTTCTTTTATAAATAAAGATAAAAAATACGTTCATTTATCAAATATAAATTTTGCAACATCACTGGTTCACAAATTTTATTTGAATCATAACAATTTGTTGGTCAAAGTATATCAGCCACAAATTTCTGATATAGACAATATATCTAAGACTTACAAATATTTTGAAAATGACTCCATCGGTAACCAGATGATTATTATAGTAGAATCTTTTGGACTAATTGACAATCAAAGCAAACAATCAAAATTCCAAGAAAGCATTAATGTGCAGTTTGAAAAAAATGGATGGCAATGTGAATGGGGCAAAACTGCATTCGAAGGTGGTACACCAAATGCAGAGTTAAGGGAATTACTCAACTGCAAAGGAGATTACAGATATTTTCTAAATGATAATATTTCCAACTTTAAATTGTCATCTATTTTTTCAATAAAGAAGAGACAAGGATATTTCAACATTGGTGTACACTCTTGCGTTGGGAATATGTTCGAAAGAAATATTTGGTGGAGAAATATAGAAATCGAAAATGCGTTTTTTGAAGAAGATTTAATTATTAAGAATAATTTTAAATTAAAATTAAACTTTGACACTCCATTTGCATCAGTAAATGATGAAGATGCTTTTGATTATATTCAAAGTGTAGATATGCACCATGGTAAATATTTTGCCTACCTTCTGACTGAAAATACTCATTTGAGCTTTAATGGTTCGTATAAAGATATGTACCCGTTCAAAAATTATGCAATAAAAGATGAACAATTGAGTGATGAATGCAAAAATCAGGTTATAAGACTGAAAAATCTATTAGGATATTTCGCTAATAATCTGGATTCCACAAAATGGAAAAAAATTCTAATTGTAGGTGATCATATGCCGCCATATTTAAGCAAAGCTGAGCGGAGTTTTTACAATGATAAATTTGTGCCTTATTGTTTAGTCTCGCATTGAATAGCAACTGGTTGCGAGAATCATCTTTTAACAATTAATTGCCAAGATAGAGCGCTGAATTCTGCTTTAGGGAAAACCAAAACAACTAACTCGCTCGTTCTGATATAGGATTTATTATCTTCATATTCAATTCATTAATAATAAATGACTTAGTACAAGATTTACAGATATAACTTCAAGCAAATCCTATGCAAATCAAAATAGCCTTAATCACTTCAGCCGGCTCCGATCAGCGTAAATTGGCTTTGCAAACTTTGGTCGATCGGAATGGGTACCATAAAACAGTACTGGAAATATTGATTAACGAGGCCAAAGAAGCCGGAATCGAGGAAATAGGAGTTATCATTCATCCGGAAGATCAGGAAGTTTATTCCCGAATGATGGCTGATGATCCACAAATTCATTTTATCCCTCAAGAAAAACAGTTGGGATATGGATACGCCATATTGTGCGGTGCCTCTTTTATTGGAAATGATTACTTCCTGCACCTGGTTGGAGATCATTTGTACGTAAACAGAACAAGCATCCCTTGCGCCAAACATTTGGTCGAGGTTGCCATCCAAAATAATTGTTCAGTTTCGGCCGTTACACCTACCCGCGAAAATCTGATTCCAAATTATGGTACCATTGGTGGCAAAAGAGTTCAACCCACCAATGATCTTTACTTGATTGACAAAGTGATTGAAAAGCCAACTCCTACCCTGGCAGAACAAAAATTAATCATTCCGGGCATGCGTGCCGGTCATTACCTTTGCTTCTTTGGCATGCATGTGTTGTCACCAACCGTGATGTCAATTCTGGAACGGAATTTAAAGAATGCTGCTGGTAACAAAATAGGACTGACCGAAGCCTTAAATGAATTGGCACAAAAAGAGCAATATTTGGCCCTTGAAAAAAATGATTGGCGATTTGACATGGGAACCAAATACGGTCTACTGAAAGCTCAGCTCACGCTCGCTTTGAGCGGAAATGATCGTGATCAGGTAATGTCAGAATTACTGGAATTTTTTGTATCAAAAAACATGAATTCCACTGGGAAATAATTCGATGAGTCAACTAATAAACATCATAAGTTCTTTGGATCCTTCTATCACGAACAAATCCATCGATGAATTTTGCAGTGATGCCTCACTGCAAGTTCTGTTGGATGAAGCAAAATTGCTGGAATTGTACCGGAAAGAAGAATCAAACCTGTACAACAAAGTCAGGGCCTTGTTCTTTCTATATGCCAATCATCGTTTCTACATTCCTTTGAAAAAGGAGATAGGTACAGCAGGGATCATTCCTTATGAGGCCTATGAATTTTTGTTAAAACGCAGATTTGAAGAGGCAATCAATCTTTTTCTTGAAGTTCAGGATAAAAATGGAGCCAACGAAGGTATTTCAAGTGGTCTGGCTGATGCTTACCATCAACTGGCTTTCCAGACGCTAGCCGATCAGGTAAGAATCAGTGTGCGCTCAACAGCCGGTAACAAATGGATGTTCCGCATTGGACACCCTGTCGATCAGCCTCTGAAAATACATCCGTCATTACTATTAAAGGATCAATCAACCGGATTATATCCCTGTTTGCACGAGTCCACTCCGGTAAGGATGGACCTAAGTCACAGCGGCTGGAGCGATATTTTCTTCCTGGGAATGGATTATCCCGAAGGAGCCAATGTCCTCAATATTTCTGTTGATCTTTGCGTCCTGAACAGTTCAACCGATGCAAAACCTGCTCCACCCATCGAAACTTGGCTCAGAATTATCGATGAACCCATTCTTAAATTGACCAGTATCGATCTGAATGCTTCCTCTTCAATAAACAATCTGTCTGAGGTATTCGATTTTGCCAAAGACTACCTGGGTTTGTTAAAAGCTGCAGTTATTGCATCGGGTATTGTTCCTCCAGGAATGGAAGGTGCCGGCCTGCCTTTAAGCCAACTGCTCGAAAAAATGGTTGGCAAAGGCAAAGGGATCGAAATAGTCAGCAAGGTTAACAACATCCCAAAAGGTTCAAGATTGGCTGTTTCCACCAATTTATTGGCATCGCTGATTTCTTTGTGCATGCGCGCTACCAGCCAGACAGAAAGTTTATCCGGTTTGCTAAACGAAGACGAACGCCGGTTGGTTGCCTCAAAAGCAATATTGGGTGAATGGATTGGAGGCTCGGGAGGTGGCTGGCAGGATTCGGGTGGTGTTTGGCCCGGAATGAAATTGATAAAAGGAGTTCAAGCATTAGAAGGAGATCCTGAATTTGGAATCAGCAAAGGGCGTTTGCTGCCTCAACATACCATTTTGGATGTTGAAAAAGTAAGCTTGGAGACAAGACAAAAGCTTCAGGATAGTCTGGTGATGGTGCATGGTGGCATGGCACAGGATGTGGGTCCCATCCTTGAAATGGTCACCGAGAAATACCTGCTTCGATCAAAGAAAGAATGGATTGGTCGCCAAAATGCCATTGCCTATTTTGATGAAGTAGTCCAGAAACTTGAACAAGGTGATATAAAAGGGATAGGCGCATTTACCCAAAAGAATTTTGAAGGACCCATCCAGGAAATCATTCCCTGGGCAACCAACCTTTACACAGAAACACTCATCAACCGCATCCAATTTGAATTCAAGGAAAAATTTTGGGGCTTTTGGATGATGGGGGGAATGTCTGGTGGCGGCATGGGGTTTATCTTTGATCCTGCCTCAAAACCATTGGCCCAGGTGCGCCTTCAACAGATCATGTCCGAAACAAAAAAGAAATACGAACATGCCATTCCTTTCGCCATGGAGCCTGTTGTGTATGATTTCAGCATCAATGAAAATGGAACCTTCGCCAATTTGCTGGAGGGAAATAACGCTCTGATGCCTGAGGCTTACTATACGCTTCATCTGCCTCAGCTATTGAAAAAGGATATGCAATCCTTATCTGAATGTCAGCAAAAAGAACTTTCCATTTTAGGGCATGCATATAAATCGAACGAGCGCTTTACCGGCTTTGTAACCAATTTGTTTGACCGTATGATTCCGCAGAATCAGGAAACATCCACCCAACAAAAGCCACTAAATACTTTGCTGTCAGAACTTGGTTTTGATGCCGGCCAGCATGAAAAAATCAAAAAAGATTTCAAGTCCGGTCGCATTGGCCTATCCAAGAACAGGTTGCCGATCAGCACAACCATCACGGATGTAAATGCATCGGAGATAGACCATTACAGCGTCATGCGTCATAATGACCGCTATCCCGACCGCTATCCCTCGTTACAAACGAGGGATGACAACTACAACGAAAGCTATCCCTCGTTTGCAACGAGGGATGACAGCTATAATGATCGTTATCCCTCGTTACAAACGAGGGATAGCAGTTATAATGACGGCCTGCGTGCGCTGCGAAACAGAGAATTGGCCATTGTTTCGTTGGCCGGTGGAATTGGCAGTCGCTGGACCAAAGGTTCAGGTGTCGTCAAATCATTGAATCCGTTTGCCAAATTTGCCGGTAAACACCGCAATTTTCTCGAAACACATCTGGCCAAAACACATTTTACGGATCACTTCTGTTCCGCCAACCTTCAGCATGTATTTACGACGAGTTACTTAACTCATCCCGCCATATCCTCTTTTCTTCAGGAGAATGAAGAACTCAGAAATAACAAGAACATTTATCTTTCTCCTGGTAAGATAATTGGATTAAGGTTGATTCCCACGGAACGTGATCTTCGCTTCTTGTGGGAGGAGATGCCACAACAATTACTGGATGAGCAATCTCAAAAAGTAAGGCAAAGTTTGCATGCCGCACTCATCAATTGGGCAAAATCATCCGGCGAAGCCGAAGATTACCGGGACAACTTATCTTCGCAGTGCATTCATCCGGTAGGACATTGGTACGAGATACCGAACCTGTTTCTCAATGGCACGCTCAGACAATTGATGGAGGACAATCCCAATTTAAAATACCTGTTGCTGCACAACATTGATACTTTGGGGGCCAATGCTGATCCTGCTGTGCTTGGTTACCATATCCAACAGCAAAAGGCCATGACGGTCGAATTGATTACCCGCAAGTTGGACGACCGTGGCGGTGGATTGGCCAAAATAAACGGACAGATTCGTTTGGTGGAAGGTCTCGCCCTGCCCGATGAAAAGATTGAGTTTAACCTGAGCTATTACAATTCAAATACCTTTTGGATCGATATCGACAAGCTTCTTGCGGTGTTTGGATTAAACCGAA
>JBAXED010000174.1:0-5731 GCA_037140615.1 Prolixibacteraceae bacterium
CTTTTATGGATATTTCCTTGCCGGTACCGATATTTATATGCGTATTTCGTACTTCGGGCCAAGGGCCTATCAAATTCACAAAATCAATATTTTCCATTAGATAAACACATGCATCTGCCATTTCCTCACTCCACAAAAACTCCCTCATCGGAGCCCCAGTCCCCCATATCTCAACAGATACTAATTTCACTGAATTTATAGAAACACCAAATTTGGACAGAATATTGATAATAGCATTCTCACCATCCCATCTTCCCATCTTCTCATCTTCCTTTTGACTTCCTCCGATACCTTCAATAGGCCTCTTCCTCAAATCATCCCGAATCGCATCCCAATCGCTTTTCTCCAGGCACCTTCCAAGATGTATTTTACGTAATAATCCGGGGAGAACGTGAGATCTCTCCAAATCAAAATTATCCCTCGGCCCGAACAAATTCGTTGGCATCACAGAGATAAAATTGGTACCGTACTGCAGGTTGTAGCTCTCACACATCTTGACCCCGGCGATCTTGGCGATGGCATAGGGTTCATTGGTGTATTCCAGGTACTCGCTGAGGTAGGCACCATCCTGACCAGTTACGCCAGTGATGAGGGCAGTTTTTTGTTGCATATAAGTTAGGTTTAATCCGCAGATTTAATTGAAAAGGAAGATGAAAAGGAAGATGAAAAGGAAGATGAGAAGATGAGAGAATGTTAGGGTGAGAAGATGGGAAAATGAGAAGATGAGAAAATGGGATTACAGAATTCCGTGGGATCTCAGGATTTCGGCCAGATCGGCGTGTTTTTTTGCATATTCCCGAAGTGTTGCTATCAGTGTGCGACTATTTTCTTCAGCTATCGATGATCGTTCCAATGCGGGTTGCATAGCGGTTCGACGATCCCAAATCATGTATCCTAACATGAATATGTAAAGAGAGATTAGGATTCCAAACCCCCAGTAAAAAAGACTTTTTATGTCGTCAATTTGCTTTTGTTGATACATGAATTGTTTATCAATACTTTCAAATCTGATATCGAGTGCACTAATTTTGGCATTCGTAAGGATAGCGCGGTCGCGGTCGGCTAAAGTATAAGGCACCACAACTTGTTGCTCCTGGGCTTTCAGGATCCCGGAGAAAAGCAAAACAAAAACAAGGATAAGCAACTTCTTCATGACTTAATATCTAACACGAAGTTACGGTAAATAATCGAAAAAGTGAAATTTGAATTTTCTAATTGGGCTGCCTTCCGTCCGAACTGAGATGATCACGTTTTTGTAATTGCTACCGCGGACGGTTGGTCTTTCATCATTTGCTTTCTACAAACAGGGCGCCGCTCCGCGGCTCGAAGTTGCACATGACCAGCATAGTGGTCAGGGAAATTGCATTTGTGAGGTTCCTTCCGTCCGAAAGGCGATGTTAGCTTTTTTGTAAATGCTACCGCGGACGGTTGGTCTTTCATCATTCGCTTTCTACAAACAGGGCGCCGCTCTGCGGCTTGAATTTGTAGGGGATTGGCATTGAGGTCAGAGAATTAGGATTCGTTATATAGTTTCGGGCTCGATTACCCTTAGTCCATCAATATTCTTGAAATCCTGTGTATTAAGGGTTAAGATATCCAATCCATTTACTAAACAAGTTGCAGCAATTATGGCATCTGGGAGCTTAATTTTATGTCCTTTCCTAATTGATATTGTTTCTTCAATGATTTTATTATCTATTGGATGTAGAATAGAATGATTGATCAGAAGATTAAATTTTTCTTCTTCGTTTTTGTGAAGGTTAGGGTAGCCTAGAAGTTCAATTTTATTGATCACAGAAATGTGGTATTCGGCATCGAATATATTGGCAATTGCATCCATAGATTTAGCACTCAATCGATTGCCAATATATCCTATCGCAATATTGGTGTCGATTAATATCTTTCGTGCCATTCTGCTCGTTCTCTATCGATGGTTTCGATCATTTCTTTTGCACGATGACTTGAGATTGCCCCTTTTAGTTGTTTTGAGAGATTTTTATTCTTAATCTCTTTTTTAGGTAGCATAATTAAGCCTGCCTGCTCCATACCTATTAAAATGGCCAATGCATCCTGATTGATGATATCTATTTTTAGAGTTTCCATTTTACAAAGCTAAAAAAAGAATTTCAAAGTTTAATGATTCGAAAATTTAATAGGGTGAATATTCAAGCCTTCCGTCCGAAAGGATCTGTTAATCGTTTTTGTAAATGCTACCGCGGACGGTTGGTCTTTGGTCATTTGTTTGCTACAAACAGGGCGCCGCTCCGCGGCTTTCAAATCTCCGTTTCGCCGTTTCAATTCTTCTCCGTTTCAATATTTTGCCGTAATTGATCGGACGGCCACACAGGTCCGCCCCTGCACTTCCCATCTTCTCAGTGCCCATCTTCTCACCCTCCCATCTCCGTTTCCCCGTTTCTCCGTTTCAATATTTTGCTGTAACTGATCGGGCGGACGCAGGCCGCCCCTACGCCCCTACGCCTCCGCACTCTCATGTCTCATGTCTCATGTCTCATCTCTCCTAGACTATTCCCACCTACAAATCGAATCAATATGATCCTTCGACCCATCCCTCAGCCAACCATCCAGTTGAGACACGTCCTTGAGTTGCTGGCCCCGCATTCTGGGGACATTGAGGTAGGAACAGGAAAGTTCGGGCAGGGCGGTCATGTCGCCCCAGAGTTTTTCAAATTGGGTGACCGGATAAATATCTTCCTGGCCTTTGCCCCAACGTTTTTTTACCTCTTTGATGGTGACATACGTGGGCATCCGGGTTGCCATTTTGTAAACTGCAATCTTGACTCTTTCAGTATCAGCTAAATCATTACGGTCTAATCCAAACACAGCAAGAAGTTTGTCTATATCAATCCAAAAAGTATTTGAATTGTAATAGCTTAAGTTAAATTCAATCTTCTCATCGGGTAGTGCGAGACCTTCCACCAAACGAATCTGGCCGTTTATTTTGGCCAATCCACCGCCGCGGTCGTCCAACTTGCGGGTAATCAATTCGACCGTCATGGCCTTTTGCTGTTGGATATGGTAACCAAGCACAGCAGGATCAGCATTGGCCCCCAAAGTATCAATGTTGTGCAGCAACAGGTATTTTAAATTGGGATTGTCCTCCATCAATTGTCTGAGCGTGCCATTGAGAAACAGGTTCGGTATCTCGTACCAATGTCCTACCGGATGAATGCACTGCGAAGATAAGTTGTCCCGGTATTCTTCGGCTTCGCCGGATGATCAATTCTTCATCCGTGTTTTCCGTCCGAAATGATCTGTAAACGTTTTTCTAAATGCTACCGCGGACGGTTGGTCTTTCATCATTCGCTTTCTATAAACAGAGCGCCGCTCTGCGTCTTGGTTTTGTAAGTGACCGACATAGTGGTCGGGAAATTTGCATTAGTTCGCTTCCTAATCGAATTTATTTAAACAAATCAGAATGTGTCCCAGTTCTAGCTAATTCAATAATTTTAGTTGTATCATTTTGACGCCATATAAGCAGCCAATCCGGTTTAATATGACACTCCATGTATCCGCTGAAGTTGCCAGACAGAATGTGCGATTTGTAAATACGGGGTAATTTACCTGAGATTTCCAAAATCTCCAATACCTCCCCCAAAGCATTAACATCAAGATTTCGTTTTAAGCATTTAGCAAAATCTTTTTCAAACTTATTCGTTGTTTTTATTTTATACATGAACCTTTTTCTTCAATGATGACATCAATTCGTTGACCGAATTATAAGAATTCACGTCCCCGTTTTCAATATCATTTATAGCTGATATTGTTTCATCATTGACTTCATTCTCTTCTATCACCTTGGCATATCGTGTGGATTTTAAAAACTCCAACATTTTTTTAGCTTCAGTGGACCGGGTATTTAATATTACAGTTGCCATGACTATATTTTGTTTAAAGAGTTTTACAAAAGTACAAAATTGGGAGACACACTGAACTTCGTATAAATTCGTTCATTCAAAAAGGTGAAATGAAAAAAGGTAGGATCACCATTATTCTCTTTTCATTGTTCATTTTTTACTTTTGTCCAAATGCTACCGCGGACGGTTGGTCTTTGGTCATTCCTTTTCTACAAACAGGGAGCCGCTCCGCGGCTTTCACATCTGCGTTTCTCCGTTTTATTTCTGCCCCGTTTCAATTCTTCTTCGTTTCAATATTTTGCTGTAACTGATCGGACATCCACACAAGACCGCCCCCGCACTCGTCCCAGTCGTCCTCTCGTCCCAGTCGTCCTCTCGTCCTAGTCGTCCTCTCGTCCCCGTCATCTTCTTATCTTAACCTGCATCGCATTCTCCACCGCCCCCTCACTCACCAGCACCAGATACCCGCCACCCCCAGCGCCGGAAATCTTCCAACCCAGCACCTGTTTTTCATATTTGCGGATGGCCTCGGTAATTTGGGGAGTCACCATGTGGGGAAACATCGCGATCTGTGCTTCGAAGGAGGCTTTGAAAAAGTGGCCGAACTTCGCCAGGTCTTTGTCCAGGATGGCTTGCCACAGACCGTGCGCGGCATCAGCCAAGTCTTTTGCCCCGGCTTCGTTGATATTGGTACCGGAAAGCACATCGAAACATTTGTCGCGCGGGGAGAGGTTGATAAACCAGAGGTGCTCCTCGATCCATTTCAGGGTATTGTTGTTGGTGATAGAGGTAATCTTTTCGGGCCAGTAGCTGTCACTTTCGGGAATAATATCCACGAAGTAGATTATCTGAACAAATCTGAATGGGTACCAGTACGCAACAGTGTAATCAACTTTATTGAAGTATTTTTCGAATATATCAGAAGCCAGTCTGGGGTAATGTGACATTCGTAACAACCAGTGAAATTGCCGGAAAGACTATGGTTGCGGTATTGAGTTGGTAATGGATTTCCAGAAATTAAAATCCTGACAATGGTATTTAATTTTTGCTCGTCAAGGTTTCGCTTTCTTGCAAGTTTTAAATCTCTGAGGTATTGACCTGTAAATTCTATAGAATACAAAATTATTGAACTTTATTAAGGTAATCTTCAAAATCATTGCATTTAATGGTCTTTCCTTCTCTTGCTTCCTGAATGGCCTTAATAGTTTTATTATTTGGTAAATTTACACTATCATCATTGATTATCTTGCCACAACTCAATTCACGCACTAAATCAAGAATGATGCGCCCTTTTTTTGATTTTTCGTTGATGATAATGGTTGTCATGATGTTTTTTTTACAAAAGTATAAATTATTCCAATTGGACAACAACATATCTGCAGTTCTGATCGGGCGGACGCAGGCCACCCCTACAATCTCATGTCTCATGTCTCATGTCTCATGTCTCTGTTCTCATCTTCTCAGTGCCCATCTTCTCATCTTCCTTTCCCCGTTTCCCCGTTTCAATATTTCACTGTAACTGATCGGACGACCACTCAGGGCCGCCCCTGCACTCGCCCTCTCTCCCCGTCGCCCCCTCGTCCACTCGTCCTCTCGTCCCCGTCATCTTCTAATCCTAACTTGCATCGCATTCTCCACCACCCCCTCCGACACCAGCACCAGATACCCACCCCCTCCGGCACCGGAGATTTTCCAACTCGGCACCTGTTTTTCATATTTGCGGATGGCCTCGATAATCTGAGGAGTCACCATGTGGGGAAACATTGCGATCTGTGCTTCGAAGGAGGCTTTGAAATAGGTTCCGAACCTCGCCAGGTCTTTGTCCAGGATGGCGTGCCACAGACCAAGGGCTGCAT
>JBAXED010000175.1:0-5623 GCA_037140615.1 Prolixibacteraceae bacterium
TCGAATGCGAATACGAATATCAGTTCGCAGCTATGCTGTAAAACTTTAAGGAGGTCAGACCTTGCCCCTTGGCAAAAAACAACAAATTTACCAACGGAGTTGGTAGTCTGCAAAGGCGAAGACCCCGCACGGTACAGCACAGATTGGTTAAAATGAAAAGAATTGGCAATTTGTTCGAGACGATCTGCAGCATTGAGAACCTGATGTTAGCAGACAAGCTTGCCAGGCGTGGCAAGCTAAATTCGTACGGGGTGCGGTTACATGACCGTAACCGGGAGCAAAACATTGAAATGCTCCGTCTGTCCTTAATTGAAAAGAGTTACCGCACTTCCGTTTACGATAATTTCATGCTCAGTTGTGACAATGGTAAAATAAGAGAAATCTCCAGGCTTCCTTATTATCCTGACCGGATTACGCATCACGCTATCATGAATATCATCGAACCAATCTTTATCAAGGTTTTTACGGCCGACACGTATAGTTGTATCAAAGGACGAGGGATCCACTCAGCAGCTGCTAAACTGAAAGATTGTTTAAAAACGGATATCAAGGGGACTAAGTATTGTTTAAAACTGGACATCAAGAAATTTTACCCAAGCATCGATCACGACATATTAAAAGGTAAGTTACGGAAGAAGCTAAAAGACAACGATTTGTTATGGCTTCTGGATGAAATTATCGACAGTGCCCCTGGCGTACCAATTGGCAACTATTTGAGTCAATATTTCGCCAATCTCTACTTAACCTATTTTGATCACTGGATGAAAGAGGAAGTAAAGGAAAAATATTACTTTCGATACTGTGATGACATGATCATTCTCTCAGGGGATAAAGCCGTTTTGCATCAACTCCGGATTAGGATTGATCAATACATGACCGAGAATCTGAACCTTACAATTAAAGGCAATTGGCAGGTTTTTCCTATTGAAGCCAGGAGCCTGGATTTTGTCGGTTACCGGTTCTATCACACACATACGTTGTTGAGAAAAAGCATTAAAAAAGCTTTTGCCCGCAGGATGGCCCGTTTGCATGGAGGTTCACTGATCAGGTCATACGTGGCTTATATGGGATGGGCAAAGCATTGTAATAGTTACCATTTAATTCAAAAACTAACGAATGAAGAAATTCTCAGACTTAGGAATAAAATCGGAAGCGGGAATGACGGGAAGCAAGATCACGATTGCACGGATACTAAACCGGGAGATAACGGTATTGAGTTACAGAATAGAGGACAGCAAATTCCCGAAAAACAAGAGTGGAAAATGCCTGTTCCTTCAAATAGAAGTTGACAATGAGAAAAGGGTAGTATTCACCGGATCCGATGTTCTGCTATCGCAAATTAAGCAGGTACTTCCGGAGGACCTTCCTTTTGTATCGACAATTATAAAAAATGGGGAACATTTCGAATTCACTTAATATTAGAAAGATATGAAAACGCAATCTACCGCTCCGATCACTCCAGTTCAGGATCTTGGTAATGGGACCTGGTATGTACACATGAATATAGAAGAAAAAGAAGCGGAAGCGTCTCCAATGATGCAATCCGGAAGTCGCGTTTATTTTCAGGCCGACACAGTGATGGTTCGCGCACTGACTGTAGATGCTGTCTCAGAATCCATTTTCAGGGAGAAATATCCATTGAAGACAGAGATTGCACTTTTGAAAGATTTTAAGGATAAGCAAATGGATGAGACCAGCGAGGAAGGGATCCGCTATTATGAATGCCAGGCTTTCAGAACTCAATCCGTAGCTTTGGCGAAAGAAGTATTAAGCCAGCAACTAAATTAGACCTGTTGTTTTTTTGTCCTTTTGCCTGTCGTCAGCTCTTACTAGGTTTGATTTTCAATCATGGATAAAATCCCAAAACAAACTAAAACATTGAGTATGACAACCAAAGCAAGAACAAACGCATTTAAGGTAACTTACCGCCAATGCCTCGATTTTTTAAATGCTGCCGACGAACTTAAATTTGCAGGAGACTTTGGCTTCCGTTGTGCCCTGGCGGCAATAGTCAGAGAAGCAAAAAAAGAAATCGATATTTTTAATGGAGCACAAGAGCCATCACCAGGACTTTCTTCTTTTAAAAGCGAAGTCGCATTGCATCGTGAGAACTGCACAGTCGAAATGGACGGAAAAAAGATTGTCGATGTGGAGGCATACATGGATCTTTATGAAAAAACAAGAATTAAGTATGCCAATGCGCTGGATCAGGGATCCAAATTAAAAAAAGAAGCTAACAAGGCTTTAGACAATGAGGTTGACATTTTTTGTGATCCCATCCCATTGACAATGCTGGAAAAAAACGATAAAGAATTAAAGTTTGGCCCAATGATTCTGAGTGCCATACTTCCATTCTCGGAATCCGTAAATTAAGATACTTTATTTCTTCAAAAAAGCCCGGCAAACTGTCGGGCTTTTTTTGTCCTTTGTGGCTCATAGTGTGAAGGGTAATTTCGAAATAAAAGCAATTTCCCTAATACCTACAATATGACAATACAAGAATTATTATTGGAAGACGAAGGCTTAAGACTGAAGCCTTACCGTGACACAGTTGGAAAACTGACCATCGGCATAGGCCGAAACCTGGATGATGTTGGTATCAGCGAAGGAGAGGCGCATTTTATGCTGGTGAATGATATTACTGCAGTTCAAACTGCATTACACCAAAACATCAGATTTTATGATGAGCTTCCAGAAAGAGTACAGATTGTTTTGCAAAACATGGCATTCAACCTGGGTATTCACGGCCTTTTGCAATTCAAAAAGTTCCTTCTCTATCTCTCTGAGGGAGACTATGAGAATGCATCAGTCGAAATGCTTAATAGCCGGTGGGCTGGTCAGGTAGGAAAAAGAGCGATCCGGTTGAGTAACATTATCAAAAATGCTATCTAATTACCTTTTGGAGTAAAAACGAAACCCATGACCGAAGAAGCAAAAGCAAGATACGACGAAGACCGGGCGCATTACGATGTGATCAGGGCTATCATTCAGGAGGAGGTTAAAAAAGCCCAGGCACCTACCAATATCCTGGTTAAATATTTAATTGTATTTGCTTCTGCAATTATTGGGTTTGTGGTGGGGAATCAATTTTACATCACTGGTAAATTTGGCGAGAAAGCAGATAAAAATGATACCGTCACAAAACTCGAATATTATCAAATCGAAAAAGACGAGCACCGGATGATCAAGGAAATATTCGTTAACCCTTCACGCTCAATTTACATTTTCGACCAAATCAATGATAACATCGAGGAATCGCTTGGATTTAAACTCACCAATAAACGATGAGACAATGAAGACGACAAAAAGCGCATTCCCCTCAGTTTTGGCGATAGTTATTACTGTCGGGTTTTTCTTCGTGTTGTTGCTGATGATCTTCAGGGGAGGGTTTGAGTCAACGGTTAATATACTGGTTGGTGCCCTTGCCGGGTCTTATGTCACTGTTGTATCATTCAATTTCAGCAGTACAAGAAACTCTCAGGAGAAAACAGAAATGATATATAATTCAAAACCAATACCAAAGCAAGATGAAACAGTCAATTAGAATTCTATCCTATACCACTGTATTGATCCTCTTCTTTTCCTGTATGGCTAAGAAGACATTAGTACAATCGAGTACCGATCAAAGGACTACGCAGCAAAATGCTGTTTCCACCACACAAAAAAGCCAGTCTGATGCCGTTATCTCCGTTCAGGGTAAATCGTCCGATTCAGTACAAACCGTCACCCAAACTGTTAAATACGACACAAGCAAACCAGTCTCAGAGGTGACAGGGAAAGCTCCGATCAGTGAAGAGACAACCATAACTGAGATTAAAATCGGCAATAAAATCGTGAGCAAAAAGATCGAGACGGCCAACAGTGCGCAATCAGACAGCACCGATAATAGTAAGATTGAGACAGCGACAAAAGAGGAGAGCAAAGCGGTTGAGATCCCGAAGCCCCCAGCAGTGAAATATTATTTTTATATCCTGATCACATTAATTCTTTTGGCGGCAGGATATTTTGTTTACCGGAATTTTGCAAGGATCAAGACGATTTTGAGTGCAATACTGCCTTGATGTTGTTTCATAGATAGGTTAGTTAGTTTGAACCCCTGGTACGTGTTGCCGGGGGTTTTTTAGTTTGCGCAAAGACCAGCCAACCAGTCAGTATTTACCTTGGCTGGTTTTTTCATTCCTGCAGGTGCAGGGAACTTTGTTCTCACATGCTCCGAACGTTCTCCAAAGTGCCTTCTGATGTACCGATAGGTGGAAGCGATATCGGTATGCCCCAGTTGGTTCATCACCTCGACTATAGATGCGCCGCTCTCTAGCAACTTTCCGGCACCGGTGTGCTTGAAGCTATACCACTTATAAGACTGGCTCATCTTCATGCGGTCGCGGTATTTATTGAAACGCATCCGGAGTGTGTTGAAGCCAATTCCTTGCGTGCCGGGCCTTCCGAATTGTCCAATCACCAGCAGCTCTTTGTTAAGACGGTGCAATCCATGTTCTATCAACACATCATACAGCGGATCTGGAATGTCCATTGTTCTGGCCACCCTTACCTTTGCTATATCTTTAGGAATAAAAATGGTCCGTTTGGTAAAATTGATCTGGCCAACCTTTAGCTTGAGCAATTCGTCTCCAGGACGGATAAAGCAAAAGTACTGCAGAAGTGATGCCAGGTATAACTGCGGATCCTCCTCCCGGATGGCATTCAACAGCAAGTGCATATCTTCATCCAGAAACGGCACTGCAGCACAATCTTCTCCCACTTCAGGCACCAGGATCTTTGGCATAGGGTTTTTAAGAAGTGCTTTTCGCTCGATTATGTAGGTAAAGAAACTATTGATAGTCATTCTATATTTCTCAATGGTAGGACCGGCCAGCTTCTGATCAATGATTAAATGATCAAAAAACCGCAGCAAAACATTGCTGTCGATGGTCGACAGGTCATTTTCTGACAACTTTTCTTTTTCGAGCCAAGAGATCAGCATCCGTATCTTTCCACGATAAGACTCAAAGGTCTTTTTTGCCTTTGTGCTTTTCATCAGGGTGATGTACTCTGATGCGTAAAAGCGGATGTTCTTAATTGATTCACGCTTTCGGCCATACACCTGTGCTGCCTGGTGATATTCCAACTCATCAACATAGGCAACCTGCTCGATGTCATCGAGGGGGTTCCAACCGGCTTTTAACCTTTCTGTAAGATCTTTGATTAATTTTTCGGCAAATTCGTTTCTAGCCTTACGGGTTTTGAGTTCCGAAAAGCCAGTCCTATACCTCTTGCGTTTCATTTTCCCATCCCTGGGATCACGATAAGCAATTTCAACCCACCATTGTTTTGACAAGTCGCCGCCTGCGTTGTGCAGCCGGGGCAAACGATATAATTTAAGTCGTCTCATTTGGTTTTGATTATTGTAGCGTCCCACGGCAAAACAATCAACCCTATGAAGAACGACTCTGAAGTACCTATTTGTACCATGTTTTTCAACAGTGTACCAAAATGTGTACCTTTTTCTTAAAAATGTGTACCTATTTACCTAACTTAACGCTTTATAAATAAAGTACTTACATTTTTCGAGTGGAGCTGAGGGGAGTCGAACCCCTGTCCAAACGAGGAAGCAATACGCTTTCTC
>JBAXED010000176.1:0-5572 GCA_037140615.1 Prolixibacteraceae bacterium
AGACATGAGACATGAGACATGAGAGTTGAGAGAGGCGCCGGTCTCCGAGCGAGTCGAGGGGTGAATGGATGACTGGGATGATGCGGAGATGCTATTCTCTATTTTAAAACAATAGTTGCAATGAAAATGACGAAATCAATTTTGGGAGTATTGTTGCTTGTAATGATTTTGGGCGGTTGCTTGCAGACAGAAAAGCAAGTCAAAATGATCCAAGTTACCAGTGGCTCCTATAATCATGACCTGGATAACAACGACAACTTTTCCCCGGATAGTAAGTGGTTGGTTTATGATACCAGAACGGCAACTGGAGGCATTGGAGGCTCACCGTCAATTGAACGGGTTAATATTGAAACCGGCGTAATTGAAGAACTTTTTGTGGTGAAAAATAATCAGGCGTTTGGTCCGGGAGTAGGAGCTGTAAGTTATCATCCAACAGAAAATAAGATGATATTCATCCATGGAGTGGCACCTTGCAGTGAGAAAAATCCTTACCAGCAGTGGCGTCGCACAGGAGTGATCGTTGAAGTTTCTCATCCGAATATTCCTATATATATGGATGCAAGGGATGTTGCCTTTCCTTACATTCCGGGTGCCTTGCGTGGGGGCACCCATCGTCACGAGTGGAGCAAGGATGGTAAATGGGTTGGATATACTTACAATGATGCCATCATGAAAGCCATTGAAGACTCAACAGGAGAGAAGGTAAATTTACGAACTATTGGTGTTTCTACAAAGCTTCGTCCGGTTTTGGTTGACCATCCCGGTGAAGGCGAAAACATAAATGGTGAGTGGTATAGTGTTGTGGTAGTAAAGGTTGTAGCCAACCCGGTCCCGGGGAGTGATGATATTAGCAATGCAGCATCCGATAGCTGGATAGGTACTGGAAGCTATTTAACGAAATCAGGAAAACGACAGGTCGCCAGGGCTTTTATTGGCAAAGTTAGAAGCAAAGGAAATCAACCGGTTGATGAACTTTTTGTTGTGGATATCCCAGATTCGATCAATCAACCAGGAGAATTCGGGCCATTAGAAGGGACTCTCAAAACTTTTCCAATGCCGCCGAAAGGCACCATCCAGCGACGGCTGACCTATACAGCAGAAACGGCTCATCCCGGTTGTGGGGGAGTGGTACGCTCCTCTTCAGATGGGAAATGGATAGCCTATATGGCTTTTGATACAAATGGAATTCAGCAAATCTTCGTCATTTCGCCTGACGGCGGAAGTTCCAGACAAGTAACAAATCATCCTGCAGGCGTTCAGAGTTGTGCCAGATGGAGCAATGACAGCCAATCAATTTGTTACCAAACCGAAAACAGCATTGTTGTCTGCAAGATTTCGGATGAGCCTTTCGAAAAGAGATTCCAGCGAATTACGCCGGTTAGCAAGGAGGAGCTTTCCAACATTGTTTGGTCACCCGATGGGAAAAACATAGCCTTCAACAAACTTGTCAAAACAGAAGGTTCAAAAGAAGTCTGGAAACAGATTTTTGTGGTGAAATCGTTGCAAGCAATCAACAAATGATCATGTTCTATTTTTTCTTTGCGAAATCTTAATGGGCTTTGCGAGAAAGCCTTAAGGAATTGTGATTATAATATTTTTCTGGCCTTCCCCATAGCATCCGCAGCAATCATGGCGGACATTACTTTTTCCGGAGTAATTTGGCCTGCTTCGTGATGGATAGCTTCCTGAGGAGCACATGATTTTATAGCTGCCTTTATCAAGTTACTTTTGTCTATTGAAGCCAGTCCAATTTGTTCGAATGTGGTTGGCAGGCCGATCTTTTCGCAAAAAGTGTAAACCGTTTCCATTTCTGCTGGTGAGGCATCTGTCAGGTGAAGTCCTGCCAAAACACCAAAAGCTACTTTTTCGCCATGGTAAAAAGAATGGGTCTCTTCGAGTGCAGATAATCCGTTGTGTATGGCATGAGCAGAAGCCAGTCCGGAACTTTCGAACCCAATGCCGCTTAAAAGTATATTGGCTTCCACAATGTGGTTCAATGCTGCTGTGATAATTTTGTTTTTGTTGGCCAATTTAGCTGCCTCACCATATTGCAACAGGATATCGTAGCAAAGCTTTGCAAGGTTCAAAGCTGCCATGGTGCTGTATCCGCCGCACTCGTTCATGGATTGAGTCCGATCACATGACCTGGCTTCAAACCATGTTGCCAATGCATCACCCATGCCGGCGACAAGAAAACGGACAGGTGAATTTGCAATCACATTCATGTCTACCAACACGACCTGAGGATTCATTTTTTGATAATATACTGATTCAAAAACACCGTTATCAGAATATATTACTGCGCAACCGCTGCATGGCGCATCAGTAGAAGCAATAGTTGGAACAATAATCACGGGGATCCCTGCCCGGTCAGAAACAATTTTTGCCGTATCGATGGCTTTGCCACCACCCATGCCAACAACGACATTTATGTTATTGCTGATTACGATATCGTATAATCGTTTTAATTCTTTTTCACAGCATTCACCTTTGAACTCTTCCATGAGTATTCTATCCTCCTTAAATTGTTTCGCATAATTGGATAGAATTATTTCTTTTGCTGTGCGGGAAGATATTACTAATCCTTTGTTTCCAAGCGACTTGATAGTTTCAGATAATCCAGCAATAAGTCCTTCACCCTGGATGTATTTCCCGGGGAATGCCGATTTAAGTGGTATGTTAGATTTTGTGACGGTCATATTTATTTTTGTTTATTGCTTGAGTTTAAAAGTTCGCCTGATTAAACCATTGCGAGATGGAAGTGATATTATTTGCAAATCAAGTCTATCCACGCGAACAATTCATGAAGGTCATAATCTCCGCTGTGAGGTCTTTCCCAAGGCAATTCAACGTTAACATCAAAGCCTTTGTTCTCAAGCAATGTTGCTAAAATGACAGAAATTGCAAGTCCCGTGTCTTTATCTTTTGTCCCATGTCTGATTCGCCAATATTTTGATGTTTTAGAATTTATATCCCCAATATAATTCATTGGATTCATCATTTTCACTGCTAAAGCATCCGCTGATGTCGCTTCGGTCGTTGAATGCGCTGCACCAAATTGCGTAAAGTGTTGATTATTTTTTGTTGCTGACCCAAATAAATTCGTTTCAGGACCAGATAAATCCAAGGCATCAAATGCCGGTGGTGTTTTTTGCCGCTGCATATATTTTACATAAGCATCGAAATCTATTTGGATAACTTTTCCATTGGTGACTGTCAAAAATACAAATGACGACAAGTCTACATCTGCATCCAATGCTTTTTGTGCCGAGGCTACAACATATGATTTTATCCATTCTTTAAATGTGCCATTTCCATTATTATCCAGTGTCAGGATGGTTCCTTTTTTATCTTCCAGTTTTAGACTGTTAACATAGGCAGGGAATAACTCCTTCAATTTTTTAGAAACGGCAATCTGTTCAGAACTCAATTCCAAAGTTCCTTGTGAAATGCTCTGCATTGGGCCACCTTTTCTGTATGTATTCACACCGAAAAACTGCCATTCATATGCCATATCAGCATTGTCTAAATTGGTAATAGGGCAATAAGCCGAAACAGCAAAAATATCATCCATTGTATTTGCTGCTCCTATAGCTTTAAGAAATGGTTCAAAATCTGCATGGTTGCCTGTTGCTCCCAACAAAGTCGACATTGCGCCGCCTGCACTTGTGCCGTTTGAGATAATTTTGCTGGCATCTCCAGGCATATTTTTATCGTTATATCTCAAATAACGAATGGCGGCTTTTAGGTCAACAATTCCGGCTGGTGCTTTACCCGTATATATACCACTTTCATCTTTTAACGTTCTGCCTCTTGCTCCTGCCGAAGCGACAATACATCCTTTTGAAAGAGCAAATAAAACTGCGTTTTGTCTTTGATCGCCACCTCCGGTTGGGTTGTTTTTCGTGGAAGCAGGTTTAGCCGGCATATAACCTCCGACTTTGTTTGGAAAAAAGATGGGAGCAGATTGAGCCGAATATCCATTGATTTTTTTCCCAGCAAAATATTCTTCCGGGATATAGATATTCATTTTCTGATAGGTCGTATCTACGGGATTTGAGACATAGACAATGTTTTCATATGCTCTAACAGAAAAAGATTTACCTTCAAACGATAGTGTCTGACTATCATATATTTTAGCGTCGAACTCTAAATTATAGTACTTTTGTCCATAAGTAGATAGAGCCAAAATTGTAAAAGACATCAAAATCAGAGTCTTAGAAATAGAAAATCTCATGCAATAAATGTTCATTTTGCTTTAAATACTTCCAGTTGAATTTCTATCATGAACTCAGGCAGTCCTAATTCTTTGACTCCTAGCCATGAGCCAGTTGGAAATTGTTTCGTATAAATTGTACTTCTGAATGCCGATAGTTTCATAAATTCAGGCATATTGGTGGTATATATATTTTCAACTACAACGTCATCAAAGGTGCAACCGTAATGTTTCAAAACTTTGTTTAAATCAGAATAGCAGTTTTTCATTTGTTGCAACAAGTCACCCTTTGCGGATGGATTTCCTGCATCATCCAGACTAACAGCACCGGAAATCTTAATGTCGTTTCCAATTCTTACCGCCTGTGTATAGCCATAAGCCTTTTCAGCTTCAGGTCGAAGGCTGAAATATTCAGGTCTTTCAGTTTGAACAGTTGTTACCGGTTTGATTTCTTTGGGTGCCTCCTTGCAGCTTTGCATTGCTAAGATCAAAAAAACAATTGTTGTCAAAGATTTCAGTTGACTAGAAAAATTAAATTCATTTCTCATTTTAATTGATTTAGTGTGTTGTGCTTACTTGTTGTTAGAAATTATTTTGAAACTTCAAAATTGAGTTCCTTCTTGAAACCTACATTTTCTCAATAATTTGCTTATTCTCTATATCTATTGGCAATGAAAAGTAAAAAGTCGTACCAACTCCGATCTCACTCTCAGCCCAAATTTTTCCATTGTTTTTTTCAATAAATTCTTTACAAAGAATCAAACCCAATCCGGTTCCATTTTCATTTTGAGTGCCTCGTGTTGAATAGCTTTCGTCAATTTTGAATAATTGGTTGAGCCTTTCTTTTGACATTCCAACCCCATTATCGATTACTGAAATAATTAACTCATGCTGTTTGAACATTGATGCAATGGTTATTTTTCCTTTTTGATTTGTGAATTTTATGGCATTGGAAATTAAATTTCTTAGTACTGTACTTAGCATTGCCTTATCAGCATTAACAAGAATGATAGACGAAAGTTCAGTGGCTATGATGATAGACTTTTGTTCGGCGTTTCCGTTCAATAAAAGTATTTCTTCCTTAATAATTGCATTTAATTCGAAATATTCAGGTTTGAATTCCATTCTGCCAGATTGCGATTGAGCCCATTCCATCAAGTTCAAAAGCAAATCAAATGCTCTATTTGATGATTTTAGTATTATGCTGGCAAATTCCGCAATTTGTTCATAATGCTTTCCTTTTACAAGTTCTAGGAGATGATTGCTAAGGCCAATGATAGCATTAAATGGATTAATTAAGTCGTGGGCGATGATGGAGAAGAACTTATCTTTGGTTGTGTTTAATTCAATAAGTTT
>JBAXED010000177.1:0-5539 GCA_037140615.1 Prolixibacteraceae bacterium
TAATTAAAAAAAACATTTCACGAAAATGACGCAGTTGTATTCAACATTGGCAAATATCTATCATGAGATGTATCAGCATGTTTTTGATTATGATAAGGAATTTGAATTTTACGATGCCACACTTAAAAAAAATAATTGCAAGAAAATACTTGAAATTGGTTGTGGCTCTGGTATGCTCGCCAGACGATTTATTGCGAATGGATACGATTATTTTGGATTGGATTTGTATAATGAAATGCTGGAAATCGCTCGTTCAGAAGTCAAAACTGATAGGTTTATTCAGTGTGATATGAGAAACCTAACATTCCAAAAACAATTTGAATCAGTATTGATAACAGGACGTTCAATTTCATATGTTATTGAAAACAAAGGCATCATTGATACTTTGAAGGGAATTTATGAATCGCTTAAAGATAATGGACTGCTTGTTTTTGGCGTTTTTGAAGCAAATGGGATCTTCGACAACTTTGATGATTTTGAGCAAAACATTGAACATAGCAATAAAAAGATAAAAAGAACCAGCAAACTGAAAATGAACCTGACGACAGGTTGGACTTATGATTGGTTTGCCAAATATACTATTGACGAAGGCAACAAGAGATCAGAGTTTGACGACATTACAACCTTGAGAGCGTTTATAAAAGAGGAGATTTTGCTTTTTCTTAAACTAACAGGATTTAAAGTGAAGGAGATGATTGAAGAAGCAAAAACCTTCACAGTTATAGCTGAAAAAATTTCCTAAGCGTTACCCATGATATAAACTTTAGCATCAAAGCATTTGCCAGATTGAAAACAATATCATCAATGGATATTTCCCCAAAGCACAGGTATTACTTTTTTAAAGGATTGTTGACCTTTCTAATTTTAATTGTTGGCCACTTTTCTCTTACTGCTCAAAATGGAATAAGTAATTATAAAGTTTATTTTGCTTTTGGTAATATAAAAAGTGAAAACATACTGATTATTAGAAAATTTGATCAGGCAGGAAAGCAATTTTACGTGGGAGTTGATATTGATAATCTTGAAACAAAAATTATTTCTTCAACCCAAATTTCAGTAAAAGCATTACGTTGGCAACAAATCCTTCTTAATTACAGCAATTCAGCTTATGTCAGAGCTATTAAAGCCGCAAAAACAAACTCAAATTCGATACAGAATTCAGGCGTTATACACGGTTATCCAAAAGAAAAAGGTGCGGTTTTAACAATAGATCTATGTCCGTCACATAAACCTTTAGACCGGGTTATTTTCAATTCATTGATCACTGCATTTGAAAAAGCAGAAAAGCCTGTTCCAATTGCCTTGTCAATTACCGGCCGATTTATGCTAACTCATTCGGAGGATATGCTCTGGATTAAGGATTTAATTGCGTCATGCGAAATTTCAATTACATGGGTTAATCACTCTTTTAATCATAACTATAATCCCAAAATTCCAATGAAAGATAATTTTTTATTGGAACCTAATACGGATATTAATTTTGAGATACTCGGTACCGAGATTGCGCTGCTTCAATATGGATTTCTTTCTTCTGTTTTTTTCCGTTTCCCAGGATTAGTATCCAATGCCAGGATTGTGGATACAGTCATAGATTATGGGCTGATTCCGATAGGAAGCGATTCGTGGTTAGCAAAGGGAGAGCCAATACACGGAGGAAGCATTATTTTAATTCATGGCAATGGAAATGAACCAAAAGGCGTAGAAGATTTTTTAAGATTGTTGCAAACCGAGAAATCATCCGTTATGAAGAAAGAATGGCTCTTGTATGATTTAAGGGAAAGTATTGAAAATGAATTTCAGTAATAAGATTTTATGAGGAAATTACCTAATATTGAATAACAATCAGTTGACAATTCAACACAGCATGTTTCATGATTATAAACTACCACCTCCAAACCACCGATCTCAAAAGTAAGCTGGCACAATTCTGGAAATTGTCCGGCGAAAAGATTAATGCCATCGAAAAGGAGTATGACCCGGCTTTGGGTGCACCGGTATTTACCAGAAATGGGAAATATACCACCCGCGGCTGGACAGAATGGACCCAGGGATTTCAGTTTGGGTCGGCCATTCTCCAGTTTGATGCCACAGGCGATGACTCCTTTCTGGAAATGGGCCGGCAAAAGACAATCAGTGCAATGGCTCATCACATCAGTCATGTGGGAGTTCACGATCATGGTTTTAACAATATCAGCACCTATGGAAATCTGCATCGCCTGATGCAGGAGGGAAAGATTCCGTTCAATGACTGGGAGCAGAATTTTTATGAGCTGGCACTCAAAGCTTCAGGTGCAGTGCAGGCAAACAGATGGAGCAACATCCCGGATGGGGGTTTTATCTACTCCTTCAACGGACCTCACTCACTTTTCGTGGATACCATCCGGTCGTGCAGGGTTTTGATGATTGCGCATAAGTTGGGCCATTACCTCCCAGGAGAAAATGACAAAAAGACATCACTTTTTCAGCGGGGAATTGAGCATCTGCTTGCCACCGCAAAATATTCGGTTTATTACGGCGAAGGCCGGGATAGCTATGATATTTGGGGACGTACAGCCCATGAATCGGTTTTCAACCCTAACGACGGAAATTACCGTTGTCCGAATTCACAGCAAGGTTATTCCGGATATACAACATGGACCCGCGGACTGGCATGGGCCATGCTTGGATTTGCGGAGGAACTGGAATTTTTGAGTAACCTCTCGGAGGAGGAATTCGGAGCTGTACATTCCAAAGAACAGGTTATTCAAATTTTAACCAAAGCTGCCAAAGCCACCTGCGATTTTTACCTGGATCACACCCCTGCCGACGGAATTCCCTACTGGGATACAGGTGCCCCCGGACTGGTCCATTTGCACGATTACCTTTCCCGCCGTGCCGATCCTTACAATAATTATGAGCCTGTAGATAGCTCTGCCGCCGCGATTGGCGTGCAGGGGTTGCTTCGTCTGGGACAATATTTGAAGGAAGCCGGTGACCCGGAAGAAGGCAATCGTTATTGGCAGGCCGGATTGACGCTGGCATCCAGGTTACTGGAGTCGCCTTATTTGTCTGCTGATCCTGAGCACCAGGGGATCTTGCTTCATTCTGTCTATCACCGGCCGAATGGTTGGGACAATATCCCGGAAGGGTACAAAGTTCCATGCAATGAATCGAGTATGTGGGGCGATTACCACATCCGTGAAGCAGCACTTTATTTATCCCGCATCATCTCGGGAGATTCCTATTACAACTTCTTTAAAGGCATTATTTGACCATGGTATCAGAAATTGTTGATCTGTCAAGACTTTGCGTCCATACCCAGACCACCAAACCCTGGGGCATCGAAGAGTGTGTGAAAAATTATTCTTCAGTAGGTATAAAAGGCATTTCTGTCTGGCGTAATGTGCTGGAAAATAGAAATCTGAAAGAGGTTAAAAAATTACTCGACGGGTATGAAATGGATGTTGTTTCGCTTGTTCGTGGAGGATTTTTCCCTTCTGTGGATAAAAAGAAGAGACATAATGCCATTGAGGATAATCTCTTGGCCATCGAACAGGCTGCCGCCATTGGTGCACCTATGATCGTGCTGGTTTGCGGTGCGGACGGCGGTCAGTCGCTCGAGAAATCCAGGGAGCAGATTGCCGAAGGAATCGTGAAAATATTGCCTTCGGCCCAGCGTTCCGGGATAAAACTGGCCATCGAGCCACTTCATCCAATGTATGCCGGCGACCGATCAGCTATAAATACACTAGGTCAGGCGAATGATATGGTTGAATTGATTCATTCGCCATCAGTGGGTGTAGCAGTTGATGTGTATCATCTATGGTGGGATCCCGCTCTTCAGTTCGAGATTCAAAGATGTGCTGCACACCATCATCTTTTTGCATTTCATGTTTGCGACTGGAATGTGCCGACATCAGATTTTCTGAACGACCGCGGACTGATGGGCGACGGATGCATTAATGTTCCTGAAATCAGATCGTGGGTCGAAGAGGTGGGTTTCAGAGGGTACAACGAGGTGGAGATCTTTTCGGATAAATACTGGGCAATGGATCAGTTGGAGTACCTGGAGAAGATCAAGGAGGCGTATCTGACGAAGAGTTAGGAAGGACTGGGGGACTGGGAAGAAAGACTGGGACTAGGGGACTTGGAGACGGGGCGAGTGGTCGAAGAAAGAAGAGGGAAACGGAGAAACGGTGATGGAAGAGGGAAGAGGGAACCGTAATCGAACCCTTCGACTCAGAAACCGGTTCAACGATTTGTTTTTTTTCGACAGCATATATAGAATCAAATTGTAATTTTGGTAAATGACAACAGAGACTTATTTTAATTAATATATGGCTGAAAATACCACCATCCACAAAGTTGGAATCATTATGAACGGCGTGACCGGCCGCATGGGAACCAACCAGCATCTGATGCGATCGATTGTCGAAATTATAAAGCAGGGCGGCGTGCAATGTGGTCCGGCTGAATTTATAATGCCCGATCCGATACTGGTGGGTCGCGATGAGGAGAAACTTAGGAAGCTGGCGCAGCTTTCCGGTGTTGAAAAATGGACCACCAATCTGGATGAGGTGATGAATGACCCTTCCTACCAAATCTATTTTGATGCCCAAACCACCGGACGGAGAGCTGATGCCGTGAAAAAAGCTGCCAGGGCAGGGAAACATGTTTACTGCGAAAAACCTGTTGCCAGTGATGTTGCCACAGCACTTGAATTGTATGAAGTATGCGAAGAATCCGGAGTCAAGCATGGAGTCGTTCAGGACAAATTGTTTTTGCCCGGAATGATCAAACTCAAACGGCTGATGGAAAATGATTTCTTTGGAAAGATACTATCCGTTCGGGGTGAGTTTGGATACTGGGTCTTCGAAGGATTCAATGTTCCGGCACAGCGACCAAGCTGGAACTACCGAAAGGAAGACGATGGAGGCATCATCATCGACATGCTTTGCCACTGGCGCTATGTGCTCGATAACCTCTTCGGAAATGTGAAGGGCGTTTTCTGTCTGGGCGCGACCCATATTCCTGAGAGAGTCAATGAGCAGGGGAACGTTTACAAATGTACCGCCGACGATGCTGCTTATGCCACTTTTGAGCTGGAAGGCGGTGTCATCGCACATTTCAACTCTTCCTGGGTTACAAGGGTGCGGCGCGATGATTTGTTGACGCTTCAAGTCGACGGAACAAAAGGCTCGGCAGTTGCCGGATTGCGCGACTGCTGGACACAACATTACGGAAATACACCCAAGCCGGTATGGAACCCTGATATTCCAAGTCCGATTAATTTCTTCGAAGGATGGTCAAAAGTGCCGGAACAAGAGGTCTACGGAAACGCATTCAAGGTTGAATGGGAGCTGTTCCTCAAACATGTGGTGAAAAATGAGCCCTTCCGCTGGACACTACTCGAAGGAGCTAAGGGCGTTCAACTTGCCGAGAAGGGATTGGAGAGCTGGGCGAAGCGATGCTGGGTGGAGGTGCCCGCTCTTTGAGAGTGATTGGACTCCGGACTTGAGAGCACGCTTCAAGAGGACTGGGGGACTAGGAGACTTGGAGA
>JBAXED010000178.1:0-5534 GCA_037140615.1 Prolixibacteraceae bacterium
TGGGACATTCTCGCCAAGTTGAAGTACTTTTGGGTGCCGTAACGAGGAAAACAGGTGATGATCTGGATAAATAATCTGAGGTATTTGCATCCATGATCGTGTTGTATCATCTGATTTCATGAGATGGGGTATAAAATAATGTTCGGCTTTTGGATAACCTCTTGCATCGCAAATAATAGCCTTGGCTTTAACAAGTTCGGGTAATAATTTATTAAATGTTTCCCTGTTAAATTGCACTATATTTAAGTACCAGATACCATCTTCGACCTTTTTGTAAGGCTCCTTTTTATCTTCCAGCTCTTTTTCTTTGTAATAGGATATTACCGTTCTTTTAACATCATATGTTTTACCTTCAATAGAAATATTGATCAATGAATTCATTTCCCCTTCCAAACTTATTCTATTAGCCATGTAATTTAGCCAACCTTTAGTTCCAGCAGAGATTAATGATTTGGTCTCTTCAAAATACTTTTCAGGACTTTTCCCATTTATTTGGGTCACAATATCCCCTACGTGAAATCTGTAATCATCTCTAAATACATGTGTTATTACGAGCTTGTTCTCAATCCAATCCCAGGAGATATTGGGGGAGTAGGAGTAATCGATATTCATACCGTTATAAATATCAATGTGTCCATCATTTAGTGGAGCAGTAAATTTTTGGAGAGTTCTTAAATGATCCCTACTAGTATTGTCTGTATAACAACGATTGAGAGCTTTATCAAATTCTCTGTTCCAATTAACGTCTACAACATCGAAGTATGGATAAAAGTGCTGAAATACATTATAGACATTAATTACATTACCCAGCTTCATATATGCTTTTTCAGTGGAAAAATCAAAAAGCTTAAGCTTGTCCACCAATCTTTTAAATTGTGTATCATCAGCTTTGGAAAATGTTGAATTGGCATTACAATAAAGCACCATTGGCATTTGGCAATAGACACCTTCCACAATTTCTGTTATAAAGATTTTTTCAAACTCTGGTTGATAATTGAAGGGTTTATGGTCGCCTGAAAGAGTATCCCTGTTCACTCTAAAGCTTGAATAAGCAGATCGACTGGTATAATTCTTCACCCCAGTACCTACCCCAAGATGTTGCCAGTAAGTAAGTCTGTAGCCAGATAAGTTTGTTGGTGTGATTGATTTTAAATCGTAGGTTGGTATGGATTTTGATACAATAAACTTAACTGAGGAGGCAATCGGACTGAATAGACTCGTTAAGGTATTTACCAATTGCTGCTTAGTTCTGCAATTCTCTATTTCTTTGGCTCCATAAGCCGAAAATTTCAACCAGTCTATTTTTGTTACTTCATCGCTAGGGTGAAAGTATTTTACATATCCATAAACTTTTGCAAATGATGCAAGATTCTTGACTTTCTGCTCCTGCTTAATACAACCGGTTAAAAAACAGAATATCAAAACTATAAATACTAAATATTGTTTCATAAATGAATTGTTAAATTTTTGATTTGTTACAACTTTAACAATTTTGTTTCAAATGAGGTTACGTTATAAGTAGCTTTTGACTAACTATCATTACACAAATAGGTATCATAAATATAACCAATTGATTACTCAATCCTAAAAATATTGGACATATTTTGTCTTAACCCCACGATAACTTGGAAACTTTTTTCGAGAATGTTGGACCACCTCATACATTCAAATAATTCGAAAAAATGACTGACTTTTTACTGGACTAAAATGGCGTATATTATAGTTTTTCACATACTAACTCAAAACGATTGAAGTAAATCGGATGCAACTTTGTGCTATCAGGGGAGCCAGACAGGACAAGAGGTCATTTTCGACCTCTTTTTTTGTTTCCCCACTTTTGAAAACCTTGACGGCATTGGTAAAAACACGGATCGGCGTAGTGAACGAAAAGGTTGCAACTGTCTTCCCCTATGGCAGATCATATAAAAAAATCAGATGAACAAGAAATTATTTATATTTACTGCATTATACCTGACCCAAGTGTCAAACAAAAGCAAGTAAAAAAACAGAAATGTCCAGATTTGCTGCTACTGACCAAGATCTTATACAAAAGCTAACCGAAATTATTCTGGCAAACCTTAGCAATGAAAATTTTGGTGTGAGTGAATTGGCTAAGGGAACTGGAATGAACTATTTCAGTTTGAACCGCAAGTTGCGTTCTATCGTAAAAAAAACAACCAGTCAGTTTATTAACGAGATTCGGCTGCAGCGTGCAAAGGAGATTCTGGAGCAAGAGGATATTACTGCTGCTGAAGTTGGATACAGGGTTGGATACAGCAGTCCGGCCTATTTTAGCCGATGCTTTAATGAACATTTCGGCTATCCACCCGGGGAGATAAAAAAAAGAGGAGTAATTGAACCTAAAGCAAAAGGCACTGAGCGGTCTTATACTTCCAAAAAAGAAGAAGAAATTACGGAAAATGAACAGGAGATACAACAACCTTTTCTTAGGAAAGTGAGTCTGAAGAGTGTAGTTATTGCAGCAACCGTTATTATCATCCTGATTGTCTCGTCATTGTATTATTTTTTGCCGCTGTCCAGGTTAGAACCTAAGGATAAATCAATAGCCGTTCTTCCTTTTACCAACCTTAGTAAGGAGAAGGACAACCAGGATTTTGCCGACGGTGTAACCAACAATGTCCTGAATAACCTTGTTCAGATCAGGAAACTAAAGGTAGTAGATGCCTCACCCATAAAGGAATTCAGCCAAAATCCATTGGACTTCAGCAGAATAGCAAATAAATTAGGCGTGAGATTTCTTCTGAACGGAAGCGTTCAAAAGGATGGAAACAGGGTTCAGGTCACGGTGCAATTAATCGATTCTCAACTGAACCAATTCATCTGGTCCGAAGTATACAAGAAGGAATTGTCCGACATTTTTTTGATCCAGAGCAGTATTGCCAAACAGGTTGCATCAGAACTGGAGACTGTTATTTCGCCACAAGATAGAATACAAATTGAAAAAATACCAACCAGAAATCAGGAAGCTTATTCTTTTTATTCAAAAGGGCGCTATTTTCTGAACAAGAGAACGCTTGAAGGTTTTAAAAATAGCCTCACATATTTTGAGAAGGCGATAGCAACAGACCCAACGTATGCCTTAGCTTATGCCGGATTCGCTGACTCTTATTTTCAATATACATTTTTCAGGGATTACCCGAGGCCGGAAGGCTATGTCAAAGCCAAAGAATTTGCCTTGAAGGCACTTCAACTTGACAATAATTTGGCAGAAGCACATGCGACCCTGGGTGTTCTTCTCTATTACAGTGAATTTAAATGGGAAGAAGCCAGAAATGAACTTCTGCTGGCACTTCAACTAAATCCAAATTGTGCCACTGCTCATCAGTATTATGCTGAATTATTGGATATTCTGAGAGAAAACAAAGAAGCCCGGGTACAAATTGACCTGGCCTCCTCATTGAATCCAACCTCTCCCTATATCTTCTTGATAAGTTCCGATTTTTATTACCATGAACGAAAATTTCCTGAAGCATTGGTTGAGTGTGGGAAAGTTGTTGAACTTGACTCTAATTTGCACAATGTATATTGGCGTTATTTCGAAATCTACAGAAGTCAAGGCGAGGAACAAAAAGCGATGGAAGCAATTCTAAAAGTTGCCAATATGTTTGACGATCTCAAACCATATATAGGTAAAGCGACAGAGATATATAACCAATCGGGAATGAGAGGCTTTTTGTATTTCTGGAACGAAGGAACAGCAGGAAGAGAGGGATATCAGGTTGAACCGGCAATAGTTGATTATGCCAAAAATTATTGTTTGCTTGGAGAGAAAAAGAAAGCAATGGATTGTCTGGAGAAAGCGGCAGCGTTGCGAATCCCTGGTGTTCCTGGAATCAATAACAATCCTGATTTTGATAGCGTTCGCAATGAACCGAGGTTTCAAGCACTGATAAAAAAAATGGGATTATCAGCTTACCAAACTAGCAGAAACTAGCCAGAATTACTCAATCAATCCCTGCCTGTCGTTATATCCGCTCAAATAATCACTTTCCAAATAGGAAACCTGGCATAACAACAAACAACGACCCTCCTCTTGTCAATAGTTAGCTTCGGCAAAAGATCTGTTTATTTATACTAGCCTGGAGCCAGATTTCCCCTCTCATCCCAAAATATCAAATTAGTACAAGTTTCACCAATAATGTACAATAAATGCAAGAATATCAAAACTCTTTGCAAAAATATTGTCATGTATAATGCTGATTTTCAGTAGATCTTTACGTTGAAAATAAACCACGGTTCCACACAGGATCCGGAACAACGAATCGCTGGGAAAGAGTATTAAAACTAAAAAATTAATTGCCATGAAAACAAGAATGATTATCTTTTTATGTATGATTGCTTCGGTTACTACTTTTGGACAAGAGCAGAAAGCAATTACTGGTAGCCTAAAAGAAGTCGCAATTTCACCTGCACGATTTTCTGGAAGTAAAAAGGCCAATCCTCTTTTGCCTGAAGGAAAGACTGAATCCATTGACAATTATTTGAGCAGAAATGTTCAATATCCTAAGACAGATGCGGCAAATTTTACGCAAGGCACTTCGATCGTAAAGTTTGTTGTTTCGCCAAAAGGTGAAATCCATGATTTTACAGTAATAAACAGTGTTTCAACTGATATTGATGAGGAAGTGATCAGGGTACTTAAAACTACAGAAGGCATGTGGATGCCAGGCTCATTGAATGGGAAGCCTGTTGCTGAAGAAAGGGAAGTTTCAGTTACTTTCAAACTCACCGATTCTCCTAAAAATCAAGGATATGACTATTTGATCAGAATCTACTTCGCAAAAGGGGGAGAAATGCTCTTCAAAAAGAAAGACCCTAAAAAAGCACTGAAATATTATGACAAAGGGATTGTTCTTCTACCCAAAGATATAAATATGCTAATGGCAAGAGGTATGGCCAGATATGAACTTGGAGATAAGCAAGGCGCGTACCAGGATTGGAACAGAATTAGGGCTTTGGGAGGGCTTCAGAGTGAAGATTATCTGAATATATATTCTGATTTCAAAGGTATAGCAGAATTGATTCAAATATTGAAGAAGTAGGTGCTATTCACCAGATGACAGATGTGATATCAGCCAAATAATTATCCACTTGATTAAATGAAGCAAAGGTTATTGATTGAAATGGTTTATTGCAACTTTCGAATGAAAGAGGGGCATCATCAAGAAGGAGGTCGAAATCGACCTCCTTCTTTGTTAAATCCACAATAAACCTTGCTCGTCTGGTAGTTATAATAAGAGAATTTAAAATTTGAGCTGATAATGATTTTTATTCGGCTCATATTTTTACTATATTTGAGCCAAATAAGCGAAATAATCAGCTCATGAATCACTTCAATTGGCAACACAAAGATTGGCCTGATTTCAAATTTAAATTGACAGATCTGGAAAAGAATCTGTTTGCATTTTATGAACGGATTGGACATGTCTCAGGTCTTATTAAGGCAATTCCAGAGGAAATGCAGACTGAAGCCCTGCTGGAAATTATGGTAGCAGAAGCTGTAAAAACATCGG